>CAWGZP010000165.1:0-5160 GCA_963826655.1 uncultured delta proteobacterium
GCCATATTCTACCGGTATATACAGGCCGAAAAGGTCTGTTTGCGCGAGCACATTCATGATCTCACGGGGGAATTCCTCGGTCGCGTCAAGCTCGGCCCTGATCGGGAGAATTTTTTCCCTGGCGATCTTAGCGGCAAGGTTGCGTATCGTCTGCTGTCGTTCAGTTAAAAAATAATCCACAGTCAAGATCCTTGTCTTCTGGATTCGGAGGCTTGCTTTGGCGCAAATCCCCATTTTTTCTTAAAATTTACAAGAGTAAGCATGGCGTTGAAATACTTGAAGACGGCAAGCGAGCCGTCCTGCTCAAACTCTAACGTTGTGGGCCTTGAAAAGGTCATTGGGTTCCAGGTTTCCGACAAAGTTCAAGCCGGAACGTTTGATAAGGAGGCGAAAGCGCGCTGCACCGCCCGGGCGCTCTTTACCGGTTCATGTCCGATGTTCGGCAGGCCTATACTTGGGCGCTCGATTCCCTCTCTGACGTTGAGGTAAATATAGGCAAGCGCGGCAGACTGAGGCAGGTGCAAGGCCCCTGACTCGTCGTGCGCTCCAGCGTCCAGGAGAACCGGTCTGCCATGTTCGGCAGGAATCGGAAACGGAACTGCGAGAACGGGCCTTCTGAGTCCCGGCAACAGTCCGACGAAGTGCTTTGCGGCAGCGACAATCGCCGAGGTGTTCCCGGCGCTGACCACGGCATCCACTTCGCCTGCGGCCAGCATCCGCATCGCCACGCTGAGGGAGGCGTCGCGTTTCTTGCGGATGGCGACCGGGCCTGATTCCTCCGTCGAAATCGCGATGGGAGCATGTACTTCTTCGAGAGGAGACAGAGAGCCCGACGACCTGTTGCCAAGCGACTCCCGGACAGCAGGTTCGTTTCCGATCAACACCAGTTCGCGTGTGATCGGGCCAGGAGCGCCCCTTCTGAGATAGACTCAGCCTTGACGAGCCTACTCCGGCCCCAACTTCGTCACGGATGGCGCATTCCTGCTCCGCGGTTCGAAAAGGCGCGGCGGGCTGCGAAAGCCCGTATAGTCGATCTCTTTCAGCGCGCCGCTACGGGGCGCTATTCTTCCTCGAGTTCCAGGACCAACCGGCCCTTGTAGTACCCGCAGTTTGGGCAGGCGCGATGTGCCAGATGCATCTCGTTGCACTGGGCGCAAGTGGCCAGCGCCGGGGCGGCAACCACATGGTTGGCCCGCCGTTTATCTCGCCTGGCTTTGGACGTTTTTCTCTTCGGTACACCCATTTTTGAACTCCTGATTTCGAATATGCCCGCAAAAGGCGGGCATTGCCTGCTTCGGGGAAACCTAGTCGATGGGTTCGGGCAACCCCGGTTTTATGGATTTGAGCTTTTCAAAAGGAGACTGCCCGCGGTCGGCCCCGCACCGGCAAGCCTCTTCATTGAGGTTTGCTCCGCACCCGGGACAGATGCCCTTGCAATCTTCGCTGCAAAGCAGCTTTACCGGCAGCGCAAGAAATATTTGCTCGGCTACGAGCTGATCCACCTGGATCACCTCTCCATCGAAGAATTCATAGAAGGTTTCTTCGGGTTCGAGTTCCCGCTCTTCCTCTTCAGGAATCCGCTCCTTTTCGATCAGGTAGATGTCGACCGGCTCGTCGAGAAGGAATGGAAACGATTTGAGGCAGCGATGGCAACTAACATTCAGATGGCCTTCTATTTTTCCTGTAATTCGTATGTGGTCCGGATGCCTGTTGAGGTCCAGCACAACGTTGACAGGATGGAGCAGATCGAGGTTGAAAGGGTCGTCAGGCGGAACGAACTGCATCAACCTGTCTTTTTCCCAATGGAACCTGAGAGTGCGTCCCGACTCCGGTATTTCGTCAACGCGAACGCGCATTTATTTACCCTTCCGCAAAATAAACAATCAAGTATAAATATATTCGCCGAGGTGTCAATCAATTTTAGATAGGGCGCTGTCTTTAATGGCTTCGGACCGAAAGGCGACCTTGCAGAAAGCGGGTTTCAAACCAGGATGGAACGGATCTCCGGGGACCGGGTCCAGGGCATTTTTTGCCATACAGCACTCACCCGTTAATACAAAGCTGCATCCAAAATGGCGCTCAGTCCTCAAAAATCCCCCTGCCTTGTTTAAAAAAGGGGCGAAATCGAGTGCGCCCACACAGCATTTCCTCCTCTGGAAAAGGGTGGGATGCCGTCGCTTCATGCTCCTTCGTTATAACTTCTTTGCAGCCTGATTGACTATGTCTTCCGAGACCTCGTCGAATACCTTTTTCCAGGCGCTTCGCCTCGTCAAGTCCTTGCCAAACCCGATCTTGCGTTTCGACTCAATCGTTGCCAGCGTTTTACCGCCTTGCATGAGTTCGGCTCTTACGCTCAGGACGGCGTCCCCGACGCACGGAAGGCAGCGGCAAAGCATGTCCCCCTCCTTGAAGAGTACGATGTGAGCCTCCAGCGTGTAGGGCGCGCCTCCGGCCTCCGGCGTCCAGAGCATTCCGCGTTTTTTCAGCGAATCGTCGAGTCCGCTCCAAAGACCACCGATTACGTCCACCTCATAGACCTCGGGCGTATCGTTGTATACGTTCGCCACCTTCACCTTGTAGGGCGAAGAGGCCTCCGGCTGAGGCGAATGCGTGTAGCCCGCCGTTTGGGCGCTTCCACCCTTCCCTCCGTGACATGCTACAAGGAACAGTGTCATTAAGACCAGACCGAGAAAACGGATGTATCCGCTCATGGGTATACCTTTCTGCATGATTTTCAGCGAAATTTTCAAACGGGAAATGTATTCAAGAAGAGGCCCCCGCCTTTTACGCACGGCTCGATAGTGCCAGAGCACGATAAAATGGGCAAGTCCTTAATTAGTTTACTTTGAAGCTGAAATCAACGAGGCATTCGTGTTCCCGGGGAAAAACCGCATGAATCAAAAGGACGGGACTCGATTGCTCCATCTAAAAGTTTGGAGAGGTAGTGTAGGGGTGGTATATAAGGACAAGCGCTCAATTTCTATTTTCTTCCCGGTAAGCACCGTTGAGTTCGGGGGAATATTATGTTATTGAAAATGCCCGCTTTTTACGGCATTCATCAACGAATAGACGGGCTTAATGTCCGTCCGCCGACAGGAGTATCGTCAAATGGGACCAGTAATAACCCGATTTGCCCCCAGTCCAACTGGGTATCTACACATTGGAGGGGCGCGCACAGCACTGTTCAGTTGGCTCTTCGCCCGCAACCGGGGCGGCAAATTTATACTCAGGATCGAGGACACCGACATGGAACGTTCGACCCAGGAGTCGGTGCAAGCCATCCTGGAC
This sequence comes from uncultured delta proteobacterium, assembly GCA_963826655.1. Taxonomy (GTDB): domain Bacteria; phylum Desulfobacterota; class Syntrophobacteria; order Syntrophobacterales; family Syntrophobacteraceae; genus SbD1. The sequence goes on from CAWGZP010000165.1 coordinate 3,289, forward strand.
GCGATGAAGTGGCTGGATCTTAATTGGGACGAAGGCCCTTATTTCCAGACCGACAGGCTGGATACTTACCGCGAGTATGCACGCAGGCTAATTGATTCCAATCATGCGTACTGGTGCGAATGCGCCCCCGAAGAACTCGAAGAAGCGTAGAAGCGCGGCAATGGCCGAGGGGCGCAAGCCAAAATATGAGGGGACCTGCCGTGCAAAAGGCCTGGGCCCCGGCCCGAACAGGGTGCTCCGGTTCCGGACCCCCGACGGAGGATCGACCGTTCTTCGAGACATTATAAAAGGCCCCATATCGTTTGAAAACGCGGAACTCGACGACCTCGTGATCGTAAAAAGCGACGGTATGCCAACATATAACTTCGCCGTCGTAGTGGACGATGTCACGATGAACATCACGCACGTGATCCGCGGGGACGATCATGTGAACAACACGCCCAGGCAGATTCTCATCTACAGGGCGTTGGGCGCGAAACTGCCCGAATTCGGCCACTTGCCGATGATCCATGGCGAGGACCGCTCACCTCTTTCTAAGCGTCATGGGGCGACCTCAGTCGTCGAGTACAAGGCCATGGGATTTCTTCCCGAAGCCCTGTTGAATTGTCTCGTGCGGCTGGGCTGGTCATACGGCGATCAGGAGATTTTCTCCCGATCCGAGTTGATAGAGAAGTTCACTATTGAAAACATAGGGAAATCTCCGAGCATCTTCACGATGGAGAAGCTCTTTTGGCTGAACGCCCACTATATAAAGGAAAAACGCCCGGAAGAACTCGTGGGGCTGCTGAGGCCATTTCTTGCCCTGCAAGGTTACCCCGATAAGCCCGACGCCTATATAGCCGGGGCAATTCGCACGCTTCAGGCCCGCTCGCGTACGCTGGCCGAAATGGCTGAAGCCATGCGGTTCTACATGGTGGATGAAATCGAGTTCGATCCGGAGGCGGCGGCAAAATTCCTGACCCCCGAGATACGCGAGGCCTTTGTCCGGCTTACAGGGGAATTGTCCGGCCTCGAAGTCTTCGACGAACAGAATCTCGAACCGGTTTTCAGAAAGATTGCTGCGGACATGGGAATCAAACTGGGCAAGTTGGCCCAGCCGGTCAGGGTGGCCCTTACGGGTGGAACGATAAGCCCGGGCCTTTTCGAAATAATAGACGTCCTGGGGAAAGAGACCGTTTTCGAGCGTCTTCGCAAGGGGCTGGAGTTTACCGAGCGGCAACAGGTCTCCCGTTCTTAGCGCATATATAGTCTGTCTCGGAAGGACGGGAAATGACATCGGACGAAGAGCAAATGGGTGTTACCAGGCGGTTGGCCGGCTTTTGTGCCGAACTCTCATACGGCGACATCCCGAAGGAAGCTATCGAGAACGCAATCAAGCTTGCCTACGATACGATAGGAGTTGCGGCCGGCGGCACAGCCGCCGAATCAAGCCGGGTCATGCTTAACTTCATCAAAACCCTGGACAGGCCCGGCAATGGAACAGTCGTAGCAGGCCGCCAAAAGGTTGCGCCCGAGTACGCGGCACTTTTGAACGGGGCATTTGCACATGCTCTCGATTTCGACGACCTGTGCAATGAAGCCTCGGCCCATCCCGGATCGGCCGTCATCCCGGCGGTTTTGGCCGCCAGTGACATGGCCGGGGGCGATGGAAAGGACTTTCTCCTGGCGGCCGTAGTCGGCTACGAGGTTATGTGCCGCCTGGGCAAGGCACTCAATCCCGCCAGCCATTACGGACGCGGTTTCCATCCCACCGGAACGTGCGGGACATTCGGGGCAGCCGCCGCTGCCGGTAAAATCCTCGGGCTGAACTCCGAACAGATGACCAATGCTCTCGGTATCGCAGGCAGCCAAGCCGCCGGCTCCATGGAATTC
>CAWGZP010000166.1:0-6485 GCA_963826655.1 uncultured delta proteobacterium
TGAGTATGGTGGATGGTCTCACCAATGTTGCTTCGAACATTCAGTTGGTGGCCAATCAGGTCATGGCGGGAAGCCAGGAAATGAGTTCCGGTTCCGAGCAATTGTCCCAGGGAGCAACGGAACAGTCGGCGTCGGTGGAGGAGGTGTCTTCTTCCATGGAGCAAATGGCGGCCAATATCAAGCAAAATTCCGACAATGCGCAACAGACGGAGAGAATCGCGCTCAAGGCTGCCGGAGACGCAAAAGAGGGTGGTAAGTCGGTTGCCGAGACGGTCGTAGCCATGAAAGAAATCGCGGGCAGGATCTCCATTATCGAAGAAATCGCCCGCCAGACCAACCTGCTGGCGCTAAACGCCGCCATCGAAGCGGCACGCGCAGGCGAACACGGCAAGGGGTTTGCCGTTGTGGCCTCCGAGGTGCGAAAGCTCGCCGAACGCAGCCAAACGGCGGCAGGCGAAATCGATAAACTGTCGGCCTCCAGTGTCCAGGTCGCGGAAAAGGCCGGAGAGATGCTGACAAGAATCGTTCCGGATATTCAGCGGACCGCGGACCTCGTGCAGGAGATCACTGCCGCCAGTAACGAGCAGTCTTCCGGAGCGAATCAGATCAACAAGGCCATTCAGCAATTGGACCAGGTCGTTCAGCAGAACGCTTCGGCCTCCGAGGAGATGGCTTCTACGTCCGTTGAGTTGTTGAGTCAGGCAGAGCAGCTTCAGGGTGCGATCTCATTTTTCAAATTTAACGGCGGTTCTGCGGTTGCCGGAAGAGATATTGCGGCAGGCGGCAGACAAGTCAAACCGGTTCAGAAGAGCCATGCGGAACAGTTGACACACGGCATGCCCAAAAAGCTCAACGGAGGCAAACAACCGGGCGCTGCCGCCCATGCGGATCGTCCGGCCAGGGGTATTGCCCTGGACCTGTCGAAAGACGTCAAATCCGATGCGACGGACGAAGAGTTCGAGAGATACTAGGAAGGAGTTGGCATGAGTGCATCCTCTATAAGCGAAACAAGCCAGTACCTGACCTTCAAGCTCGAAGACGAGGTGTTTGCGCTCGACATCGTCAAGGTCAGGGAGGTCCTCGATTTCACAATGGTAACGAAGGTGCCGGAGTCACCCGATTTTATGCTGGGAGTGATCAACCTTCGGGGGGCTGTGGTGCCGGTCGTTGATATGCGTTTGAAGTTCAAAATGGCCCGGGCGGAAACGACGGTAAATACCCGCATCATCATCTTCGAGATCGACATCGACGGGGAGACTACCGTGCTGGGCGCCCTGGTCGACTCGGTGCAGGAAGTGATGGACCTGGGTTCCGACCAGATCGAACCGCCCCCGCGAATCGGGACCCGCTTGAACACAAAGCTGATCAAAGGCATGGGGAAGCGGGACGATAAGTTCATCATCATTTTGGATATCGACAAGGTGTTCTCGGCAGACGAACTTGCCATGGCGCGAGATATTGGTGAGGAATCCGCCGCGTAATCGGAGGAGAGATAAAAGGAAGGGCTGTGGGGAGGGCGCGGTCTTATCGCGCCCTCCAAAATGCGCAAAATTTCCACTTTCACTGCTCACAGTATGGGGTCCATTTCGCAGGCCACTGAGGGTCCTCCAGCCAGGGTGACTTCTCACGAGAGAGGATGGAAAGCGGAGGTGTGACCCGGGAGTCTCACTTCAACGAATGTTTTCCTTACAACCAACCAGTCAATTGGCTGAGGAGGAAGAGCAGATGGTCAAAAACATGAAAATTGGTTCTCTGTTTGGATTCGGAGTGGTCATCGTTCTTATCTGTTTGCTGCCATTCTCCGATCATTAATGTTGTTGCATGATTATTCCCCGCTACCTTGAAAGAGTTCTCAATCTGACCAGCGTTTTTCCATGCGACAAGGGGACGGAGTTGCAGGCGCTCTGCGAGTTGGCGACCTGCACGACGCCAAATACAAATGGCAACAGATAAAATGTGGAGACCGAGATGGGTATGAGTGAAAAGTTCACTAATCGAGGACTAAGTGTGAAGTTACTTGCAGGCTTTCTGGCTGTCGCCTGTATCGCGGCTATTATTGGTGGGTTCGGCATTTTCAAAATGAGAGCGATTGACGCCTCCTATGCCGGCACGCATGAGTACGAAACAAAATCGGTCATCACTCTGAATCAAATGGACGCGGCATATCAGCGTATCTGCATCGGCTTGCGTGAGCTGGCGTTTGCCGGGAACATGGCGGCGGATAGAGGAATTGCGGCAACGATTCAGGAACTTTCTCGAAAGGTAGATACGGGGATTGCCGAACTGGAGAAAAAGGCCGTCTCAGACGAAGAACGCAAGATGACCGGCGACTTGAAAGATGCCTTTGCCGGGTTCACATCGTATCGGGAAAAGTTCCTTCGGTTGGCGGAAGGTAATAAGCCTGAAGCCGCGAAGTTGATTTCGGATGATGGCTTTCGTAAGTCCGCCGAGGCGGTTGATAGAGGGATCCGGAAACTCGTCGAAGCAAAATCCGCTCGGCTTGAAATGGCGTGGGGGGAAAGCAGGTCATTGTCTGCCGCTTCGGAAAGTGCGTTCCTGCTTTTCATAGCGTTCGGGACCCTCGTCTGTCTGGCAACCGGAGTACTCTTCGGCAGGTTTGTCCGTCGTCAGTTGGGATGCGAGCCGAGGCGTATTGTCGAGATCGCGCGGAGTATTGCTGCGGGCGATCTTTCCGTTGAGCTGGATACAACAGGCAAAAATGACGACAACATCGTCAGCTCCATTAACGAAATGATTCTTGCGATAAAGAAGTTTGCAGCAGACGCCCATATACTGGCCCAGGCCGGGATCGCGGGGAACCTCAACGTGAGGGCCGACGAGACGATGCATTCCGGCGAATACAAGCAAATCCTCTCTGAGGTCAACAGGATGCTCGATGCGGTTCTCGATCCTGTGCATCACACCTCGGAGTGTATCAGCCAACTCAGCCACGGCAAGATTTTCGACGAGATAACCGAAGGCTACAACGGCGATTACGTTGAACTGAAAGACAGCCTCAATCGCCTGAGAAACGCTCTTTCCGCCATGTTGGTCGATGTGCGGGAGGTGTGCGTGGCTTCCTATGAAGGTCTTCTCGACACCCGGCTCGATGCCTCCAGGCATGAGGGCTTTTTCTCCAAGGTGGCGGGGGGCATGAACAATATTTTTGAAAACATGACCGCTCCCTTGAAAGTATCCATGGACTACATCGGCAAAGTCAGCAAGGGAGAAATCCCCGAGAAGATCACCGAAGAGTACCGGGGCGATTACAAGAACATCAAGGAAAGCATCAACGCTTTCGTCGATACGATGGGCGCGCTGCGCGCAGAACTTGCCATGCTGATCCAGGCGAGCAGGGACGGCGATTTGAGCGTCAAGGGCAATGTCGATAGATTCGCCGGCGAGTGGGCCGATATCGTCGGGGGACTCAATGAACTGATCAACGGGTTCAGAGCGCCTATCCTGGTCATTTCCTCTTACCTGGAACAGATAAGCAGGGGAGAGATTCCCCTCGGGATTACCGATAGCTACAACGGAGCCTTTGAGCAGATCAAAAATAATCTCAATAACTGTATCGATGGTTTCGGCGGACTCCTTGAAGCCAACAGCGTGCTCCAGAAACTGGCGATAAACGATCATTCCGAAAAGGTCGAAGGCCAGTATGTGGGAATTTACGCTGAAGTCGGACATGGCGTCAACGAAGTCAGGGAAAGGCTGATGGTCGCTCAGGATATATCTATCAAGCTTGCACGGGGTGATCTCAGCAGCCTCGAATTGCTCAAGTCAATCAATGGAGGAACGGGCAAACGGTCTGAAAATGACCAGTACCTTCCTGCGCTAATTGGAATGATCGAGGCCGTCAAGGCCCTGGTCGAAGACAGCCGGATGCTGGCCGGCGCGGCAATTGACGGACAGCTTCTGACTCGGGCCGATGCCGAAAGGCACCAGGGTGAATTCCGCGAGATTATTAGAGGTGTAAACGATACTCTCGATGCGGTCATAGGCCCGCTTTACAAGACTGCCGAGTGTATGGGTATGATCGGTATGGGGCAAATGCCCGAGCAAATCACCGATGAATTCAAGGGCGATTTCAACGATATGAAGGAGAGCACCAATAACTGCATAAGCAATGTGAACATACTTATCGAAGATGTGAACATGTTGGTGCAGGCAGCCGTGGAAGGAAGATTCGAAACACGGGCCGATATCGAGCGGCACAATGGAGATTTCCAGAAAATCGTCGAAGGGATCAACAAGACCCTCGATAAGGTGGTGGAGAAGAATGTCTGGTATGAGGCCATTATCGACTCGGTTCCGTTCCCTATCCATGTTACCGATATGGATATGAATTGGACTTTCATGAACAGGGTATTCGAGGAGATGCTGGTTCATGCGGGACAGATCAAGGGCCGTGACTCATCGATGGGGCTTCCGTGCAGCAACGCCGCTGCCAATATATGCAACTCGGAGGCGTGCGGAATCCGCCAGCTGCAGAAAGGGGTAAAAGAGAGCTTTTTCGACTGGCATGGATCGAGTTGCAAGCAGGACACCTCCTACCTGATCAACCACAAGGGAGATAAGATCGGCTATGTCGAGGTGGTCCAGGACCTCACAGCCATTATCAGAAATCGGGACTTCACCAAGGCTGAGGTGGAACGGATGGCTGAAAACCTGCACCGCCTTGCAGATGGCGATCTCGATATGGACTTGGCTCTTGAGCAGCCGGATCAGTATACCGCAGAGGCTCACGCCAATTTCAGCAAAATCAATAAGAACCTCGAAAATGTAAAGAATGCACTGGGAACTGTCATCTCGATCACGAAAGAGATCGCCGGGGGAGATCTGACCGTTGAGGTCGAACCGCGCTCTGAAAAGGACGAACTCATGATCTACCTGGGGAGGATGGTGAAAAAGCTCTCGGATATCATCGTCGACGTGAAAACAGCGGCCGACAATGTTGCCATTGGAAGTAGGGAACTCTCCAACGGTTCAGAGCAATTGTCACAGGGCGCGACGGAACAGTCGGCGTCGGTGGAAGAGGTATCTTCCTCCATGGAGCAAATGGCGGCCAACATCAAGCAGAATTCCGACAATGCGCAACAGACCGAGAAGATCGCACTCAAGGCTGCCGGAGACGCAAAAGAGGGGGGCAAGTCGGTTGCCGAGACGGTTGTAGCCATGAAGGAAATCGCGGGCAAGATCTCCATTATCGAGGAAATTGCCCGCCAGACCAACCTGCTGGCGCTAAACGCCGCCATCGAAGCGGCGCGCGCCGGCGAACACGGCAAGGGATTTGCCGTTGTGGCCTCCGAGGTGCGAAAACTTGCCGAACGCAGCCAAACGGCAGCAGGCGAAATCGATAAACTGTCGGCCTCCAGCGTTCAGATCGCGGAAAAGGCCGGAGAGATGCTGGCAAGAATCGTTCCGGATATTCAGAGGACCGCGGACCTGGTCCAGGAGATCAGTGCCGCCAGTAACGAGCAGTCTTCCGGGGCGGGCCAGATTAACACGGCCATTCAGCAATTGGATAAGGTCGTTCAGCACAACGCTTCGGCCTCCGAGGCGATGGCTTCTACGTCTGTCGAGTTGTCGAGCCAGGCCGAGCATCTTAAGGGCACGATCTCATTTTTCAAACTTGACGACGGCCCTGCGGCTACGGAAACAGGCGTTGTGGTTGCCGGCCGGCAAGTTAAACCAGCCCCAAAAAACCGCGTGGCACAGTTGACACACGGCATGCCGAAGAAGCTCAACGGAGGCAAAAAATCGGGCGCCGGTGTTGCCCTGGATCTGTTGAAGGACGCCAGGTCCGATGTGGCGGACGAAGAGTTCGAGAGATATTAGTAAGGAGTTGGCATGAGTGAGTCCTCAATAAACGAAACAAACCAGTACCTGACCTTCAAGCTCGAAGACGAGGTTTTTGCGCTCGACATCGGCAAGGTCCGGGAGGTCCTCGATTTCACGGTGGTTACAAAGGTGCCGCAGTCGCCTGATTTCATGCTCGGAGTGATCAACCTTCGGGGGACAGTGGTGCCGGTAGTGGATATGCGTTTGAAATTCAAAATGACCCGGGCGGAAACGACGGTAAATACCTGTATCATCATCGTGGAGATCGATATCGATGGGGAGACCACAGTGTTGGGCGCCCTGGTCGACTCGGTGCAGGAAGTGATGGACCTGGGTCCGGACCAGATCGAACCGCCCCCGCGAATCGGGATCCGCTTAAATACAAAGCTGATCAAAGGCATGGGGAAGCGGGACGATAAATTCATAATCATTTTGGATATCGACAAGGTCTTCTCGGCAGACGAACTTGCCATGGCGCAAGACCTGGGTGAGGAATCCGCCGCGTGACCGGCTTTTAACCACTCTCACCGCGGAGGCGCAGAGGCAGGTTTTAAGAGCGGCCTTGGTGGGCGCGGCTTTATCGCGCCCACCAAGGTACCTTGAAAATAGCCTTACCCATTAACCGTGCCAATGCTCTTCTC
>CAWGZP010000167.1:0-26428 GCA_963826655.1 uncultured delta proteobacterium
ACCGCCGAAGCGAAAGGAATCAAATACCAGCAGGCCCTTCGGTGCACCCTCGAGAAAATTTCTCCAGTACTCGTGCGCCCGCAGGTAATGGCCCAAAAGCTCCATGGAAAGGACGGACCTGGCTTTGGATTCAATTTGTAAAAGTGTTTCCCCGCCCCACCAGTAGCTGAGATCTACACTCTCGAAACTGGACTTTCCACTTTTTCCGGCCAAAGACGCCACCGCGACTTTGCACTCCTTCGAGTCGAGCAGGAAGGAAGGACCCTCCAGGTCGACCGGTTCGGGCAGACGGGCGTAGCGGGCGGAAAGCTGGAAAGGCCCGACCTCAACTTTAGACTCGACCGAATCCAGGCTTTCTCCAAGGATGAGCCTGCCCTTGGCTTTTCCCGTCACATCTTTGATGCCGGCCAGTTCTTGCTTGAAAGTCCCGTTGTCCACAACCCGTTGTAAAATTTCGGGCAGCTCGGAAAGGTTGGCTTCAAGCGGAAGGTCCAGGTGAAAGAGGAGGTTATCTTTGGGCAGTCCGATTCTCAGCACACCATTGGTTGTCGAAGAGCCGGCCGCCGTTCTGCCCGAGACGTTGGTCGCCTCCAGGACCCCGTCCTTAATCAGCAGGTCCCCTTTGACATTGGAGACGAGCAGTTCCGCCTTGGGGGGGAAAACGCCCCCGTCTTCGATGGAACCTTTGATAGTGAAGTTCTCAGGGTCTAACAGACTCGGCGAGGCTTTTCGCGCTGGCGCTGAAAGTGACTGCCGGAATTTCTCCCTCGCGGATTATTTCAAAAATCTTCTGGACAACGGGATCTTCCTTATCAACGGCATTCAGAAGGCTTTTGACCGAAGCGACGTCGGTCTCCCGCCCCTCGATATTCAGTGCGATGCTCTGATCGCTATATTTTTCGGCGAGGCTCCCCGTGAGGTCTATACGCGGGTTATCGAACCGGAAATGCGAAAGAGAAAAATCGATGCCGTCGGCGTCGATTGCAATCGTGCCGCCAAATGTGCCGTTGCTCATGACCATGCCCTGCGGCCCTTCACCAAGACTTAATCGCGGGACCGAGGCATTGAAGTCAACCCGTGCGTTTCCAGGCCCGGAGGCCGAAAGTGAAAGACTCAACTCTATCTGGGAATCGCCGATGCTTTTGAATAAGGGAGTATTAAGATATCGCGCAAGGTCCCCGGGATTGCCTCCGGTCAGATTCAATTCAGCCGAGGCCTTCAGAGTACCCATGTCCACCCAGCCACTGAAGGTGAGGGCTTGCCAGAGATCGGATTTGCCGCTCGTCAGTTCGAAATCGACCGTTTGGGCATGAACTGAGGTCTTGATGTCGATATCATCGAAAAAAAACGCGCGGTTTTGTCCCGAGTAGAGTTTCAGCCCACCGTTTCGAGCGTCTATAACCACGCCGGACAATGCCGCGAGGAGCGGACCCTGCACCTGGTAAATTCTGTCCTTAAGATGCAAAAGTCGCTGCGAAGAGGATTTGGCCGAGGGGTCGCCCTCCTGCTCCGGCAGCATGGCTGTCACCATCGGATTCACAAGCTCGATTTTGGCAGGCGCCAATTTGCCCCTGAGCAGGGGGAGTATCCTGGGATGAAGTCTCACGGCCTCGGCCGATGCAGTGAGTGTATCCGGGAGGGTCGTTTGGACGTCGAACAATGTCATGCGCGGAGATGGCAGAAAGCTTATTTTGACATGTTCGGAGTGAATGTGATAGCGGGCCTCCAGTTCGGCCGCCAGGCTCCTGCCGATTGCGTCGGTGTCAAGAACACGCGAAAGAATCAGCGCCAGCGCGGCAAGCAAAACCAGGAGAATCCCAACGCCGGAAACCAACTTGACGAATAATCTTGCGGCCTTGATCATTAAACTCTCTTCCGGATATGGAAATCGCAGATCGGGATTTGGACGGATTCAGTCCATTGCTTCTAAAGCCAAGAGCTTAGCAATTCAAAAAAGCGAGGGCAAGGGGGAGAGTGGAAAAAGGGTGTAATGAGTTTCACAAGAGGACCTGCTTCTTAAAATGCATCTCAAAAGAGTGTAATGCGTTTCGCAAGACTGCGAAGTCCTTAAAACTGCATGTCGATTTTGCCGCGAAGATTGACTGGACCGTATCCAAAAAGAGCATTCAGGTGGTGTAAAAAAGCATGGCCCCCCTCTTTTTTCCAGGTTGTGTCGACTTGCTGGCCCACCTCACGGTAAAATGCCAGCATTTCAGCCACAGTCATGGGCGTCTTGCCTTCGTCTCCGGCATACCGTTCAATCAAGTCGAGCCATGTCCGGCTGACGCCCATGATGAAATACGGCCACGCCTTCTGAAGGATGGGAGACCAACTCGGGTCGCTGGTGGCCTCAATGCCGGCTCTTTTGACGGCAGCCGTATCGTCGTATTTGACCCTGACGACCACGCCCCGGGTTTTCAGCCGGGCGAGAACCGAGCTGGAGTCGATTGCCGCGTATATTTCGCGGGCAGTTGCCGCATCCGCATAGAAGATGAAACTGAATCGATGTCCCGCCTCATCCCGAGCCGCCCTCCTGTGAAAGCGCCACAGTACGATCCTGTTTTTATAACGCTCCAGCACCGGGCTTATAATCCTGTGGGCGATCAGAAGGTCCGTGTCCATCGAAGGGTCTTGATCCTGGGGCCAGTTGATGTGGAAACTGGCATACCACCAGGCATCGTCCGCATTCTCCAGAGAGGCTGCCCCACCGTCTCCGGGCTTAATCCCGTTTACTGACGCGCAGCCGGTAAGGCCGAAAACGACGAAGGCTGCGGCCAGGATCAAAATTCGGACCTTATGCATTTGTTTCAAACCTTTCATCCATTCAGCAGCAGGAAAATTTCGTAGCCTACGAGCAGGAGGTATAAGAAAGGGAGAATGAGCAGCACTGCGGCGGTCCTGATCCTGCCTTGCCAGAGGTAATAATTTTTGAGGATCAGCAGGGTCGTCAGGCCGCAAGCCGTCAGAAACCATTTGGCCATTATGAACTGAAGTGGACCCAGCTTTAGAAAGAATTCCATAAGCGGGTTCAATTCGCGAATGTCTTCTCCGATCAGCCTCAGGGTGAGAAATGCATCGGTTATAGAAAGCAGGAGCGTCAATACCAGGAGGGCCATCGAAAATGGGCTGTACAGGTCCACGAAAAAGTATTTTCGGTAGTCTTCTTTTCTTCGGTAGCGGCGCCTGGAACCGACAAGGCTCTGAATGGTAAACGGCGAAGTGGGGCGGGCGCGGCGGTCCGCGCCCGAGCGCCTCTCATTGAATTGATATTCGTCCGGATTATGGTTTTTCATGCTGTTGCCCGGCCTGTTGGTTGACGCGCGCCTTTCAGATGATATCGGCAGGCCGGCTCAGATTCATGAGTACAAAAATTTGAGCAGGTCCTACCGATGCAGTATAGGACCCGCTCGAAATTCACTCTAAAGAGCTTGCCTACGGTGTTTTGGCCGGGGTCACGCCCTGCTCTTCCATCTTCTTTAGATACTTTTCCGGGTCTTTTTTGAATTCATCGATGCAGCCGGAGCAGCAGAAGTATATGCGTTTGCCCTGGTAGTCCGCATAGATTTTCTGATCGATCTTCCCGCCCAGGACCGGGCACTTGCTTTGAGATTCCGCCTGTACAACCCCCGGCATGCTCCAGCCAAAAGCGAGCAGGCCAAATGTTACGCCCAACAAAACGATAAGTTTCGTTTTTCTCATTATCTTCTCCTTGGTTGGTTGAAGTCGAATTGCGGGGCAAGGCCCGCACCTGCCGTTTTCAGATCAAGTCCAAACCTGATCAAACCGGCGTCTCCCCCGAATCACTCGTCTCTTTCTTCAGGTAAAAGCGCCAGCGCCAGACTTCATAGATTGCGGGATACACCAGCAATTCCATAATAAACGAGGTGAAAATGCCACCGACCATTGGGGCCGCTATGCGCTTCATCACATCGGAGCCGGCCCCCGTGGACCACATTATAGGCACTAGGCCCATAAACATGACCGCCACCGTCATAAACTTGGGACGCAGCCTTTTGACCGCCCCGTCGACAATAGCGTGGCGCAGGTCGTCCTTGGTTTTCATGAGCCCTTGCTCGAGCCTGGAGTAATAAGCGAGATCGAGGTACAGAAGCATGAACACCCCAGTTTCGGCATCGACGCCCATGAGCGCGATCAGACCGACCCAAACGGCAATGCTCATGTTATAGCCGAGCAGATAGAGGAACCAGATTGCTCCGACTGCCGAAAAGGGAACGGCCAGGAAAATGATCAGGGTTTTTGCAGCCGAGCGGGTATTGAAATAGATGAGCAAAAATATGAGCAGGAGCGTGATCGGTACGACGGCAAGCAGCCTGGCCCTCACCCGGAGCATGTTTTCATACTGTCCGCTCCAGACGAGCGTATACCCGGGCGGCAATGCAACGTGAGTGCTCACAACTTCTTTAGCCTGCTCGACGTAGCCGCCTACGTCGCGCCCGGAGATGTCCACATAAACATAGCCGCTGAGCCTTCCGTTCTCATCGCGTATCATTCCGGGACCGGATACCAGCTTTATGTCCGCCACCTGGGCAATGGGGACCTGTGCCCCGCTCTCAGTGGCGATCATGGTCCTCTTCAGCGTGTCCAGCGTGCTTCGGTAATCGCGCATGTAACGGACGTCTATGGGATAGCGCTCCCGGCCCTCGACCGTGGTCGAAACGTTTTCCCCTCCGATCGCGGAGGTAATCGTGCTCTCGACCTGGGCTACCGACAGACCGTAGCGGGCGAGTTCGTCTCTTTTTAGATCGAAATCGAGGAAAAATCCGCCACTCGTCCTTTCGGCAAAGACACTGGAAGTGCCTGAAACGTTCTTAAGCACGGCCTCGATCTGCAGGCCCAGGCGCTGGATCTTATCGAGATCGGGGCCGAGGATCTTGACGCCGACGGGGGTACGCACTCCTGTCGAGAGCATGTCGACCCTAGCCTTGATCGGCATGGTCCAGGCATTCACAACCCCCGGGATCTGCATGGCTTTATCCAGGCCACCGGGTCCATAGATGAGATTCTCTGTGCTCTGGTGGTCGGGCCAGAACCTGCGCAAGATGCCCTTTACCCACTCAGGCGCCCAGTCCGAATACCAAGTCGGAATCTTTGGCCATTCGGACTGCGGCTTAAGAACGATCACAGTCTCCATCATGGAAAAAGGGGCAGGGTCCGTGGCTGTTTCCGCCCGCCCCGCCTTGCCGAACACGCGTTCGACTTCCGGAAACGATTTCAGGATTTTGTCCTGGAGTTGGAGCACACGCTGGGCTTCGGTGACGGAAATGCCAGGGACCGTGGTGGGCATGTATAGCAGCGAGCCCTCGTCCAGTGGCGGCATGAATTCCGAGCCGATTTTTTCGAAAACACCTATCCTGGGGGCGAACGTGACCGCCACGACCAGGATGGCCGCCACAATAACGGACCACTGGTGTCTCAACACGAACCCCACGACCGGATGATAAATTCTCATCAGCGGACGGCTTATCGGGTGGTTTTCTTCGTTGTGAATTTTGCCGACCAGCAGGGCGTTTGCCACGCGCGCGAGCAATCTCGGTCGAAACGAAAAGTTTTTCATATGTGTGAAAAGCAGCCGGATTGCCGGATCCAGGGTTATGGCCAGAACGGCGGCAATAATCATGGAAAAATTCTTTGTAAACGCCAGGGGTTTAAAAAGCCTGCCCTCCTGGGCCTCAAGCGTAAATATCGGCATAAAGGAAACCGCTATCACCAGCAGCGCGAAAAAGCTGGGCCCTCCGACTTCCTTTACGGCGCCAATCACCACGTTCTTGAAACTGCCGGGCCTTCCTTCGGTGTCCCAGTGTTCGAGCTTTTTATGCGTCTGCTCGACAACGACTATGGCGGCGTCCACCATGGCGCCTACAGCTATGGCGATCCCGCCGAGGGACATGATATTGGCCGTGATATTCATCCAGTACATTGGAATGAACGATATTATGACCGCTACAGGGATCGTGATAATCGGAATGATTGCACTGGGAATGTGCCACAGAAAAATGAGGATGACGAGACTGACTATTATCAGTTCCTCTGTCAGCGTATGTTTCAAGGTGTCGATGGACCGGTTTATAAGGTCAGACCGGTCGTAGGTCGTAACGATTTTCACCCCCTCGGGAAGACTGGGAGCGATTTCGGTCAGCTTGGTCTTGACCCTGTCGATGACATTCAACGCGTTTTCGCCGTAGCGCATAACGACGATTGCGCCCACGGTTTCACCCTCCCCGTCAAGGTCGGCCACGCCCCGGCGAATGTCGGGACCCAAGACGACTTTGCCAAGATTTTTGACCAAAACGGGTGTGCCGGTCATCTCATTGGTCCCGACGACCACGTTTTCTATGTCGCTAAGCGATTTTACGTAGCCCAGGCCCCGCACCATGTACTCGCGGCCTGAGAACTCGACGAGCCGTCCCCCGACGTCGTTATTGCTCTCTCGAATTGCGCCTATCACCCTCTCCATCGGTATTTTGTAAGAGAGCAGGGCGTTGGGATCGAGGTTTACCTGGTATTGGCGGACAAATCCCCCGATAGGCGCCACTTCGGCAACGCCCGGCAGCGACTGGATTTCGTATTTCAGAAACCAGTCCTGAATCGAGCGCAGTTGCGCAAGATCGTGCTTGCCGGTCTTGTCCACGAGCGCGTATTCAAATACCCACCCAATGGCCGTCTCATCGCGTGCAAGCTCCACCTGGACGTCGCGCGGGAGCTTTGGAAGTATGTTGTTCAGATATTCAAGCGTTCGGGACCTTGCCCAGTAGATGTCGGTCCCGTCTTCGAAAATGACATATACGAACGAGTAGCCGAAATCGGAGAACCCCCGTATGTCTTTTACTTTCGGCACGCCAAGCATGGCCGCGATAAGAGGGTAGGTGACCTGGTCCTCTATAATGTCGGGGCTTCGGTCCCACTTCGAATAGATGATAACCTGGGTGTCCGAGAGGTCGGGGATGGCGTCCAGGGTGATGTGCCGCATCGAGTAGATGCCGGTTGCAACTGCGGCTCCAACGAACAGGAAAACGATAAATCTGTTGTTCGCGCAAAAATCAATGATTTTATTAATCATGTATCATCTACACTCTATGGCGTATGGCCGGAATGGTCCGCGGCAGGCTCTGCGGACTTTAGCACCGTATCTCCGGCGGCAGCCTCATGGCCGGCATGCGCTCCTCCCATGCCGCCGGCAGCGGATTTGAGCTGGCTTTCCGAATCGATCAGGAAGTTTGCCGACGTTACCACCTGCTCTCCTGCCTTCAATCCGTCGAGTACGATCAAACGGCCGTCCACGCTTGGACCCGGGGTTATTTTACGCGGCTCGAAATAGCCGCCCTCCCTGGCGACAAAAACCCTCTGGTCCGTACCCGAATCCAGCACGGCCTCCTGGGGAATTGAAAGCTTTTTCCCATAATCGAGTTTCAACTCGACGTTGGCGTACATGTCCGGTTTGATCTTGAAGTCCCGGTTGGCCAATTCCACCCGGATTTGGAGCGTCCTGGTCTTCGGGTCCATTTCGGGCGATATGTAGGTTACCTTGCCTGTGAAGGCCTTTCCCGGAAAAGACGGAAAAGTGACTGACACTTTCTGCCCGAGGCTGATCGACGGGATTTCATACTCGTAGATTTCGGCCATGATCCAGACATCGGACAGGTCCGCGATGACGAACAGGTCCGTTTCGGGGGCGACCTGCTGTCCCGCGAATACGTTACGGGCGACCACGAAACCGTCCAGATCCGAATAGAGTGTGAGCGTCTTCAGCGGGGTTCCATTGCGTTCTATCCGGTTGATTTGTGAATCGCTTATGTCCCAGTATTTCAACCGTTCGCGGGTCGCATTGTAAAGCGATCCCGACCTGGACCCGAAGTCTCCGAATTCGCTGCCTTTGAGAATGTCCATGGATTTTTTCGCGATGAACAGCTCCTGCTGCGTGGATACCAGTTCGGGACTGTAGATGCTCAGCAGAGGCTGGCCTTTCCTGACCAGTTTTCCGATGAAATCCACGTAGACCTTATCCACCCAGCCTGGAAACTTTGTGTGTACGTGGGCGACCCTGGTTTCATCAAATGCGGCCCGGCCAACGGCGCGGACGGTCTTGGATATTTCCATCTCGGACGCTTCACTTAATTTTACGCCGATCATCTGCTGCTTGTCGGGGTTGATCTTGACCGTCCCCGGGGGCAGATCACCTGCACCCGCACCCGATTCCTCTTCGTCGTAGACGGGGACGAGGTCCATTCCACAGGGGGCCTTGCCGGGCTTGTCCGACTTGTTCGAAGGGTTCATCGGATCTACATAGTAGAGGATTTTAGGTTGCTTTTTCACAGCTGCCGGAGCCTGCTCTTCGTCGTAGATCGGGACGAGGTCCATTCCACAAGGGGCCTTGCCGGGCTTATCCGACTTATTGGAAGGGTTCATCGGATCCACATAGTAGAGGATTTTCGGTTGCTTTTTCACGGCCGAAGCCTGCTCCGCAGTCCCGGAGGCCGACATTTTCATCTCGCCCGAGTTCCGGCCCACGTACCAGTGGGAGTAGCCGAAAGCGCTGAGTGCCCCGAGCGCGAAGAACAGCAAAGCTACGAAGAAACCTCGCCGTTTCCCGGGAACGGGTGGTTTAGGTGTATCCTGGCCATTCGTTTTGCCGGTGCTCATATGGCTGAATTTCTCCTCGCTTCAAAAGTGATGGAATTGTATAGGCAAATAGGATGCCAATTAGAACAAAGTACTGAATTCCTTTCAACTCTGCTTCTAAACGCGTTGCGGGCAGAGGTTTCGAGATGGCCGTCCCTCGCTCCGGCTATGAAAGCTAAGGGGCCGGTGGGCGCACAGGACATTATTGGGAGCTGAAAATTTCTTTCCATGTGTTGCAAATTCCTTTCAAGGCGGTCGGAAGGCCACCTATGTTCCCGGGTGATGAAAGAGCTACTTTAATCATTGACAGCCTGATTTTACGATTTGCACAGCGTATGTTTTAGACCCTGGCTCGATTATTGCCTCTCAAGACTGTCTCGAAAAGTTCCTCGCGAGGTGAAAATCCCCCCGGCCCCACTTTACAAAAGGGGGGTGATTGCCACGTCTTTTCGTGGTTTCAGGGTGTCCCGGGGGGACGTGAGATACTGTTACGAAAAGATTAGATGGGTTGCGCTCCGCTCCACCCATCCTACGGATCTCTTCATGGGTTCAGGGTGCCCGGAGGGGGAAGTGAGATACTGTCGGGAACAATGGCAGGCTTGAACCAAAAGGGATTGCACTTACTTCACTGAATGAAAATAAAATGGTGAAATTAGACCAGCCGTTTTCCTGCGACGCAGAAATGGGAGTTAAAAGTACCGAACATGATCGATAACGTAAACAAAGTTCTTGCGACCGGCAGGATCATTGACGGCAAATGGGTGATCCTGGAGTTCCTCGGCAGGGGGGGGATGGGCGAAGTTTACATGGCCCATCAGTTCAATTTGGACCGCCGTGTCGCCATCAAAGTGATCTCGACTCAATGGATAAAATCCTTAGAAGGAGACAGCGGAGCCATAAATTCTTCCCTTGAGCGATTTCGGCGTGAAGTTCAGGTCATGGCTCAAGTCCAGCACCCCAATGTCCTTCAAATTCTGGATTACGGCTCTTTATCCCCCGAAGAGGGAGGTGACCGGACAATCGAGTACATTGTCATGGAGTATGCCCCCGGGGGCAGCCTTCGGTCCACCATGTCAAACGAGGGTTTTCACCCGGAGGAAGATCGAACGAGGAACTGGCTGTCGCGGTATTTTCTGCCTTTGCTCGAAGGGGTCAAAGCCCTGCATGATGCCGGAACCATTCACAGGGATCTCAAGCCTGAAAATGTTTTGCTGTGCGAGGATATCCCCAAAATCGCCGATTTCGGTCTGGCTCGTTCTTTTCATTTCAAGCCGATCACTCAATCAGTTGAAATTCAGGGTACCCCATTTTACATGTCGCCCGAACATTTTCTCGATCTCAAGAGAACAGATGAACGGACAGACATCTACGCCCTGGGGAAAATTTTGTATGAGGCTATATCCGGTAAAAGCAACCCCGAACAGATCCCGTTCAAAATGGCGGCATTGGCCCACACACAGATACCGTTTTTCGAAAAGCTCGACCATGTCATCCGGAATGCAACCGCGGAGAAGAGGGCAGATAGATTTCCTACGGTGCAGGCCTTAATAGATGCCCTCGGTCAGATAATCCGTGAGGATGATTGCACGGTATTGCCCCCTCTACCGGAGAGCCGCGCTGAGCGAAACTCGCACTGGAGACTGCTGCTTTTCACGGTGGCACTTGTGCTCTTCACAGGTGTTGCTACCGCGCTGGGAACATACTTTCATGAGAGAGGCCAGAATCTCAGGACCAAGATCGATGCTCGAATATCCAATATGATCCAGTATCCGCCCCAACAGGGCGCGGGACCTGAGGAGCATTCATCTGCCGCAGACCGCGTCTCGACACCTTATCCCGACAGTGGAATCTCTACCCCTTCCCATCAGGCGCCTTCCGAAGGGCTGGGACAGGCGAACCTGAACGGGGATGAGACATCCGCTTCGGCTCATAATCCCAAAAAAGAAAGTGTAGAAGCCAGACCAGGTGAACACCCGCAATTGTCTCGTTCTTTGCCGAAGGTTGGTTCTCAGCGAGGGACCAAATCTTTTTCAGGATTTCCGTGGCGATCCCCCCAACCCGAGCCAGACACACCGGGGAACAGTGGAGGCGCCGGAGGCTGTTGATTGCCTGATTCTTGGGCGGTGTCCGGCTTTGCCGAGGGTATCCCATCCCGGGGTCATCACTGCGGGGGACGGCCGGAGGGTGAATTGGAAAGTAAAGAAACACACTGCTTATTGGATTTTCTTGAAAGACAATATCTTGGAGTCTGGAAAGGTGATGTGAATGACGTGATCTTCAATGGCGCCAACAATGACTCCCCCTCCCCTGGTGTTAATTCGAAACTCACCACTCTTGATGTACCATGAGAAAGGGACTTCCGCGTCGCCCACTCTCCAGATGCCGGCGCCATTAGCTTTGACTTCCAGGACGGTTTCGCTCTGCTTTGGCGAGCCTGTTACTTCTGCCTTGTAGGTACCGATAAACTGTTCGTTTGATCCGCATGAAACTATGAGGATCAATAGCAGGCATAGTGGAAGCAGCCGTATACGATCATTGGATCTTGATTCCATGGACATTGCGTAGCCTATCGCGAAACAGCAGGAGGAGCAACCCTGGTTTTTGCAGGATCTGCCAATCCACCCCTGCGGAAGATGAAGAGTCGATCAAAATAATAGATCTGGATGGTGAAGATAAGCATAACGATATTTTCAGTGATTTTTTTCCAGCCGATGGGTTCGCCCACCGTATCATAGCACCCGCATGTTATGGGTGCGCCCCAATACATGTTGATCAGGACCATAATATTGAACAGGACAAGCATGAATCCAATGAGGATTGCGGAAGCTCTCGACAGGAACCCGATGATGAGGAATAGACCGCAGACAAACTCGACCCACGGCAAAATAACAGCCCCAAGGTTGAGGAACCAGTAGGGTACGAGCCGATAGTTCGCCGTTGCTTCGGCGAACTGAGCCGGGTATGGAATCTTGCTCGTACTCGCATAGAGGAAAAAACAGCCTACGCATATCCTGAGCGCAAAAGCGGTGTACTTGCTCATTGCAATCCGTTTGAGAAATGACCAAATCATTTTTTTGCCTTCCCCTCCACCGGATACCCCATGCCATCCCATGCGGTTAATCCCCCCTCCAGAATCTTTACATTCTGGTAACCACGGAGAAGCAGTTTGTCGGCGACCTCAAGATCGTAGAGTTTACTAACCGTTTCACCGTACACTACGATCTTCTTTTCCTTGTCTTCTTCGGCGAAGGTCATCAAGTAAACGATGTCGAAGAGTCCCCGGGGGATGTTGACAGCTCCCCTGATATGGCGTTGTTGATAAAAGTTGGTTGGCATGGCGTCTAAAATGAGCGTCCCACCCTGCTGAATCTCTTCCAAAGCGGCAGAAGGACTGACCATAGGAATGGAGCTTCTGTCAGGAAATTCAGGAAAAAGAGGTATCCCGTTGGGATTGGTCGTATTGAAAGTTACCGCAAGAACGATACTGATTACGATGACCAGGAAAAAATCGACCCAGCACATCCGGGAGGCTTTGTAAGCTTTGCTGGCATCCTTCTCAAGGCGCTCGTCGTCCCTTAGAAGCCAGCGCCTCATCTCTTTCACGAACACTTTGGAGATTTCAGGAAAGTCCCTCAATATACGGTCGAACTGACCTTTTGAGAGGATCATCAGGTGTGCCTCTTCCAGGGCCTCTATGTCGGCAGGCATCGGTTCGCCCATGAGGAGCGCCATTTCGCCGAAAGTATCTCCCGGCCCCTGGATGGAAAGGTCGATTTCCACTCCTTTTTCATTTCTTCCAAAGATCCTGACGCTGCCGGAACTGATAATATAGAGGCTATCTCCAGGATCGCCCTGTCTATGTATGATGGTATGTTGCGGCACTACCCGTTCTCGAACCGCCAGGGTGATTGCATTCAGTGCTTCCTTCGGCAAACTCCGGAAGACTGGGCTTCTCATCAGGATGTTCAATTTGTTATGGTTCTCGATCATTTCGCTCTACTGCTTCTTGAGGTTTTCTCTCAGCTCTTTTAGTAGCCCGTCGAAATCCCGGATTATCCCGCTGTGACTCGTAAGCACCTCGCCACTGCGCGCCACCAGGACCATGGTCGGCGTTTCCGTCACTCCCACAGCTTTGGAAATGCTCAAATTATCGTCGGGAAATAACGGAAACGGGACCCTGAAGTTCTTTTTGAAAGCGTCTATTTGCCTTTTGTCGTTTCCGCAGCATATCCCGATGATCTTCACGTCCCTGGCCAAAGCAGGGTCTTGCTGGATCACCTGGTAGAGCCTGTTGACCGCGGGCGCGTTCGCTTGGCAATGAGGGCATAAGGCGCTAATAATCTCGATAATGACAAGTTTTGCTCCTATCTGGGAGATGGTATAAGGGGCCATCGTTTCCAGGCCGAGATAGCTCGATGTTTGTTGCGAGTCCGGCGCCGGCAGTGTGAACCGGGGAAGCTGCGATCCTGCAAGAAGCGGCCGGTCCTGAGAACCATAAGCGGAGCAGCACGATAAAACGAGCAAGAGACAAGCCAGGAGCTGAAAGCCCGTGAGAAACAGTTTCTTCATTGATATTCATCCTTGGAAGCAAGTAAGCGCCGCCTGTTAAACTATTAGGTGTTCTCCCTCATCGAACGCGGGGACGACAGCTGGGAGCAATATAAAAAGGAGCGAACTATGCTGCACAATCATAGGGCAAATTCTATGCCTGGTGGATTGAGAAGCGTTGAGTTATTATTTTGATCAATGTATATAGAAACTTACGCATGGGTGAGACCCATTTGCGGCTATGGGCTTGAGTAGGAATTAGTGTTGCATGCAACAGAAGTGTTTCCGTCAAATGCAAAGAATCGATTGGGCGATATCCTCCGACGTCTCGTAACCTTTCGAGATACAACCTCACTGAAGATCCCCCGTATGTTGGAGTGTTGCACGCGACACAGAAATCACTCAACGCTTCTGTTGCATGCAACACCGGTTATTCTTGCCGGATATGTACCGCGGTGCTGCGGGTACTGCCGTAAGGTTGCGTTATTACATCATAATATTGGATGATATGCTATCATCTGCCGCTTCGGCACGGATATTGAAAATTGTAAGCTGCGACTCTGCGACGGATATCATCCTGCATTGTTCTCATCTGTCTAACACGCGCCTTAAAGGTGGGCGGCGGTTGCTGTTTGCAAAGAAGAGGGGAGTACTGACGAGTTCACTCTGAAATATGGGGGGCTCTCATAAGGGCGATGAATGAACGCAAATATACTCGTAATCGATGATGAAGAAAGCATCAGGTTCAGCTTTCACAGATTCCTTGCAGCCGAAGGGCACAACGTGATCACTGCCAAAGGTTATAGGGAAGCTCTGGCAATAATGGATGAAGCGCAATTCGACCTGATACTTGCGGATATTATTCTCGATGATGGATGGGGCATGGATATCCTGCAGGAGGTAATGCGGAGAAACCTAAAAACCCGCGTGATCATCATGACGGCATACCCTACTGCGGAAACGATTCAGGCGAGTTTTCGCATGCGGGCTATCGATTACCTCACCAAACCGCTAAGACAGGAAGGGCTCCTCTATTGCGTAAGCAAGGCATTACAGCAAAGGATCCCGGAGGCCACCACGGGCGAAGAGAGGCATATGTAAGTAATTAAAATAATTTAGGAATGGTGAAGTTGGGTTAATGTTGACTTGGCTTGCGCATGTTACTCTTTCCCTTCGCCCATAAGCAACGCCACTGGAAAACTGAGTAACATGTCTCCGACAGACAGT
This sequence comes from uncultured delta proteobacterium, assembly GCA_963826655.1. Classification (GTDB taxonomy): domain Bacteria; phylum Desulfobacterota; class Syntrophobacteria; order Syntrophobacterales; family Syntrophobacteraceae; genus SbD1. The sequence goes on from CAWGZP010000167.1 coordinate 14,413, forward strand.
GTCCTGCCCGCAGAAAGCACCTCATCCGTGATAGCGTTGCGCCATTGTCCAGGCGCCCCGCCAGGCATTGTCACCTCTGTGTCCAGCCATACTTGTCTTCCCAGAGGGAAATCTCCTTTTTGAACCAGGTGGCTGAAAAACCTGGGAGCAATTACCAGTGCCCATTGTTGCTCATATCTCCAGGCAAAGGCGATGACATTGCTCCCGAATCTTCCCTCTGGATTTAGGGCAAGATAAGCGCCTGAGCGGAAGAGTTCTCTATTAGATTTTTTTGCCTTGAGCGCCCGATAAATGAGAAAGAGCTTAATCCTTCCATCCTCTCTCGTGGAAAGCAGAGCCTTGACCAGTCGGCCCGTATCGGTTTCATCCCGTTCACGGATACCGGCCAGCATGGCGCGCCTTTTTTCAAAATCCACCGGCCGGCGATTGTCAGGATCCACGAGGCTCAGGTCCCATAGTTCAGCCCCCTGATAAAAATCAGGCACGCCGGGTGAGGTGATCTTGAGCAGTGTCTGGGACAGGGAGTTAAATATCCCGTAGTGAGAAACTCCACGGCAAAACGGGATAAGGTCTTTCAGAAATTCGTTGGCTTCCGAGCGGGCCAGGATTTTCTCAGCGAATGAAACGTAAGCGTTTTCATACTCGACGTCGGGTTTTAACCACGCAGTGTGGACTTTGGCTTCCCGGACAGCTTTGACAATATAGGCCTTAATTCTTTGAACGAAGCCGGGATAATCGGCATCTGAAAATGGCCAGGCGCCAATCAGCGTCTGGTACAAAAAATACTCGTCATTTCTATCCGGAACGGCCAAACCATTGACTCGCTTCTTTTTGACCCTGTTTATCCTGATCCAGGTCCGGAGTCTTTTCAGCCACTCATCCGGCATCTCGGACAATACATTTATTCTGGCACGCGCGTCTTCGCCTCTTTTAGTATCGTGAGTCGAGGTTGCATTTAGGGAATCCGGCCACAATTCTCTTTTTTTTGTGTTGAAGTTGTGGAATTCTTCACGCGAGCAGCCGAAGCGGTCAGGCCGCCCCCCGACCTCATTTAGTGACAAGAGCCGGTTGTACACATAATGCGTGGTATCTTCGATTCCCTTCGCCATTACAGGCCCGCTAAGTTGCTGAAACCTCATGGCAAAGTGAAGCCATTCCTGCTTTTCTTCCTCGGAAACATAATCCGGGAAGTCCAGGAGAAGAAATCTTCGTACGAACGTAAATCCATGTAATAAGGCGGGGAAATTGGCTCTTGCCCGGTCCACCGCAGCCAAAATGTATTTCCTGTCGACGTCCGAGACCACTACCTGGCTGATGTAGGTCCTGTACACGGGGAATACCGCCAGGACTTCGGTCAAGGCCCTTTGCAGCGCAGTGAGGGTTATGTCGCTTCCATGGCGGTCCCGGCTGGAGATCTTCTTCAAGAGCCGTGCGAGGTTGTGGACGTCGCTCGCCATGTCTTCCTGGATCATTAGTTTTTTGTTGTCGCGCACGACATCTGCATAAGAATTCTTTAAGCCGGTTACGCTGGAATAAATTTTGTCAAACGCCCGCTCATTTTCCTTTTGGCAAAACAACTCATTGACATAATTTGTAAAATCATAGCCGGTGGTTCCCTGTACCGGCCAGAACGGCGCCAGGTCTTCGTTTAGATTGAGTATCTTTTCAACGACGATATAGGTTGCCGGCGCCCTGGCTCTCACTTTGTTAAGATAGCTTGTCGGGTCGTACAGCCCATCGATATGATCAACTCTTACACCGGTGAAAACTTCTTTTCCAATCAGATCGAAAATCAATGCGTGCGTGTGGTTTAGAACATGCTCGTCTTCCACTTTGAGTGAGATCAGTCCGTTCACACAAAAAAAGCGGCGATAATTTATTTCTTCCGCGGCCACTTTCCAATACGAAAACCTGAAGACTTGTTGGGAAAGAAGGTCATCAAGAAGATTAAAAGTGTCGGCCTTCTCCTTTTCGCCATTGAAGATCCGCACGTTTTCATCGACAAATTCCTTTATTACTGCGTTGCTGTTGTAGGCTTCCCACATAGTGTGCCGGACGAATTTTATCTGGTTATTGCGCTCCTCCGGTTCATCTCTCGAAGAGAGCGACTTCAACACATAGAGGATGCCTAAGAGTTTGATAAAGTCAGGATTATCTTCGGCAAGTTTCCTTTTCAACTGAGACAAGTTGTTGAAAAGATTTAGATAAGATTCAATTCGTAACGGGAAGGCGAGGTTGTAGTAAGCGGCCTTGAACCCATCGGGACCGTATTGAAGGGCGATCTCTCCATCTTCGAGACACTCCCCATAGAACCGGCCGAGAAATGGCGCCAGAATCCTCTTGTTGAGGTTGGCGGCCGGATAATCCCAATCCACGTCGAAAAACTGAAAGTACCTTGAGCTGGGACCATTCTCCAAAATATCCATCAGCATTCGATTTTCCGAATCTATCGCCATATGATTCGGGACAATATCCTGAATCCAGCCCATATTGTATTTTTTCAGCTCCGCAGCCACCCCCTCCAGGTCGGAGGGCCCTCCCAACTCAGGATTCAGCCGATTGGGGTCAACCACATCATAGCCGTGGAGGCTGCCCTTAACGGCCTTGAATATGGGAGAGGCGTAGAGGTCGGATATACCCAGGTCCGCCAGGTAGGAAATGACGGGCTGCGCGGCCTGAAAGCCGAACGCAGGATTTAATTGAATCCGATAAGTCGCTGTTGGCATATTCATGAGAGACACCCAGGTGTTCTATCCGTTTGTGGATTTGCTATTCTCAGGGCAGACGGGTACCCGCAGCAAAAAGTTCTCGGCCAGGACCGTATAATGGCGTAGCCATTCCTGCGTGTTTTGGTCGCCAAGGCCGGCCTTTTCATTGGAGTTGGCACAACGGGCGTGAAGAATCTTGTAGCAAATGTTTTGGGTTTTCCAGAGATTGACCTCGAACGGCAGGGTTCCGACCAGTTGTGCAGCCTTATTCAACTTCTCCAGGCGGGAAAGGTCGTCAGGTTGTTCGAGAAGTTGTTCTGCCAGATCCTCGATGTTGGCTGCCAGTAGCAATCCCAGGGCAGTCGCATCCAGAGTCGCGCCCGCCAGACGAGCTTCTTCAAGAAGAGGCCTCACGACTTCGGGGTCGAGCCCGTCTTGCTGAAGCACCCTGCGAAGCTTGGCATTAAGGCAAAAGTCCGCGGCAACCGACAGCACTTGGGGCCGTGGCGTACCGGAGCCGTTCAGAAAGCGGATCAGGGGGGCATGGTGCTCATAAATCGAGCTATACGCGGCTTCAGCCTCACTCAGAGTCGGCCCCATGATGATGTTCAGGACTTTTCGCCGCTCATCGGCGAAAAGTGAGGTCAGAGAGTACGTCGACGTCCCGAAGTATTTACCCAGCAGAAGTATGGTCTTCGGGAAGTCGGCTCCGGCGAAAGCCGCTGAAATCTCTTTGGCCAGCGCTTCATATTTTTGTGCGCCCTGGTAATCACCGGTGCCGCAGACGATGCTGTGATCGCCCAGATGCAGAACGCCAAAGCACAAGCTGGAGGATATATGCGTAACCTCTGAGGTGACCGTGGCCCGCCCGATTACCAGCCTCGATCCTCCTACCTGAAAGCTGCGGTAGTCCTCCCTGGTGGCGGAATACGCATAGATGGAGCTGCGTTCGCCGATATCCTGAAACAGCGAGCTTAGGGCATAGTGGGCGCCCACATCTTTCATGTCGAGCATGGCGGGCCTGACAAATTTCTCATAAACGGTGCGGCCGTTGTGGTGTTCGGGTATGTTGCTCCCGGCACGCTCAAGATGTTCGAGAAAGCCGGGTTCGAAGGCCTCGCTAAAAAGCTGGTCGGCCAATTGCAGGACCCTGCCGGCATATTGTATGACCTGGACCGTCTCTATCCCGGAAAGCTCGTCAAAAAACCAACCGCAGCTTGTATACATGAGCATGGCGTGGCGTTGGAGTTCCATAAGATTGAGGACCGTGACCTCGTCCCCGGAGTTTAAGGGGCGGGTCGCGTGGCGCTTCATGAACGCCTCGATTCGCTCGGGTGACCGATCGACGAGAATGTCGATGTAGTCGTCTCGAGCCGCCCAGGGATCGGTCAGAAACTGTCCGGCTTTTTGCTCAAAGGCCGGATTCACGGCATCGCGGAGCCAATCCAGGGCCTCACGCAGGGGCGCTCGCCAACCCTGGTTCCAACCCGGGCGCCCACCGCTGTTGCACCCGCAATCGGACCGCCAACGTTCTATGCCGTGCTCGCAGCTCCACGAGCTGTTTTCAAAAATCTCCACTTCGTGCGTTGGTGGATGGTCCTCCAGGTACCGGCCATAATTTGTCACCTGCGCCAGTCCGTTAGACTCGATATAACTGAGCGCATGCGCCAGGGCCATGTCGCCATTACGATGATGATGCCCATAGCTTTCGCCATCCGTGGCGATGTGCACGAGGCGAGGAGAATCGTCGGGGAACGCGGACAGCAGCTTGTTGGCGAACGCCTCTCCGTTGTTGAGCAGTCCTTCAAATGCCAGGGCCTGTGAAATGGGGCCGTCGTAAAAGAATAGATTCATGGCGCGGCCTGACGGCAGTAAGACCCGATAGGCCATGCCGGGGTCGATTCTTCCACCACTTACGTCCTGCCATTCAGTACCATCCAAGGTCCGAACCCGGCTTGCCTGCCTGGGGGCAAGTATGGCAAATCCGATGCCGTGTTGGGCCATGATGTCAAGGCTCTCGATATCTACAGCCGCCTCCGGGAGCCATAACCCTTCGGGCTTACGTTTAAAGCGATATTCAAAATCCTTTATTCCCCAGATAATCTGGGTGTTCTTGTCGCGGCTGTTGGCCAGCGGCAGGATCATGTGATTGTAGCCTTGGGCCAAAGCATTCCCATGACCGGAGAATTTCTCCACGCTCTGCCGGTCACCCTCCAGAATCGCCTCATAGGCTTCGGTGGCATACTCCTGCATCCAGAGCAAGACCGTTGGACCGAAGTCGAAGCTTATGCTGGCGTAATTGTTTACCAGTTGGGCGATTCTTCCTTCCGTATCCCATATTCTCGACACGGCGTTTGCCGCGTAGCATTCAGCGGCAATCCGCTCGTTCCAATCGTGGTAAGGGAACGCGGAATCCTGGATTTCAATGGCCTCCAGCCAGGGGCTTTCCCTGGGGGGTTGATAAAAATGCCCATGGATACAAACAAATCGGTCGGCCATTTAGGACTCCTTTCATGAAACGTCCCTCTAACCATCGATGTTATGACAGGGCTGCAGTTGGCTCTACAGCGGCAGCGGCCTGAATCCTTATTTCCTCGGCAAACTTCCTCAATTCCTCGCCGTCGATGGATTCCTTCTCAAGTAAGATACCGGCCAACTTCCTGAGGGATTCCCCATAATTCTTCAACTTGAGGAGCACTTTCCGGTGCGCTTCACTCATTATCCTGTTCTTTTCCTGATCGATCTCTTGAGCTGTCTGTTCGCTGTATTCTCTTTCCCTTGGACCCAATCCCATATCGAGGTATCTTGACTGCTGGTGGGTGTAAGTCAAAAGCCCGAGGCGCTCACTCATCCCGTACTCCATCACCATACTGCGGGCAATATCGCTGGCACGCTCCAGATCGTTCTGAGCCCCGGTCGAAATATCCCCAAAGATCACCTCCTCCGCTGCCCGCCCTCCGAGGAGCACCTGCAAGCGATCCAGGAGTTCATCGCGTGTCATGAGGTAACGATCTTCGGTGGGAAGCTGCTGTGTGTAGCCCAATGCAGCAATGCCTCTTGGAATAATGGAAACCTTACTGACCGGGTCGGCGCCGGGCAGAAGCATCGCTACGAGCGCGTGGCCTGATTCATGGTAGGCCACGATTTCCTTTTCCTTCGGGCTCATTGCCCTGTTTTTCTTCTCCAGCCCTCCTATGATCCGCTCCGCTGCTTCCCCAAAGTTAATCATAGTCACTTCGTCAGCATCCCCCCGAGCCGCGATCAGGGCAGCTTCATTGACGAGATTCGCCAGATCGGCGCCAACAAAGCCTGGAGTCATGGCGGCGACTTTCTTGAGATCCACATCCGGACCGATTTTGACATCTTTTGCGTGAACCCTGAGAATAGCTTCCCGGCCTCGAATGTCGGGCTTGTCAATGGCCACATGCCGGTCGAACCGTCCGGGGCGAAGCAGGGCGGGATCAAGTATGTCCGGGCGGTTTGTAGCGGCCAGGATGATAACCCCCGCCCTCGGATCGAAACCATCCATCTCAACGAGAAGCTGGTTCAGGGTCTGCTCCCGCTCGTCATGCCCGCTCATGGGATTGAGTCCGCGGGCTTTGCCCAGGGCGTCCATTTCATCGAGGAAGATAATGCAGGGGGCATGCTCCCTGGCTTGTTTGAAGAGGTCCCTGATGCGGGCAGCTCCCACTCCCACGATCATCTCCACGAATTCGGAGCCGCTCATGCTGAAAAACATTACTCCTGCTTCGCCCGCAACGGCTTTTGCAAGCAGCGTCTTCCCGGTTCCCGGCGCCCCAACCAGCAACACACCCTTGGGAATACGTCCCCCAAGGCGCTGAGATTTCTGCGGATCTTTCAGGAATTGGACGACTTCCTCAAGCTCACCTTTGGCTTCATCGATTCCAGCTACATCACTAAAGCTTATCTTTATATCCTTCTCACCATAGACCTTCGCCCGTGCTTTACCCAGGGACAGCACACCCTGAGGACCTCCGCCCATCCGTTTCATCAGGAAAAACCAGACGAATATGAAGAACCCGAGGGGCAGGAGCCACGAGACCATCGCCCCGAGCCATTTGTCTTCAACATAGCCGCTAAACTTGATGCCTTTTTGCTCAAGCTGCCCGACCAGTTCCGGATCTTCAATCCGGACGGTAACGAATGGTCTTTCCGGCTTGCCCTCGTCTTCTTTCAGGTTGCCTTTTATCTGCTCCGGGCCAACGATAAGATTGTCCACCTTTCCCTGCCCAGCCCACTGCTTGAACTCCGAATAGGAGATCTTTTCGGTCTGCCGGCCTCCCTGGTAGCTCTGAAACCAGACAAGCATCAGCATGGCTGCGACGAAGTACCATATGGAAAAACGTACTTTTTTCCGAGCCGGGTCGACCTGGTTCGGACCGCCCGTTCCCAAGCCCTTTATACGATCGCTAATCTGATGCAGCAGACTGGAATCTTCATTGTTTTTTGTCGTCATTGCATCACTCCCTGTCCCAATGCATTCAGGACAACTCCGCCGCCCCTTATTTAAGGGCCCGGACATCTTCAATTAATTGCGTCAGAATCCCAATTTGGTCCTGTTGTACCGCGAGCAGTTCACTCCACTGCTCCTGTCTGAGCGTGTCCAGCTTTTGATGCAGCGACATGATCTCCAACTCCGCTTTCAGGTTCACTTCGTAGTCATGTTCGGCATCGATCCGGTCTTTTTCCGAATGACGGTTCTGGGACATCATGATGACAGGTGCCTGTACGGCCGCCAGCATCGACAGCACCAGATTCAGCAGGATGTACGGATAGGGATCGAATGTGCGGTTCCACCCGCTTAAAATGAATGTATTTATTATAATCCATGCGACCAAAACAGCCATGAACAGGATGATAAACGGCCATGATCCGCCGAAAGACGCCACGCGATCCGCCAGCCTCTGTCCCATGGTCAGCTTTTCCTGGTGTTCTTCCAGAGCGTTTCGGCTTATGTGCAGGCCATCTGCAATGCGGTTAATTACGACCTGCTCGCGCGGGTCGAGCAGGTCGAAGTCTTCGTGGAGGAGTTGTTCCGCCAGCCTATGGACATTTGGCTTCATATTCTTGGCATCCAGTTAATTGGAAACGACCGTCGCCCCGTAGGGCGGCTCAGTGATGACACCGGATCAAGCGTTGTTCATGCGGGTTTACGCTCATGGGAACAAAATCCCCCATGCCCAAATAAAAGAGGACAGGGGGGATACATAAAACGCTATCAGTGACCTTCCCGTTGACCGCAAGATCTGCTCGTCAATGTTTCACCAGGTGATATCTATTTTCGACCACCACCATGACCGCCACCACCATGACCGCCACCACCATGACCGCCGCCACCATGACCGCCGCCGCCATGACCGCCGCCGCCGCTGCGGGCGCCACCGCTACTGCGGGCAGCACCGCGAGAGGCGCTTGCACGAGAGGCGCTTCCGCGTGACCCACCGCGGCCGGCTGTAGCGCTCCCGCGCGCTGTCCCGCGGCTGACGTTACCGGTGCTGCGACCGCCTGTGCCACGTGAGCCACCGCGCGAAACGTTTCCGGCAGCGCCACGTGAGCCTCCGCTCTTAAGTCCACGTTCGAAGGAGGCTGCGGTTGGCCTGGTTCCTGCCCGACCCGCTCCGGCACGGCCAACGCCGGCGGTACCTCGGCCTGCGACACTGCGGGCGTTTGCGGTTCTAAAGTTTCTATTGATATTGGCATTTCTGCTATTGATATTAATATTTCGATTGACATTGACATTCATATATCCACCGCCCCAGTTCCACGATCCCCAGCCCCAACCCCAGACCGGTCCGACGCCTATACCACCCCAGAACCCGAACACTCCAAGGCCAATGCCAATGCCCACTCCCGGCCAAACGGGGTAGTATGCGTAGGGAGGATACGCGGGATATCCCCAGGACCCGTAGACGGCCGACGTGTCGTAACGAGGCACATAGACCTCTTCAGGATTGGTCGGCGCAATTTCGTACGTATCACCTTTGACAACCACCTGCTGCTCGGCGCTCGACTTGAGATTGCCCGCGGCGTATGCTTTCGAACGCAGCCTTTGAACGGAGGCCGTAACATCGGACTCCTGAGCCACAAAAGCCTCTCCCAGCTTTTGCGTCCACGCCGTCTGCTCAACCATCATTGCGAGTACCTGCGGGAAAGGCGCCAACGCCTTCACGCTCAGATCCCAGTTCATTTTATCAAGGGCGTCGTTGAGCGCATCCCCCTTAAGGTCAGGATTTGCCTTCAACCAGTGGTCCGCTTCGGCGACCTGGTCCGGGTAGGTCGCTGCCACCAGGATTTGTGCGAGCAGCGCATCCGGATAGAGAGCAATTGGGGCAAGCATCTGGTCAAGCTCTGCCTCGCTCAATGCCTTGCCCGAGGTTGCCGTTTCCTGTGAAAGAGCTCCAAGCGGGACCATCATCACGACGAGTAACCCGATCAAAGATCGCCTGAATAATCGACTAATGTTCATGATGTTTCCTCCTTTCGATTGCACATGCAATAAGTACAATATGTTAGTTAAGCGACAAAACACGGCGAACTGTTATTGCTCGTCCCTTTTCCATCTTTATTTCTCTTTAGCCTCACCTTGCTCTTGCTTTTTTTGCTGGTGCTGCTGTTGTGGTTGAGGCTCATGCTGCACGGCAGGCTGCTTAGTCTGCTGTTCGTGCTGCGCGGCAGGGTGCTGCTGTTGCGGTTGGGGCTCATGCTGCGCGGCAGGCTGCTTAGTCTGCTGTTCGTGCTGCGCGGCAGGGTGCTGCTGTTGCGGTTGGGGCTCATGCTGCGCGGCAGGCTGCCTAGTCTGCTGTTCGTGCTGCGCGGCAGGGTGCTGCTGTTGCGGTTGAGGCTCATGTTGCACGGCAGGCTGCTGCCTTTCAGGGGAAGCCTCCGGAGCCGGCTTGCGACCTTCATGGCTGGATGAAGCAGCGGGGTGGCCCTGGAATCCTTTCTGCCACCCACCGCCCTGACCGGCATGGTGTTGCTCAAAAAATTGCTGCCCATAACGCTGACCTTCATGGTGGCCACTCCAGTAAGGATACTGCCGCTGAAAGTTCTGCCAGTATTGAGGCTGTCCCTGATACCACGTCAGCCATCTAGGTGCGTACCAGGTTTCGGGTCTGACAATATAGCTGGGAGCATAAGCGTAATACGGGGCCCAACCATACTCAGGGCCGTAAAAATAGTAGAGGGTGCCATTCAAAAACCAATCCCCGTTGTAATAGACCCATGGCGTATCAGGCCCGACCCAGGGTGTAGCATAGACATCCTGGGGCGGAGGTGGATACTCATAGGCCTGAGCATAAGAGAGTGCAGATATGGCTGCGACTGCGCCTCCAGCCAGCAAGATTGCGGTCATAAAAATAAAGGCAATTTTTTTCATACACACCTTTCATCGATTGTTCGATAGTGGGATTGGCGCCGTGCGCAGCCTCGGCCGCGGCCCGCGGGGCAATCCGCCATGTAATATGCCGTCGTCCTACTTCCCAAAGACATCCTCAACCTGGCCGATCTTTTCTTGTACTTTGCCGGCTATTTTTTCGTCTTTGCCTTCGGCTTCCAATTGGGGTTTCATACTGAGCTTCCCGGCAATCTCCTTAAGCGTACCCTTTACTTTATGAAATTTGCCTTCCGCCTGGTCCTTCGTGCTGTATTTCATGGTATTACTCCTGCCATGCGTGCTTGTTGATTTTGATTGACGGTAGCTGTATTGCTTTCACATCGTTTTTGTCTGCGGCGTTTGCCAATCGATTGATGGTCCAGTTGAAGAGTCTCCCAACCTGTCCATTCCAGTTCTCTGCGATTTGATTCAAACTCATGACTTCCTCCTTCTCTCTTAGAGAAGTTCGGTGTTTACAGTTGGCATGTCTTTATTCGCTACTCTTAACTCAACGAGCCTGCCGCCCCTTAGCTGAATGTGGAATAACATGAGGGAAACCAGGATGAGTTAAATGAACCATGCTGCATTATCTTTGAGCAAGTTTTATGCCCGCCGGACCCGGAGGATTCGCGTTTACACTTTAGCTAAAGGATATAGACACTTACGGTCTGGCAGTAGGCATCAAAGGGTTTTAACTTTAATCGAAGAAGTGTTGCATGCAACACAAGCGTTGCATTATTCCCATGTCGCCTGTTACATCTCAATGCCGTGGGGTCCGCTGCGGTTGAAGTCTACTAAAAATACCCCTCGATGTTGAAGAGTTACATGTAACACGGAAATCAGGCAACACTTCCGTTGCATGCAACATTCATTTTCTTGCCGGCTATCGGCCAAAACACAGCCGACTCCGACTTAAGCTCCAGTTATACTTTGACAATATCGGATAGATTGTATTTTTAATCTTTTCGGCACCGATTTTGCATATCCCAGTTTTTCTGATTTCGAAGCGTATCTGATAGTCATTATCACACATTGCCCAACGATCACCGTTGGTGACGGGCGATCTGTGGTTGGCGATTCTGAAGAAGAACCGGGAATTCCGGATTGCTTCTGATCCGAAAGAGGGAAACCTCTCACTATGGAGGTTTGATGAGGGCGAACATTCTCGTTATCGATGATGAAGAGAGCATCAGGTTCAGCTTTAGCAGGTTCCTTGAGACCGAAGGGCATAACGTGATCACTGCCAGAGGTTACCGGGAAGCTCTGGCAAGAATGGATGAAACGGAATTTAAACTGATACTCACAGGTATTTTCCTGGAGGATGGATGGGGGATGGATATTCTACAGGAGGTAATGCAGAGGAACCTTGGAACTCGCGTGATCATCATGACTGCATATCCCAGTACAGAAACAGCTCAAGAAGGTGTTCGCATGCACGCCGTTGATTACCTCGTTAAACCGTTGAAGCAGAAGGGGCTGCTTAATTCCGTAAACAAGGCGTTACGGCAATAAGAAAAATGGAGCCGGTGAGACGAATCGTCCTGAAACCATTCGGAAGTAGTGTGCAAAGGATGAATCATAAATTATCAGTTTAGCATTAATCGTAGCGGTTCTAACCTTGTAAGGAGACCCAAATGAATAAAACTCTCATGTCCATTGTATTGCTTTTTAGCTTTGCCGTGTTGGTGGGCTTGTCTGTAGCCTCCTGTGCCGCTGAATCAGCGGGGGACGTGATGGATGATACTGTCATTACTACTACAGTAAAGGCTGAGTTGGCAAAAGATGTTCGGCTTGGGACACTGACCGATATTGAAGTGAGTACGGCACAAGGCGTGATCACCCTCGCTGGTAAGGTGCATAACAGTGAAGAGAAAACGCTGGTAGAGGAAAAAGTCCGGAGCGTAAAGGGTGTTGT
>CAWGZP010000168.1:0-4579 GCA_963826655.1 uncultured delta proteobacterium
GCAGGATTGGCGTCGGCTCCAGTACTCTCGAAATACAGCCATTACCTGGTGTCGCTCAGGCGCTATAAGCCGCACCTTTTGAGCGAACCCGAAGAGCGTGTTCTGGCTGATAAGACGCCGGCGGGGCATCGGCCTGGGGTGTCCTCTTCGATAAGATGCTTGGTCAACTCAGGTTCGGAGAGAAAAAAGAACGGAATCCGAGGTGCTGAGCGACCTCTACAGTCCCGAGCGCGAGGTCCGGGAAACCGCTGCCGCCGAACTGAGCGAAGGACTTCAGTCTGCCCTTCTTCCCCTGACACACATTTTCAATACCATCCTGCTCGATAAATCGATAGATGACCGGCTTCGCCGATACCCCCACTGGCTAAGCGCGAGGAACCTGGGCAACGAAGCCGGCGACGCCATGGTCGAAGCTCTCGTGGAGACCGTGTGTTCGAGGTACGACCTGGTCGGGCGTTATTATCGTCTCAAACGAAGGCTGCTCGGCTATGAGGAGCTTTTCGACTACGACCGCTACGTTCCCGTCACGGCGCCCGTGGAGACCACGATCTCCTGGGCTGAAGCAAAGGAGATCGTGCTCGCGTCTTATGCGGCTTTTTCACCCGAGATGGCTGATATCGCGTCCCGGTTTTTTACCAACGGGTGGATCCACGCCCTGCCGATGCCGGGAAAGCGCAACGGGGCTTTCGCACACCCCGTGGTCCCGTCGTCTCATCCTTACGTCTTCCTCAATTTTACCGGCAGCCGCCGGGATGTGATGGTCCTCGCCCATGAACTTGGTCACGGCGTTCACCAGTACCTGGCGCGAGCGCAGGGGCTTTTCAATTCGGAAACTCCTCTTACGATCGCCGAGAGCGCGTCGGTGTTTGGAGAAATGCTGGTTTTCCGCAATATGCTGAAAAGAACGGTGTCCCCATCCGAGCGCCTGGGCATGCTTTGCTCAAAAATAGAAGATACTCTTTCGACCGTTTTCAGACAGGTGGCGATGAACAGGTTCGAGGAGAGAGTACACAGCGCCAGGCGGAACCGGGGCGAGTTGGACACGGACTTCATTTCGAACGCCTGGATCGAAACGCAGACGGCAATGTTCGGCGATTCGGTGCGCCTGCTTGACCACTACAGGATCTGGTGGTCCTACATTCCCCACTTTGTGCACTCTCCGGGATATGTCTACGCTTACGCCTTCGGCGAACTATTGGTAATGGCGCTCTATGAACAATATCAGCGTGAGGGCCCGGACTTTGTGCCCAAGGACCTTGGTTTTATCTCGAAATACTTGAAATTCCTGGAATCGGGCGGCAGGGACGAGCCTCGGGAACTGCTACTGCCGTTCGGGGTCGATTTAGCCGACCCGGGTTTTTGGGACCGGGGAATACGGATTATCGAGGAACTCATAGCGGAAGCCGAAAGAGAAGAGCCCCAATAATTCGCAGATTATTCGGATGCTAGACACTGAAGCATCAAATGCGAATTTATAAAACCACGTTGCAAGCTTGGCCTTCCAAAATTTAACGCTAACGACACTGTAACGGCATCGATTGAACCCCACGGCACTCCATTTAAATGAGTTGTTCGCGCGGCGCTAAATTCGAATTCGACCAGCGGCAGCGTATTTGACCTGTGAAATAATTCTTTACATGTATAAGCTGCTTTTGTAGCTTATGGCCGAATAAGATATTGTGTATTAACTGAGTGGAGGGCTGAACGATGTTCATGGACAAGAAAGTCGTCGTGATCATGCCTGCCTACAACGCCGAGAAAACTCTGCTGCAGACCCATTCGGAGGTCCTGGCCCAGGACTGCGTCGATTTGGTTATCGTGGTGGACGATGTCAGTCAGGACAGGACGACCGATATTGCAAAAGGCCTTCCAAGGACAAAGTTGTACACCCACGACAGCAACATGGGCTACGGGGGGAACCAGAAGACCTGCTACAGGCGCGCGCTGGAAGAGGGAGCGGATATCGTCATCATGGTCCATCCCGACTACCAGTATACTCCAAGGCTCATTCCCGCTTTCGTTTCAATGATTGGATGCGGACTCTACGATTGCGTCCTCGGTTCGAGGATTCTCGGGGGGTATGCCCTGAAAGGGGGTATGCCCCTGTGGAGGTACGTAGCCAACAGGGCACTTACCTTTGCCGAAAACCTTCTCATGGGTGCAAAGCTTTCGGAGTATCATACGGGCTACCGGGGTTTTTCCAGGAAGCTGCTCGAAAAAGTCCCCTTTCATGCGAACTCGGATGACTTCGTTTTTGATAATCAAATGATAGCTCAGATCCTCTGGCTTGGATTCATGGTTGCCGAAGTGAGCTGCCCGACCAGCTATTTCGAACAGGCATCCTCGATCAACTTCCGGCGAAGCGTTACCTACGGGATCGGTTGTATCAAGACGGCGGTTGCGTTTCGCCTTGCGAAAATGAACCTTATAAACTCGAACTTTCTCCAGTTGCCGGAGCTTTGATGGAAATCTGCAAATACGGCAACCGCGGAAAGAAAAAGCAACCGCGGATTTCGCGGATTAGCGCGGATAGGACGGCAATAAGCGATATTATTGATTGGACTTCTGCCGCACCACTCGCTTCCATCGCAGATCTTTTTTGTTTGAAGTCGAGTAGAAGCGCCAGTTGCAAGCCCGTAATGGCCAGATAGCCGATCATCTGCGCAATATGGGTATCGTTGAATTCGGAAACGACCTTGGCATCGGCGATTACAGCGTCGTCCACGATGATGTCCGGGACGCGACAGTCGACCAGGATGCCATCGTAGCGGACCTCGAACCGTCGCTGTTGTTGTACCGTGTGGCCGCGTTTTTTCAATTCTACGACGAGGGCATTCTCATATGCTTTCTCATTCAGGCCAGGCTTGAGGGTGTTCAGGACTCTCATGGCGGCTCCGATGATAGACTCGCTCAACGGTTTGTGAATCATTTCGTCCGCCATCATGTTTGCCTTTTCTTTTTATTCGCGCTTATCCGCGCTATCCGCGGTAAGTGTTTTTTCTTTCACACCTGTCCGATGATCTTGCCTGTGCAACCGGACTCATAACCGGGAAGCGATGAGATTTCATCGCGCAGGGAACGTGTCTGCAACACATCGAGAAGGATCTTGACAGCCTGAAGATCCATGAATTCGTCGGGGACGACCAGGTCGCAGCGCACCGCCTCCACGGGGACAAAGTCCAGCCCATAGGCGGAAGCGACGGCTCGAAGCCCTAAAGCCGCATCGGCCATATTTAAAGCGACCATCTGGGCGCATCGATTATAGCTCGGGACCGAATTGTCGTATCCCTTGATAGACTCACGCGTGAGCCCGGCCTGGGCCAGGCGTTCATCGAGCAGGACGCGGACGGCGGCGCCGGGTTCACGGTTTACAAATTTAACCCCCTCTTTGGCCAGATCGGCGACTGTGCGGATTCCATGAGGATTTTGCGGTGCGACCAACAGTCCCTCCTCAACGAATGAGAAAGCGACGATCGTGGCCTTTGAGCCGGAGAGGACCTTTTGAGCAAGCTCTACGTTGGACTGACCGGATGAGGGGTTGTGCAGGTGAGTCCCTGCAATATGCGCATAGCCCGTCGCAAGCCTTTCCAAGGCAAGATGGCTCGAGGCGAATCGGCAGTAAACACTAGCGCCGCCCGCCCACCGGGCTACGTGTGCGCTCAAGATGGCAAAGGCCGGATCACAGCCGAGCAGCAAGACTTTCTTCTCGAGGTGGTCTTTTTTCTCTATGAGCTGCACATGAATGCAATCGGGCGCCAGCATCCCGTCTGCAGCATGAAAGCCATCGTTAAACAACCATTTGCCATCCAGTGGATAGGCAATGAGTCGCTCTCGCACCCTGGTCACCGAAACCCTGGCATTCGGTGCGCCGGCCTTTTCGACAAGTGTCACAGGCTGTTCATTATCGGACTCATCCAGGACGAAGAGGTCTTCGACCCTGCAGCCCAACTCTTTTGCCATTCGGAGCGCCGAGGAGGTATTGGGCACGTACCGCCCGGTCTCCATTTCACAGATGGCCTGCCGTTTTACACCAACCCGCTCCGCCAGTTCGCTCTGAGAGAGCCCCTTAGCCTTACGGGCCGATCTGAGGTTACACATCACTTGCTCTTTGAGCGGTCCCACGGCATTTCCTCCTTACTCACACATTCCTCAGGGTAGAATGGGATAGGCTGCAAAAATGCAGCCCAAACAATACCTATTGACCATAGCAGGGTTCAGTCTTAAGATTGAACAATAATTCATGTCCCGTTGGGTCACCCGGGCCCGGAAAAGATCCGCAGGGTGGGCTGAGCGGAACGCAGCCCGCCAATTCTTTTCGCGACAGATGCCTGGATTCATGGATACCCTCCCCAAATACCGGGTAGGGTATCCTCCTTCAAGCTCAAATCAAAAAAGTCAACCTATGCCAAAGAACAATAAAAATCAATTGTTTGTAGCGACTGATTAAATTTTGCCGGACTGCGATGCACAAGCCTGTGAATTAATTCTTGACATGTATAGGCTACTTATTGTAGGTTAGAACCGAAGATAATGTCGTGTATGAACTCTACGGATGATTAGTTCTTAGCGGTTCCAGGGG
>CAWGZP010000169.1:0-3150 GCA_963826655.1 uncultured delta proteobacterium
AGGGGGGTGATTGCCACGTCTTTTCATGGTTTCAGGGTTCCCGGAGGGACGTGAGATACTGTTACGAAAAGATTTGATGGGTTGCGCTCCGCTCCACCCATCCTACGGATCTTTATCCCTTAAAGCAACAGCATTGACGCCCCACTGCCCCGGCTCACAGGCTGCGCTTGTATCCGCCACCGAGAGTCCCGAGGTCGATCATTTTGCCGCCGCTATGGAGAAAGGCGTGATATTGACCGCCCGGTGTGTCGGCTTGACCAACGATCTGGCCGGAATCGTTGATGTCATAAGCGCAGCTGTTTGCGCCACCGAGAGTTCCGAGGTCCATCATCTTGCCGCCTCTATAGAGAAAGGCATGATATCGACCGCCCGGCATGTCGGCCCGGCCTGCGATCTGACCCGAATCGTTGATACCATACGCGCAGCTACTTGCGCCACCGAGAGTCCCGAGGTCGGTCATTTTCCCATCCTCATAGAGAAAAGCATGAGACTGGCCGCCCTCTGTGTCGGCTTGCCCAACGATCTGGCCGGAATCGTTGATGTCATACGCGCAGCTGTTTGCGCCACCGAGAGTCCCGAGGTCGATCGTTTTTCCGCCCTCGTAGAGAAAGGCATGATATTGGCCGTCCTGTGTACCGGTTTGTCCTACGATCCGCCCGGACTTATTGATGCGATATCCTCGGCTATTTGCGCCACTGAGATTTCCTAAAACGGTACTCTTTCCGCCGCTATAGAGAAATGCATTGTCTTTGAGGCCAGTTAGAGCGTTAGCTGGACCCAAGACATGGCCGGAATCGTTGATGCCATACGCGGAGTTGTTTGCGCCGCCCCGGGACACATCACCAGAGGGAGCGCCGGCTTCCATGAGGGAATAGGTTTGGGCGCAAACTGAATTTATAGTGATGAGTGTCCACGAAAAAACCAATAACACGAGCATAAAAGCCGTATTATTTTTCATTACAGCTCCTTTAGATCGTTTCCTCATCGCTGTTGCGCCATTTCACCGGATCGTTTCAGATGAAGTATTCGACGGTGGTCACTTGGCCCTCCAACGTCACCTATGGCCTGAATCCCCCGTCCCTGCCGCCCCAGCTTTTAATCCCCAAGTATTTCACCTATCGATTTCAAATTTTCCACGTGATCACAGACGTTCTTGAATGCCATGGTGATCGGGGTGCCGAGAAGCAGCCCCCAGATCCCCCAGATCCAGCTCCATAAGAGCAGGGTAATAAACACGGCCCCGGCGTTCATGCGAACCGCACGGCTTGTCAGCCACGGCATGATCATCATTCCAGCGATCATAGCAATTGCAGCCGAACTTCCCGCGACCAGCAACCCCATTTCGAGGGTTCCGAACTGGAAAAAACTCGCCAGACCGGTTCCCGCGCTGACCGCCGCCGGCCCGAGGTACGGAATCATGTGCGCCACACCCGCGACGATAGCCCAGAACATGGCGTTATCCAAACCGATCATCCTGAATACAACCCACGACAAAAGCCCGACAATGAGGCTGATAAACAACTGTACAAGGAGATAGCGCTGAACCTGAGAGTTGATGTCATCGAGAATATTCACGGTAATTCTTTTTGCAGCAAAGCTGTCGCCGGCTATCTTTACCAGCCTCCTTTTGAAAAGATCGCCGGATGACAGAAGAAAGTAGATCAGGAAAAGATTCAGGACGATCTGTCCCACCCAATCCAGGGCACTTGTCGACCCCATCCAAAGGAATTGATGAAAATTGACCGCAGGCTGCTCGACTTTAACCGAAAGCTTCTTTCCAGCCTCATCTCTCGAAGCGTTGCTCCCCGTCACCTCTTCGGCTGCCTTCTTGAGTTCGCCGGTTGCCCTTTGAAAGCTCTCTATCAGGCCGCCCAACCTTCCGCTCGAACTCTCCCGCAGAGACGCAGAGAGCTTATCCATGGACTCCGGCAGCTTGGCGACAATAGAGGCCCCCTCCACGCCCAACTTGTAGCTCAAAGACCCCAGTCCAATCACCGCCACGATCAGCATGACGGCAGCCGAAACCCAGCGGGGGATCCTGAGTTTCATCATCCAGGCCACAATCGGATTCAATGCGTAGCTGATAAGGATGCCCAGGGCAAATGGTATAAGGATACTCTGAGCCCATTTAAGCATTGCCACCACCGCCAGCGTGCTCAGCAGGGCCAGCGACACCTTGATGGTGTTCAAGGACTCCATTCCAGCCGGCTCGAACATGCCGCCTTCATGCCGGGATTCGCCTCGACTGTTAGCTTCAGCCGAATCCGTCTCGCTATCCCCGGATTCATTATGCTGGGAATTCTTTTTGATCATGAATCGCTCGATCCAGGTCTGGAGAATTACTTTCCCCGCCAAATTCGGGCGGTGAATGATAGAGCTATTTCAACAAAAGGTAACGCCGCGCGGAGAGACACGCAACTGATGTATATGCCTCATACACTGGAATGCTTAATCTGAATTTCAAATAGAGAACCTGAGTCTGTGTGAAAGAGAATATAGTTGTAGCTGTGATTTGAAAGTTTCATGTGAGGGTAGTTATTTATCTTCCCGCAATATATTCATAGTCCTATCTGCAATGCTATAAGAAGAGTCGAGCATATTAACGTTTTCCAACTGGTGGCTAATCCTGTCAGCACGATTCTACTGTGATTCGGCTATTTATTTTAAATCTTGTCCTTCTTACCTTGTTCCTGTTGAGGTCCTTTTTTTCTCAAATGGAAGGTTACGGAGGTGGTTGATGAAATTCTGGCCGGGAAACGCGTATCCCCTAGGCGCTACATGGGACGGATCGGGGGTTAATTTCGCCCTTTTTTCTGAAAACGCCGCTGAGGTTGAGTTGTGCCTGTTCGATTCCAAAGGGGAAAACGAGACTCGAATTCCCGTTGCGAACCAAACGGACCAGGTTTGGCATATCTACCTTCCAGAAGTGCGTCCGGGACAGCTTTATGGGTATCGGGTGCATGGACCCTATGAGCCTCTGGAGGGCCACAGGTTCAACCCCGCAAAATTGCTAAGCGATCCTTACGCAAAGGCCATCAGCGGCACTATCTCCTGGAATGACGCTCACTTCGGATACATTATCGGAGACCCGGACGCCGATCTGTCAAGAGATGACCGTGATAGCGCGCCGTTTTCACCGAAGTGTATAGT
>CAWGZP010000170.1:0-66924 GCA_963826655.1 uncultured delta proteobacterium
CGCTGTCACAGGCAGGTTGCTTTTGACGCCGGTATCGGCTATCAGCTATCGGACCTCGGATGTCCGTTATCGGTTATAATTGCAGCGCAAAGGGGGGTGAAGGGATATGTCAGAACAACATCGGGAACTTCCAGTCGAGAAACTGCGTTTGGTTATCGATCCGGGTTCTTTACCATTTGAGAGCACCGCTTCGCTAAAAGACCTCGAGTTTAAAGCCGTGGGCCAGGAGCGTGCAGTAGATGCAATCCGGTTCGGAGTTCAAATAAAGAAAAAGGGTTATAATCTCTTTATCGCCGGCCCTCCGAAATCCGGGTTGGCGTCAATCGCCAGGGCCTTCGTCGAGGAGCAGGCAGGAGGAGAGTCGAGGCCTCCTGGACTGGTGCTACGTCCACAATTTCAGGCAAAAGGACAATCCGAAAGCCATCAGCCTGGGAGCCGGGCGGGGCACAGAGTTCAAGACGGAAATGGAAAGGCTCGTCAAGACCATTCAGGATAAAATTCCCGAGGTCTTCATGAGCCACGAGTTCGGGACAAGAGACGCAGAGATCCATGCGGATTTTGAAAGAGTGCGGCAGCAACTCATCGAGGCCCTTGCAGAGGAAGGCCGGGCCAAAGGGTTTGTTCTTCAGTTTTCGCAAATGGGAATGGCGCTCACGCCCGCAGGCCCTTCGGGCCAGCCGATGACCCAGGAAGAACTGGCAAATTTAACCCCCGAGGACCTGACGCTGATCCGGGCCGGAAGCGAGGAGCTTCAGTCCAGGATGAAAGACACGGTCAAGCAGATACAGCAGGCCGAAGCCCAATTCAAGGAGACGCATTCGAAACTCGAACGGGAGGTCGCTCTGTTCGTGGTGGGACAACTCGTGGAGGCAATCGAGGAACAATTCAACGACGAGCCGCCGGTCGTTGAATATCTGCGCGAAGTCGAGTCGGACATCCTCGATAACATTGACGATTTCAAAAAAAAGCCGGAAGCGCCCGCTCAAAATCCGATACCCCAGCAACACCCGGGCATGGCCATGCCCGCGCCCGGCCAGGAAATCGCGTTTCGAAAGTATGAGGTAAACGTCTTCGTTGACAACTCCGAGTCCAGCGGCGCACCCGTGGTGATCGAGTCCAATCCCTCGTACTCCAACCTCTTCGGTTCAATCGAAAAGCAGGCATGGTTCGGCGCCCTGATTACCGATCACACGATGCTTAAGGCCGGGGCACTGCACAGGGCCAATGGCGGTTACCTCGTAATCAACGCCACCGACCTGCTCCGGGCAAACATTTCCTATGAAGCCCTCCAGAGGGCACTAAGAGACGGCGAAATCAAGATCGAAGATGCCGGGGACCTCTACGGGTTCTTCGGCACCCGCTCGCTAAAGCCCGAGCCCTTCCCCCTCAATCTGAAAATCGTGCTTACCGGGGACCCTGAGATTTACCAGTTGCTATACGCCAACGACGACCGGTTCAGGGAGCACTTCAAGGTGAAGGCCCACATGGACAGCCAGGTGGACGCGGCCGACGGCGTGCTTGTCGAGTACGCACGGGCGCTCGCCCACCACTGCGCCGGGCACGATCTTCTCGATCTCGACCGCTCGGGAGTGGCAAGGGTTATCGAGTATGCGATGGAGCGCACTGAGAACCAGGAAAAACTGACCCTTGAGCTGGAAGATATCGGAGACCTGCTTGTCGAGGCCGATTTTTTTGCCCGCCAGGAAGGTTTTGCCATGATCGGCGCGAGCCACGTGGAAGAGGCCTCAAGGAAGAGAAAATACCGGGCGAGCCTTTACGAAGAGCGCGTAAAGGAGGCCATAAAGAAAGATATCTTCTGGGTGGAGACCGATGGGTGGAAGGTCGGACAGTTGAACGGATTGTCCGTTTTGCAGACCGGGGACCATGTCTTCGGGCAGCCAAACCGGATAACCGCAACGGTTTCGGTCGGAAAAGAAGGCGCTATTTCAATCGACCGCGAAGCCAGGATGAGCGGCGCAACGCACACCAAAGGGCTTCTGACGCTGGGCAGCTTCATACGGGAGAGGTTTGCGCAGAATAAGCCCCTGGCCCTTTCCGCAGCCCTTTCCTTCGAGCAGAGCTACGGTATGATCGACGGCGACAGCGCATCGAGCACCGAGCTTTATGCGCTCCTTAGCGCCATATCCGGCGTGCCGATATACCAGGGCATTGCCGTGACCGGCTCGGTCAGCCAGAAAGGGGAAATACAACCCATCGGCGGGGTAAACTATAAAATCAAGGGGTTCTTCGATATCTGCCGGCACAAGGGATTTACCGGCGCCCAAGGTGTTATCATCCCATCGAAGAACGTGCGCAACCTGATGCTCGACCAGGAGGTTATCGAGGCGGTAAAAGAGGGGCGTTTTCACATCTGGCCCGTCGCTACCATAGAAGAAGGCATAGAAATTCTGACCGCGCAAACAGCCGGGCGCCAGCAGGAGGACGGCTCCTATCCGGAGGGCACGCTTTTCCGGAAAGTGGACGACCGGTTGAGGCAGATAAGCGATATTGTTCGTGCATATGGAAAAGATATTGAAAACGGGGCAAAAAGCAGCAAGGAAAAAGAAGCGGTTGTCGTTGGCGCTCTGAGCGAACCGTCCGGCACATCGGGTCCGGGCGGCGATCGGTAAATATAGTCGGAGGAGATATGAAAACCAGTTCAAGCAATGACCCTTTCAAGACCACAATCAGGGAAATCCTGATCGGTAGCAGCGCCACGGATAGAAGGGACAATTTCAAAAGCAGGATTTTTGCAGAAGTACAAAATTACTCGACGGAGCTGCAGGAAGTCGAGAATGCGTCGGAATTATTCTTTAGATTGTGCGAACTGATCGTAGATTGCCAATCACTTAGCATACCGGACGACTCCTTCAGAGTAATGGTGGCCTATTTGCTCTGTGAGTCCGAAGACTTGGGCAGCAGATCGGATGAAGATGTTCGCCTGCTTCTTGGAATGGACATTGCCGGCTTCGAGGCGGCAAAAGAATCCTTCAAGGCGAGGCAATGCATCATATCGTCTCTTAACAGGGAAAAAACCACCCGAAAAGGAGCCATGATGGCCGGAAAGGGGAACGGGGGGCAAGTTCCGGACTCTTGAGACGGCCAGTGAGACAGGACTCACATTTCACCGCAGAGACGCAGAGGACACGGAGAAAAGCCCCGCCAGGACACCTCGAACCACGAAAAGATACCGGGGTGGGCTAAGCGCAACGCAGCCCACCGGGTCTTTTCGTATTAGTGTGAAATAATTTGCGCCACCGCGCGCCCTCGCAGTCGCCATGGACCTCTTTCCAAACAGGCCGCAGCAGTCAGAAATTCAAGATTTTGTCAAATAATTCCGATCATCTCTTAAAGCTGCGTACGTAATCCGGGAGCACACGGGAGAGATCGATGCGGGTGAGCTTTCACACCATGATACTAACTGCTTTTGTCTTTTTGCTGACTGCGGCGGTCCTGCCTGTCCTCCTCCTCAGCTACTATGAGGACAAAGACATCATTTCAACACTCGGCAACGATTTGATCGCACAGATCTCCGGAGCTGCAATCGAAAGAACGAGCAACTATTTCCTGCCCGCCTCGACAGTGGTTCAAATGAGTTCCAGGCTTGCCGAACTCGGCGCTGTTTCGTTCGACGATTACAGGCAGAAGGAAATGTATACGCTTGGGGTCCTTAAATCTTATCCGCAGATATCGATGTTCTATTTCGCCGATGAGCAGGGGAACTATGTGCACGCCCGCAGGCTGGCCGACGGGAGTATGGAAAGCCAGACCATCAGGGCCTCCGCTTCTCCGCCGGCGAACTCGTTTGTCCACAGGGACACCGCGTTCCGGGTAACCGGAACCGACGAGTCAAATGAAATCGATTACGACCCCAGGGTCCGCCCCTGGTATATAGGAGCAAAAAAGACGGGGACGAACTTCTGGACCGAAGTGTATATCAGCGCCAGTACCGGCAATCCGGCGGTCACCTCTTCGCACCCTGTTTTTGACGCAGATGGAAAGCTTACGGGTGTCTGGGGGATGGATATCGAGTTGGATGAAATATCCGATTTCCTGAAGATGCAGAAAATAGGCAAAACCGGCATTGAACTGATTATTAATCAAAGAGGCGAAATCGTTGCCTACCCGGGCCTTTCGTCAATCATAAGGAAAGAAAAAGGCGTCCTGCGTCCGGTTGGGATTGAAGAACTGGGGGTTGGTCCCCTGGGCGCCGCATACCGGGAACATTTGCTCACGGCAAAGAGCCGGCCCGTGGTTGAATGGGGGGGCAGGACCTATTTGACGTCGTTTAAAGATTTTCCCAAGCCTTTTCCCATGCGGTGGAAGATCGCGGTGATGGTTCCCGAAGACGATTTCATGGATGGGGCCAGGCAGGAGATGACAATAATGCTCCTCATCTCTTCGGCCATACTGGGGGGCGCCGTTTTGCTGGCCTTTACAATCTCGCGGGGTATCACCAGGCCCGTTCTGCTCATAGCCGAAGCCACCGGGAAAATCAGGGACTTCAATCTGGACGAAACAATTCACATCCCATCCCGCATGAAGGAAATCCAATTGATGCGCGATGCCGTTTCTTCGATGCAGAAGGGTCTCCATGCCTTCAGAAAATATGTTCCGGCCGAACTGGTGCGTCAGCTCATAAGCACGGGAGAAGGGGCCCAATTCGGCGGGCAAAAACGAGAGCTTACAGTATTTTTTTCGGATATATCGGGGTTTACATCGATTGCGGAAATCACCTCCCCCGAGAGCCTGATGCTGCACCTTTCCGAATACTTCGACGAACTCACCAGGATCCTGAGCCAGTACGGCGCCACGGTGGACAAGTATATCGGAGACGCCATCATGGCCTTCTGGGGAGCGCCGCTCAGAGACGACAATCATGCCCTCCGAGCCTGTGGAGCCAGTTTAGCGTGCCAGAAAAAAATTGCTGAACTCAATCGAAAATGGACAAGCCAAGGCAAAAGCGCCTTCGTCACCAGGATCGGAATAAGTACCGGCGAAACCGTGGTTGGAAATGTGGGGTCGACAGAGAGGATGAACTATACGGTGATGGGCGACAATGTCAACACCGCCAGCCGCCTGGAAGCAGCAAACAAACTATATGGCACCCGGATCATTGTATCACGGCGCACTTACGAGGCGACATCGCACAAGTTCCTGTTCAGACCCCTGGGACTGGTTGCAGTGAAAGGAAAAAGCGAGGAACAGCAGATTTACGAACTGGTTGCGTCGAGGGCAGAAGGCAAAATCAGCCGCGCCGCCGAACTGTGTGAAGAGTTCACCCTGGGACTTAACGCCTATTTGTCACAAAACTGGGACGAAGGCTGCAAAATTTTCACCAGGCTGTCAGCCAAATTCCCCGAAGATGCCCCGACATGCTTTTACCTTTCCCGCTGCGCCCGATTCCATGACAAACCTCCCGAACAAGGCTGGCAGGGAATAGAGTATCCAACCTAGGCAGCGGCGCCCCACGCCTGTGCGGAAGACGAACGCCGCCATGGGAGGCGGCGCTCCCTGCATGTAAGTGCCCCGACCCCCCCCCGACCTTGCAAAGATCGCCCCAAAGGATTATAAGGCTGCGATGAACTTAGCCGCAGCAATACAGGTGATACAGGTGAGCCATGAATGATATTATGCCGGAGTTTCCGTCAGCGGAAGAATGTGCAAGTAAAATCTTTGAAATGGCCGGGTCAAAGTTTGAGCCCGAGATCGCCTGCGACATGTGGGCGAAAATTTTGCAGCATAAGTGGCTCTTGTCGGAAAAGCTCGGCAGGGATGTAGGTTTTCGCACTGCGTGCATAGATTTTCTGGAAAACATGGACCAGGCGGTCGACGAATATCTGTCCTACCGGAGAAGAGACATACTTAACGAGATGGGGGCACAGACCCTGGGAAGGGAAATCTGGGAGACTATCTCCGATTCCCAACCCCCTAAACAACTGGTCAACCGCAGGATCATTCTTCCCCTGACGCAGGAAGATCTTTCAAGGAAGCATGGTGTGAGTCCCCCCAAGACAATCATTTTCTTCGGTCCTCCGGGGACGGGAAAAACCCACTTTGTCAAGGCCATAGCGGGAGTTTTATCCTGGTGGTTTGTCGAGATCGCTCCGAGCATGCTCGTGGAGGACGGCACCGAAAAGCTTGGGGCCAACCTGCGCAGGAGCATGGAGAAGGTCAGGCAGCTGCATGACGCTGTCGTCTTCATAGATGAATTTGAAGAACTGGCGCCCTGCCGCGACAATGCGGATCGCCTGGACAAGACCATAACGAATGAATTTCTAAAGCAGGTCCCGTTGTTCAGGAATGAATCCAGCCGGGTGTTGCTCGTATGCGCTACAAATTTCATACGGCGGCTGGACCCGGCATTGCTCCGCCCCGGAAGGTTCGATTGCATAATCCCGGTTGGCGCCCTGAATCCCGATGAACGCAAGACCATCCTGCAGTACCACCTGTCGCGGCTAAATGTAGGCCAGGTTGACCTGGACCAGCTCGTGAGCGAGACGTCGAGGTTTACCCCGGCAGATATCGGATATCTTTTTGAACAGGTCGCTCAATTCGCCTTTGAACGAGAGGTTGCCGAGAGACAAGACTACAAGGTGACCACCGAAGACTGTCTCCGGGTCCTGGGGAAAATGCGGCCGTCTCTAACCGATGAGATTATCGAGGAGTTTGAAAAAGACAGGCTTACTTATGCCAGGGAATAACGTCGCGATTCCGGTCATCTTTTAGAGTTTGCGGGGGACCGTTCCCACGCTCTTTGGACAGGGCGGACAACCTGATCGAGTCCGCCTGTCTTTCTTTTGTCGCATTTTCGCATGCACCCGGTTTCGGATTTACGCTAAGGAAGGCTCCCGGCTTCCGAATGCCGATGGCCGGGCGCTTCACAGCTCAGGAGCCATTCTTCCACTGTGGGCGGCTGCACGAGCAACTGCGGCAGCGGTTCCCACTCGGGTCTCGCGGTAAGGTCCACTCCCCTGTATATTACCGAAACAGGCCGGTCGGACGAGACTACTATTACGATCAGGTTTTTATGTTCGGCTGTGAACCTGAGGGCCGAGTTGAACCGTGCTCCCCTCGCCCGGTTCTCACCTGTTATCGATCTTCCGTCCAGCAGGCAGGCAAACCCGTGCAGATGGAGATCCGCCCCGATATGCAACGCTCCGTCCACCTTTGAGAGCGACTTGGCAAGATCGAGCATCTTATCTTTTTCGAGATCGATGGGGGACTGGAGCTGCTGGCCTGCAATAGTTACGGGACTGGCGTCCAGATCGATTACGAGCGTTGCTCCATGGCGCTGCTCACCCGCCCTGGCCACTATGCTCGCAGCGATCCGCAAAAGTGCGTCCTTGCGATGCTGTTCAAGGGGGGATTCCAGCAGGAGTTCTTCAAGATGCACCAGGTTCGGCTTCCGGTTCGAAGAATGGTAGCTTCCGTCGGAAAAGCTGCACACAAGATTGCCCGAAAAGTAAAGGAACCCGTATCCACCCAGGAAATCCGCCGTTATGCGGCAATCGGGCAAACTTCCCTGTGCCACGCCGATTATACTGCGTCCATCCGATACAAGCCTTCCCGCAGAGTTTTCAACCGCCAGGATAAGCTTGCGCACATGCTTGAATTTGGTCAGCCTGAGTTCTTCGGGTTGAGGAAACCTTACCAGAAAAGGCACCTGGTCGATCATGGACGGTTCGACGAACACCAGGGACCCCCGCGGCCAGGCCCCCTCCTCCCGGATCTTGGAAATGCCGAGTACGGCATCCAGTATTGGGTAGACTTCGATACGGCTGTCCAGACCAAATTTGAGGTCCAAAAGATAACGGATATAATCCCTGACCGCGTGAGTCGCATACTCACGCACGACACAGGAAGAATTCCAGGTATAAAACCATTCGTCATTGGCCCAGTCATGCGCCAGAAGGCTTGCCGCGTGCTCCAGCCACTTCTCCGTGGGGCCGTTCGAACACATGATCGGGTGCTCTTCTGTAAACCACATCTGGTAGAATATCGATTTGGCTCTTCCGCCCGCCGATATGAGCCCTGCGAGGTGCAGGCTTTTTTCCGGGAAAATCTGGCCCGAGGGGTTAATCTGCGCCATTTGCTGATTTTGAGGATAGCGTTCCCGCCAAGCTTCGGACTTCAGATAAATTTTCTCGATAATCGGCCCCCAGCCGTCCAAAAGGCATTGAGGGTCGTAGATGCGCGGAGGGTCCGATGGTTTTTCGGCGTAAATCAGCGCCGCGCGGCTCGGACCGGAAAAGTGAGACAATCCGTCGCAAAGCCCGTCATGGATATGGAATACGCTGAGGATTTGTGCTGAAAGCTCCATGCTGCTGGTAAGACTACAATTTCCAGCCCATTATTTCAAGCTTGAACACGGGCATGCAGGAAGCCTCAAATCGTCAATTCCTAAATTCTTCCATCCGCTTTTAATCCCATCCCCCGCCCAGTACTTCATAAAGCCGGACCTGATTGGTCAGTTTGGCCAGGCGGACGGTGATAAATCCCTGCTGTGCGGAATAGAGCGAGCGTTGCGCGTCCAGCACGTTCAGGTAGATGTCGGTCCCCCTGATATAGCGGGCATTGGAGAGCCGGTACGCCTCCGCACTGGCGTCGACAAGGGATTGTTGCGCTTCCATTTGATCCCCCAGGGTCCCCCTTTGCGAAAGGGCATCGGCAACGTCTCTAAATGCCGCCTGGATCGCCCCCTCGTATTGAGCCAGGGCGATCTCCCTTTGCACCTTGCTTGCTTTAAGTCCAGCCCATGTGCGGGCATCAAAAACCGGCAGAACGATCTGGGGGCCGTAACTCCAGGCGAACGAGCCGGATTTGAAAAGACTTGACAGATCGCCGCTCTCGCTCCCCAGGGCCGTCGTAAGCGAGATGCGGGGGAAGCATGCCGCCCGGGCAGCGCCGATATCCGCGTTGGCGGCCTTGAGCAGGTTTTCCGCCTGGAGAATATCAGGGCGATGCAGGAGCACCTCCGAGGAGAGGCCGGGAGAAACGTCCCGTGGCGGCGTGACGACACCCAGCACCTCGGGCAGCATGTCTGCCGATACCGGTGAGCCGGCCAACAGGTTGAGCGCATTTTCATCCCTGGAAACCAGGTCGGTGAACCGGGCGACATCCACCCGCGCCGCATCCACCCGCGTTTGCACCTGGCGAAGGTCCAGCTCGGGCGCGAGGCCGACTTCAAAGCGCCGTCGAATTAGATTGTAGGAGGCCCGCTGGCTCTCAAGGGTGGATTGAGCCAGTTGGAGGTTCTCTCGATCTGCGGCAAGCGTCACATAAGCGTTGGCAACTTCCGAGAGGAGCAGGATCTGCGCGCTGCGACTCGCCTGTTCCGTGGCAAAATATTCCTCGAGCGCCTGTTTTTCCAGGCTCCGGATGCGGCCGAAGAAATCGATCTCCCAGGAACTGATCCCGAGATTTACGCTGTATTGTTCCACCGAACCCGCAACCGAGGTGCCGAAGAACTTTTCGACCGCACGTTCCCTGAGGCCGCTGCCGCCCGCCTCGACCACCGGGAAAAGCTCGGCACGCTGGATACGGTACAGTGCGCGCGCCTTTTCGACGTTCAAGGTGGCCACCCGCAAGTCCCGGTTATTTTTCAGGGCCATCGCCATGATCGTTTGAAGCCGTTCATCGGTGAAGAATTCCCGCCATCGCAGATCGGCGGCAACCGGGGCGCCCTGCGTGGCCGGGGTCTCCTTGTATGCCGCCCCGCCTGGCCAGCCGGCGGGAATGGGTGCTTCGGGCCGCGTGTATTTCGGTATCAACGTGCAGCCGGTGAGAAAAACGGCCGCTATTGCCAAAAGCAAAAGTTTCTTCGCTATCATGTCACTGTGCCTCCGAAGGACTTGCGGGGGCCGAATCGGGCACTTCCTTCCGGACGCCTTTCTTCTTCCCGAACAGTTGAACCACCCCCACGAAAAACAGGGGAACGAAGAAAATCGCAAGGAAGGTGGCGGTTGCCATACCGCCAAGGACGCAGGTGCCGATGGCGGTCTGAGCGCCCGCACCGGCGCCGGTGGCTATTGCCAGGGGAAGAACGCCGAAGCCGAAGGCCAGCGAGGTCATGATGATCGGGCGAAATCTCAACTTCACCCCTTCCAGCGTGGCCTCGACGAGCCCCATGCCCTCTGCCACTTTAGCCATGGCGAACTGAACTATCAAAATGGCGTTCTTGGTT
The DNA here is from genome assembly GCA_963826655.1 of uncultured delta proteobacterium. Lineage (GTDB taxonomy): Bacteria > Desulfobacterota > Syntrophobacteria > Syntrophobacterales > Syntrophobacteraceae > SbD1. Next base: position 10,187 of record CAWGZP010000170.1, read on the forward strand.
GTGAGCCCCAGGACCGTGAGAAGCCCGATCTGAAAATAGGCGTCGTTGGGGAATCCCCGAAGGGATGTGGCCGCTACCCCGCCGATGACCCCAAGCGGCAAGGCAAGCATGATCGAAAGGGGAACGGTCCAACTCTCATAGAGAGCCGCCAGACAGAGAAAAATAACGATCATGGAAAAGGCGTAGAGCACCGGCGCCTGTGACTTCGCCATCCGCTCCTGGTAGGAAAGACCGGTCCAGTCGAACCCGATACCGTTGGGCAGCTTCGAGGTAATCTCTTCCATGGCCTGCATCGCCTCCCCGGAACTCCTATCCGGCGGTGCTTCGCCCCAGATATTCAGCGACGGGAAAGCGTTGAATCGTTCAAGCCGCGAAGGCCCGTAAGTCCAGCGCCCGGAGGCGAAAGAAGTGAAGGGGGTCATTGTCCCCGCGTCATTGCGAACGTAGAGCCTCTCCAGGTCGCTGGGCAGCATGCGGTGGGAGGCGTCGGCCTGGACATAAACCCGCTTGACCCGTCCACCTTGGATGAAGTCATTTACATAGGCGCTGCCGAATCCCGCCGAGATGGTGTCATGGATGGAACTGATGGGGAGTCCCAAGGTACCCCCCTTTTCCCAATCCACGTCAACCCGGTATTGGGGCACATCTTCGAGACCGTTGGGGCGGACACGGATCAGCCTCGGGTCCCGGGCGATCATGCCGAGCATCTGGTTGCGGGCCGCCACCAAAGCTTCGTGGCCCAGCCCGCCCCGGTCCTGCAATTGAAAGTCGAACCCGGCTGCCATGCCAAGCTCTATTACTGCCGGTGGCGCGAACGCGAACACCCTTGCGTTGCGTATCTTCGAGAACCTTCCCATGGCGCGTGCCACCAGGGCGTTTATTTTCATGTCCGACCGGTTGCGCAGGTCCCAGTCCTTGAGCTTGACAAAGGCAATACCCACATTCTGTCCAACGCTGGCAAAATCCCTGCCGGCAACCGTCAGGCAGGATTCCACCACTTCCTTTTCATCCGTAAGAAAATAGCTGCGGACTTCATCCATGACCTGATCGCTCTGCTCCAGCGTCGAACCCGCCGGCAGCATCGCCTGGACGAACAATATGCCCTGATCCTCATTGGGAAGATAGGCCGTGGGTATTCGGTGGAAAAAGAATCCCAGGGCCGCCACAATCAGAAGGTATATGAACAGGCAGCGGAACTTCTTGCCGAGAATCCGGCCGACCACCGTCTGGTACCCGTCCCTGATCCAGAAAAACACCCGGTCGAACCACCGGAAAAAAGGCCGTAAGAGAAAGAAGCCGGTTTCCGCGGCCTCATGCCCTTTTTCCACGGGTTTGAGGAGCGATGCGCAAAGGACCGGGGTCAGGATCAGGGCCACCAGGACCGAGAGCAGCATGGAAGCGATGACGGTCACGGAAAACTGGCGGTAGATAACACCCGTGGAGCCGCCGAGAAATGCCATGGGACCAAACACAGCCGAAAGCACGAGCCCGATTCCAACCAACGCGCCGGTGATTTCTCCCATGGATTTGCGGGTCGCTTCTCTGGGCTGGAGCCCCTCCTCGCTCATGACCCGCTCGACGTTTTCCACCACCACGATTGCGTCGTCAACCAAAAGACCGATGGCGAGCACCATGCCGAACATGGTCAGCATGTTGATCGAAAACCCCAGTAAACCCAGCACTGCGAAGGTCCCCATGATCACCACAGGCACCGCCAAAGTTGGAATCAGCGTGGCCCGGATATTTCCCAGGAAGATGTACATCACTATGAAGACCAGCAGGATAGCTTCGAACAGGGTCTTGACCACTTCTCCGATGGCCACCCTCACGAAGGGCGTTGTGTCATAAGGGTAGACTGCCTTCATGCCGGTGGGAAAGTACCTGGACAGTTCCTCCATCTTCGCTCTCACCGCATTTGCGGTATCCAGCGCATTCGCGCCCGCGGCCTGCCGAATAGCCATGACGGCCGTTGGTTTGCCGTTGTAAAACGCGTGCGATTCATAGCGTTCGGTACCCAACTCCGTTCGCCCCACGTCCTGTATGCGCACGATGGAACCGTCCGAGTTCGTGCGCAACGGGACGGCGGCAAATTCCTCCGGAGTTTTGAGCAGGTTCTGGACGACGATGGTGGCGTTCAATCTCTGGCCTTCCACCGCCGGCACCCCGCCGAACTGGCCGGCGGAAACCTCCACGTTGTAGGCGCGAAGACCGGCGACGACGTCCGGTATCGTCAGCTTGTAATCGGTCAGTTTATCCGGATTCAGCCAGATTCGCATGGCATACTGGGTGCCGAAACTATCCACCTCACCCACGCCGGGCACCCGCCCCAACACTTTTTCGATGTTGGACTGGCCGTAGTCCGTCAAGTCATACTCATCCAGGCTGCCGTCTTCCGAGGTCAGGCCCACGAGAATCAGGTAGTTTCTCGTGGATTTGCTGACCTTGACACCCTGGCGCTGCACCACTTCGGGCAAACTCGCCGTGGCCAACTGGAGCTTATTCTGCACCTGGGACCAGGCGAGGTCCGGATCGGTCCCCGGGGCAAAGGTGAGTTCGATCCTTCCTGCGCCGGACGAATCGCTCGTGGCGGACATGTACAACATTTTGTCAAACCCGGTCATCTTCTGCTCGATGATCTGGACAACGCTGTTTTCCACCGTTTCGGCAGAGGCCCCTGGATAAAACGCATCGATGGCAATGGATGGAGGAGCGATGGGAGGATACTGGGAGATGGGCAAATTGTAGATCGCCAAACCGCCCGCCAGCAGCATGACGATGGCGATGACCCAGGCGAAGACCGGGCGGTCTATAAAAAAGTTCGATAACATCGCAGTCCTTTTTGATGAAATATAAATTCGGGAATTGAATAAAATTGAGGAATTTAGGAATTAACGACTCATAGAGCCCTTTATCCGCAGCTCTTCAATTCGTCGTTAATCCCTCAATTCCTCAATCCCCCAATCCAGCTACTTTCACTGTGACACCCGGCCGCACCTTCAGCAGGCCTTCGACGACCAGGCGATCTCCGGCGGAAAGGCCCGATGAGACGAGCCATTGGTCGCCGATAGCGCGGTCCAGTGTAAGTACCCGTTGCTGAACCGTACACGCCTCATCCACAACCAGTGCGACGGGCTCCCCCTTCGTATTGCGGCTTACCCCCTGCTGAGGGGCAAGGATGGCGTTTTGAGCGACCCCCTCCCGCACAGCGGCCCTCACGAACATGCCCGGCAGGAGCAGATGTTCCGGATTCGGAACCAGGATACGCAGGGTGAAAGATCCGGTGGCCTGGTCCACCGTGACTTCACGGAATTCCAGCTTCCCTTCCAGGGGATACTGTGTTCCGTCCTCCAGGAATATGTGGACTTTCCCCCGGTTTTCCGCATCGGCGCTGAGCCGGCCGGTTTCCAGGTTGCGCTTCAGGCGCAGCAGTTCGGCCGACGATTGAGTCACATCCACGTAAATGGGGTCCAACTGTTGAACGGTTGCAAGGGAGGTGGGCTGATAGGCCGTCACCAGCGCTCCATCAGTCACGCTCGACCTGCCTATGCGCCCGGAAACGGGCGCGACGACACGGGTGTAACCCAAGTTGATGCCGGCCGCTCCAACCGACGCTTTCCAATATTCGATCTCGGCCAGTGCCTGTTCAACCGCTGCTGCGGCATCCTCATGGTCCTGCCGGCTGACCGCTTTGTCGACAAGCAACTCTTTGTAACGCTCGGCCCTCGACCGGATCGGCGCTAGATTGGCCTGCGCCTTTGCAAGCGACGCCCTGGCTGAGTCAAGGGCCACCTGGTAGGGGGCGGGATCGATCTGGTAAAGCAGTTGGCCGGCTTTGACATCGGAACCCTCCCTGAACTGGCGTTTCTGAATAATGCCGTTGACCTGGGGCCGAATTTCCGAGACGAGGTAGACACATGTACGACCCGGCAACTCAGTGCTTAGTTCGACCTGCCGAGGCTGAATGGTCACCACTGCCACCTCGGGGACAGGGACCGGCGCGGCCTGCGGCTTTTGGCAACCAACCGGCAAGACAAAGCTCCCCAGGGCCATCAAGGCTAAAAAACAGTTACGGAGGGGATCATACCCCCTTTTCAATAGCATCATAAAACTCCCAAACGTCAGTGATTTGGCATTTCCGCACAGGTACCGGGGATAAACTTGCCCCGCTCGAGCCAGCCAGTGTGGTTTATCAGTCCAAGATCGCCGAGGGCCGTTCCCACGGCTCTCCCAAGAATGCTCCTGCCGTCAGGCCCCGGACTGGATTCCCACCGCAGGTGGATGCTTATATCGGTCTCATAGCAGGCACTGCGATACACAATCACACTTAACGGTTGTCCGCCCATAACCGATTTGAAGCATTCTCCGCAGATCTCGAAAACCTTTGCAGTCTCGATGGTCCCGGCTGTGCGGATGCTTATAATCTCCAGCCAAATCATGCGGTTCTTCCTTGTGGCCACCTTCCCGATTGAGCCGTCCTCAAAACAGGAAGTATTTAACGGCTTCATCAATCCAAGCTCCAAGTAACACGGACAGGTATCACAAAAGATCCCGCCCGAACCCGCGAAGTTGTGGAGGTCGCACGAACCCGCCCCGGCTCTAAAGCGGGCAGGAAGGTGGGCTGAGGAAGCAAGGCGAGCCTGCCAGAGGAAAGGCGGATCCGCACGACCCCGATCCGAGAATAGAGCCAAACTCATGCCAAAGACATTTACTTCGTAAATTCAGATACATGGTGGATTCGCTTGACTATTATTCGCGATATATGGCATACATTTCGTTAAATAACGCCAAAACGTTATATATCACAATTGTCCAGAGGGAGAGCCAGGCATGGAGTTAGGTGAAAACGAGTTTTTCCGGCAGGCGACTCTGCGAATCTGCAGCAGCCTCGATATCCAAAAGGCCTTATCCAATTGCATGCAATACCTTCGATTGTTCATGCCTGCCTCCGAAATGTCTCTCGGCTTGTTTGAACCAAGCACAGGGCTCCTTCGGAGCCTCGCAATCGTGGATTACGCCGGGATCAAAAAGTCCATACCCCTTACCCAGTTGTCCAGGGAAGCCATACAGGAGATTGAATCCGATGTCGGTGCGCCCGATGTCAGGATAATCGATTGGGCGAAATATCCTTGCCTGACAAAAGCCCTTTACCCCTACATCGACCTTTCGACCATGTCCGGTCTTGTTATGGAACTCGAGATCGAAAACAAGCGCCTGGGGTGCCTCTCCATACTGGCGGAAGGAAGTGCGAGATTCACCAAAGCGCATGTCCACATGGTCTCACTTTTGCGGGAGCCCTTTTCGATAGCCATGTCCAATGCGCTGCGCTACGAAGAGGTTGTAAGGCTCAAAGATATAGTCGACGCCGAGAACCGGGAACTCAGCCGGGAACTGCGGCGTTTCTCAGGTGATGAAATCGTCGGGTCGGAGTTCGGCCTCAAAGCAACAACGGAGATGGTACGCCAGGTTGCCCCGTTAAACAGTCCGGTCCTGCTCCTTGGGGAGACCGGGGTCGGCAAGGAAGTTATCGCCAATGCGATTCATTACACTTCATCGAGGAGAGGCGGTCCGTTCATCAAGGTTAACTGCGGCGCCATCCCGGATAATCTTCTGGACAGCGAACTCTTCGGACACGAAAGAGGTGCATTTACCGGGGCGATCACACAAAAGATGGGGCGCTTCGAGCGGGCGGATAAAGGGAGCATTTTCCTGGACGAAATAGGAGAATTGCCCCTTCAGGCACAAGTCAGGCTCCTTCGTGTGCTGCAGTATAAAGAGATCGAACGGGTGGGCGGAACGAAGACCCTTCCGGTGGACGTACGTATCATTGCCGCAACCCACAGGGATATGGAAGAAATGGTAGGATCGGGAGCATTCCGGGAGGACCTCTGGTTTCGGCTAAATGTTTTCCCGATCGTGATCCCGCCACTGAGGCGCCGCAAGGAAGACATTCCAGCCCTGGTCCATCATTTTATCGAAAGAAAATCAAAGGACCTCAAAATCTACCCCCCGCCTTCCGTTTCCACCGAAGGGGTAGAGCGCCTGAAGGCTTATCACTGGCCAGGCAATATACGGGAATTGGAGAACCTGGTCGAGCGCGAGCTAATTCACAAGCGGGGGAAAGGAAAATATGAGCGGCTGACGTTCGAACATTTCGATATGCCCAGGAAGGCTGACGATCCTGGTACGTTGCGCGAGGGGGACCAAAACATGCTTGCCCTTGACGAAGCCATGTCGCGGCACATCCGCGAGGCGCTGCAAGTCTCCAATGGCAAAATAAGCGGCGCCGGAGGGGCTGCCCTGCTCCTTGGAACCAATCCCAGCACCCTCAGAAGCCGGATGAGAAAATCGGGCATTTCCTTTAAATACACGGTGCGTTGAACCTTCCCACCCCCCAGGGCTGAATCCGGCGGGTTTTACTTCCGGGGGGGGCGGCTTCCCCGCCGCCTGACGCCTGTATGATGGAAAGTCTAAAATCACTCGCAGCGGCCTCTTATTAAAAATCCATAACGCTCGTTGCGACATGACTCCAATAGGTTACCATGCCTTCTTTCCATTTGACGAAGCGCACCAGCCGATCTTGAGAGATCACGATAGCGATTGCGTCATGCACGGCATTACAAAATCGGAATGCAGACTGGTGCCGCGCACCGAAGCCTCCGGAGTATACCTGTTCCGTCTGAAGCCCTTCTACATCCAATGCGCGAGCCACCGACTTCACCCCCTTCAGTCCCACGGATATCATAGCCCCAAACCCCAGCAACTCGAACGCCTCGGTGAATACTACCGCACCATCCACCGAGGACAAATCTGCGAAAAGATGCGCGAGATCGAAAACAGCCTCATCGAGCAGGGCAAGGGATTCTTCGCTACTGGCCACATACTCATCCCATCCAACGGGCTTGCCTCCGCTTGCCTTCCGGCCATACACCTCGGCAAGCGTGTTCATAAGGCCCACCAGCAACGTCTGAAATCTTTTTCGCGTGGATTCATCGGTCACCTTGTATTCAATGCTCAAATACGGGTTTTCCTCCAGTACCTGATCAGCCATTTCCGGAGGGATCACGAGGATTGTGCCGCCGTGCCCGGAGTTTCTGACATAACCGATGATACGCCTGGCTACCTGTTGGGCAATTGTGTTCCCGATATTGGGATTGAGATCCGCCCAGGGCTCTTGGGAGGCATCCCTTGCCGCTACGTGTAGCTCCCACAGCCTGGAGCGAACGGAGGCAAAGCCGGCGGGAAGCCAAGCTGAGTCAAAGACTTCCAGTGTAGGGGAAACGATCCTGCCGCGGTTTAGCGTAGCAATCGTCAAAGGCCCTTTGCAGACGGTTATTCGACCGGGATCGGTCACGTAAACAACCAGCGAGAGGGGCAGAGCGGGTGCAATCTCCCTTCCGCCGTATACATTTTGGACCCATCGAGCCCCGGAGTGGACAATACCCCAGATCTGGGGACCATCGTATGCGTCATGCCTTACTCCGATCAGGGACCGATAAAAATCGGTCGCGGGAGACAGCCTCTGCAGTTTGTACTCATCAAAAGGTTGCGACTCGCTGAACAGAAGCGGATGCAGACCTGTGGGAGGCCCGTCCTCACTGTCGAAACAGCCCGGCTCTCTCAAAATGAGACGGAACCGCACCGGTCTGCCTTCTTCCCTCATGAGGCTTGCCTGATAGCAACATGAAATCAGCTGGTCGAGAGTGTTCTGATCGGGCAGAGAATCCTCGGAGCCGCAATCGATTACGCCGCTCAATTCGGGTGACCGCATATCGCCCCAGTGATCGGCAACATACAGGGCGAGATCCAGTGCATTTGCATGCCGCATATCTATTCCTCACAATCCCAGGTCACCGCTTGACACGCTCAGTCATTATTAGAAGGGAGCCAACATTTCCCCTTCTTTAGGGATTCATAGCTGTAGTATTATTTTCCCGAGAATGCCCGCTAATATGATCCCGGCAATTACCAGGAGGAGACCTCCCGGAACTGCCGCAACTTCCCTCTTGATTGTGAACCCTGCCTTTCTCCAGGACGGCATATCAAAATCAGTCACTATGTCTTTTTCCAGCTCATCCATCTTGTTACTCCTTTTACCCGAATGAATTTCCAAGGTAGACTCAAGCACCTGGACTCCCGAAGTCGTGGAGGTCGCGCGAACCGGCCTTTATTCCTAAGCGGGCAGGAAGGGGGGCTGAGGAAGCAAGGGGTGACGATGCGCACGACCTCGATCCTGGAATAGAGCCAAACCCATGCCAAAGCGTTTTACCATGTAAATTCAAATCCATAGTGGATTTATTTGACTATCGTTCACGATATATGACATATAATTCGCTAAATAACACTTAAACGCTATATATGGTGCATTTTTTTGGGCGGCAGAGGAAAGTCCGCGAGGAGAAGATCCAAGGGATGAAGTTAGACGAGAATGAATTTTTCCGGCAGGCAACTCTGCAAATCTGCAGCAGCCTGGATATCGAAAAGGCTTTGTTCAACTGCCTGCAATACATTCGATTGTTTATGCCTGCCTCCGAAATGTCTCTCGGCCTGTTTGAACCAAGCACCGGGGTGCTTCGGCACCTCGCAATGGTGGATCACACAGGGACCAAGATAATTTTACCTCCCGCTCAGTTGTCCAGAGAGGCCATAAAAGAGATTGAGGCCGATGCCGGGTCACACGATGTCTGGATTATCGACCGGGGGTCCAAACCTTCAGTAGAAAAGATCCTCCGCCCTTATATCGACCTGTCGAACCATTCCGCTCTTGTCCTGGGGCTCGAGATCGAACACAAGCGTTTGGGGGCGTTCGCCATATATGCGGAAGGAAAGTCGAGGTTCACCAAAGCGCATATACACATGGTGTCACTTTTGCGGGAACCCTTTTCGATAGCTATGTCCAATGCGCTGCGCTACGAAGAGGTTGTGAAGCTCAAAGATATAGTCGACGCCGAGAACCGGGAACTCAGCCGGGAACTGCGGCGTTTTTCCTGTGATGAAATCGTCGGGTCGGAGTTCGGCCTGAAAGCGGCAATGGAGATGGTGCGCCAGGTGGCCCCGCTAGACAGTCCGGTTCTACTCCTTGGGGAAACGGGAGTCGGCAAGGAAGTTATCGCCAATGCGATTCATTACACTTCATCCAGGAGAGGCGGGCCGTTCATCAAGGTTAACTGCGGCGCCATCCCGGACAATCTTTTGGACAGCGAACTCTTCGGACACGAAAGAGGCGCGTATACCGGGGCGGTTACCCAGAACAAAGGACGCTTCGAGCGGGCTGACAAAGGGAGCATTTTCCTGGACGAAATAGGAGAATTGCCTCTTCAGGCACAGGTCAGGCTCCTTCGTGTGCTGCAGCACAAAGAGATCGAACGGGTGGGCGGAACGAAGACCATTCCGGTAGACGTGCGCATCATTGCCGCAACCCATAGCAGTATGGACGAAATGGTCCGGTCGGGAACGTTTCGAGAGGACCTCTGGTTTCGGCTAAATGTTTTCCCGATCGTGATCCCGCCATTGAGGCACCGCAAAGAAGACATTCCAGCCCTGGTCCATCATTTTATCGAAAGAAAATCAAAGGACCTCAAAATCTACCCCCCACCTTCGGTTTCCGCCGAAGAACTCGAGCGCCTGAAGGCTTATCAATGGCCCGGCAATATACGGGAACTGGAGAACCTGGTCGAGCGCGAACTCATTCATGGACGGGGTAAGGAAAAATATGAACGGCTGACGTTCGAACATTTCAATGTATCGAGGAAGACGGATAAGACAGGTATGCCGCGCGGGGGAGACCACACCGTACTTGCCCTTGACGAAGCCATGTCGCGCCACATCCGCCAGGCACTGCAGGTCTCCAATGGCAAAATATGCGGCGCCGGAGGGGCTGCCCAGCTTCTCGGAACCAATCCCAACACCCTCAGGAGCCGGATGAGGAAATTGGGCATTTCCTTTAAATACGCACGGCTTAAGAAAGAAGGCCGCTAACGTCCGCTTGCGCTATGCTTATCGGCGGTATGGAATTGTTTGCTGCAAAGACTTACCTTGATCCATGCCTGGTGTTGGAAGCCGCACATTGACTTTGTGTGGCGCACGGACCGGGCTCGCTCTTTGGTTTTGCTGTTGACCCCGGCTGCGGTCCGCACCCTTTGTTCCAGGGCCGGCCCGCGGCGGACTGGACATTTCCCCGGGAGCCATCCCCCAAAAAACACGGAGCCAAAAGATGAGTAAATACGATTTTGATTGCGGCGTGATCGGCGGCGGCGCGGCCGGCCTGACCTTCGCTTCAGGCGCCGCCCAACTCGGGGCCAGGACTCTGCTCGTCGAAAAATCGGAAAAGCTCGGCGGTGATTGCCTGCACTACGGCTGCGTTCCGTCCAAGACGCTCATAAAGTGCGCCAAGGTTTACCACCTCATGAAGTCGGGACCGGCTTTCGGCCTGCCTCAGCCGGAGGTCCCGGCCGTGGACTTCCGCCAGGTTTCCGCACGGATCAGGTCGGTCATCGAGCGCATCCAGCAACACGATTCCGAGGAGCGCTTTTGCGCCCTGGGGGTCAAGGTCGTCTACGGACCGGTCGCTTTCGTGGACGAACACACCGTGGAGGTCGACGGCCGGCGGTTCACAGCCCTGAAATGGCTCCTCTCCACCGGTTCTTCCGCCTCGATTCCCCGCATCGACGGCCTGCAAACCACGCCCTACATCACCAACAGGGAGATATTCTACCTGGACCGGCTGCCTGCGTCCATGCTTTGCATTGGTGGCGGGCCCGTAGCCGTCGAGATGGCCCAAGCCTTTCAGCGCCTCGGCTGCCAGGTTTCCATGATTCAGCGTCCCGGGCAGATCCTGCCCAAAGAAGACAAGGATCTGGCCGACATGGTGCTCGACAGGCTCAAGGCGGAAGGCGTGAAGATCCACCTCGGTTGCAACGTCAAACGCGTGCGCATGGCTGAGGGCCAAAAGGAAGTGATCTTCGATGACGCCCAGGGCCGGGAAGTGACTCTTGCCGCGCAGGAACTGCTGGTGGCAACGGGCCGGGACCCCAATATCGAGGGGCTCAAGCTGGAGAGCGCCGGTGTGGTCCTGGACGGCAGGGGTGTTAGCGCGGATTCACGCATGCGCACCAGCCAGCCCCATATTTTCGCGGCCGGAGACGTCACCGGCAGATACCAGTTCACCCACGCGGCCGGCTACGAAGGGGGCGTGGCCCTGATCAACGCCGTGATGCGTCTGCCCCGCAAGGCCGACTACACATTACTGCCCTGGGTTACATATACGGACCCTGAACTGGCCTCCATCGGCATGAACGAAAAGACCGCCCAGAAAGCGGGCGTGACCTGCAAGGTCATCACCGAAGAGTTCAAGGACAATGACCGCTCCCTGGCGGAGGGTTACGACCGGGGTCTGCTCAAGATGCTCGTGGACGAGCGGGAAAAAGTCATCGGGGTGCAGATACTGGGGCCGAGCGCCGGGGAATTACTCGGCGAATGGGCGGCCGCGCTGAACGGCGGGGTGAAATTGGGCACCCTGGCCTCGGCGGTGCACCCCTATCCGACACTGGCCGAGATCAACAAACGGGCGGCCTCCAGCCTCCTGGCCCCGAAGCTTTTCTCCGGGGCGGTTCCCAAGGTGCTCAAAACGATCTTTGGGCTCAAAGGCCGGGCCTGCGGCTAGCAAAGCATCGATCGCCGAACTGACCACAGAGATACTGGAGCGCACGGATAAGGTCTTTGCAAGACAGGATGGGTTGCGCTCCGCCCCCTGTCCTACGACCCCTTTTCATGTTCTCATTAATCAAAACAACTATATTTTGAAGTAAAAGATGCTTGGTATTCGTTCGGTGATATTCTTTTTCATGCTTTATCATCAGGCCCCCCTACTCCCTGTTGTCCGGCCGCAGGTCCACAACTAAAAGCGTCCATTCCGGTTATGTCACGCCCGATGACCAGGGCATGGATGTCCTCCGTGCCCTCGTAGGTATTGACGGTTTCAAGATTGAGCATGTGGCGGATCGGCGCATAGCCGAGGCTGATCCCGTTTGCGCCCAGGATGTCTCTGGCGCTCCTTGCGATCCGGAGGGCTTCGGAGGCGTTGTTCATTTTTGCCATCGAGACGTGTGTGTGGCGCGCACGGCCCTCGTCCTTGAGCCTGCCGAGGCGAATGCACAGAAGCTGGGCCTTGGTGATCTCGGTCAACATCCGGGCGAGCTTTACCTGTACGAGTTGGAAAGATGCGATGGGGGCTTGAAACTGAATCCTCGACTTTGCGTAGTTCAGGGCCGTCTCATAGCAGGCGATAGCGGCGCCGACGCTGCCCCAGGCTATCCCATAGCGAGCTTCGTTCAGACACATCAGGGCGGATCTCAGGCCCTTCGTGCCGGGCAGAAGATTTCCCTCCGGAACTGCCACATTGTCGAAGTTGAGAACGGAGGTGACCGAAGCTCGCAGAGAGAACTTGCGTTCGATGGGGCGGGCCGAAAAACCGGGCATACCCTTTTCGACCAGGAAGCCCCGGATTTGTCCGTCCTGCGTTTTTGCCCACACTACCGCCACGTCGGCGATGGACCCGTTTGTTATCCACATCTTGCGCCCGTTGAGAACATAGCCTCCTAGGCATTTTTCCGCAGTCGCGCGCATACTCTGCGGGTCGGACCCTGCTTCGGGTTCCGTCAAGCCGAAACAGCCGATCGTCTTACCGCTCACCAACCCTGGCAACCAGCGTTGCTTCTGCGTATCGGTCCCAAACGTATAGATGGGGTAAATTACAAGGGCGTTTATAACGGAGACAAACGAGCGCAGGCCGGAATCTCCCCGCTCCAGTTCCTGGCAAACCAGGCCGAAAGCAACGTTATTTTTCCCCAATCCGCCGTATTCGTTCAGCTTGAACCCGAGCAGGCCCATTCGCGCGATTTCGGGAATCAGTTCGACCGGGAAAATGCCTTGTTCGAAATAATCTGCCGCACCGGGAAGGTATCGCCTGTCGACCCAGGCCCGCACCTCATCGCGGATTTGTTTTTCATCAAGAGAAAGAAGGTCTTCGCAGAAGTAATAGTCGGTATGCGGCGAGTTCATGACGTCCTCCCAAATTGATGAGTATCAGGTAAAGTATGGTGCATCCATTACTTTAGCTCCAGCGCGTATGGGCTTGAAAAGGGGCACTCCCAAGAGGCCTCGGGAGCGCTCGGCAATGGGAACATGCTGATGGACACCGTAAAGCAGTCAGGTCAAAGGGGGCGGGACAAACCGCCCCCCAAAAGCTAAAAGGGAATCATGAAAGTGTGAGATCTTCCTGATGCACGCGTCTTTCCCGCCCTTTCGCCCTCTCGGCGTAGGGATTTATAACGGTCACGGGTACCGGCGAACGATTTGTTATTTCTTCAGCGGTGTTTCCAAAAATCGCGCGTTTTAACCCGGACCTTTCGTGCGAAGTCACAATGACCATATCTATTCCGGCCTCGTCTATATATTTGAGGATCTGCTCGACGGTGTCTCCTCGCAAAACCACCAATTCGACTTTGGGGCGATCGAGGAAATATTTGTCGGCAAATTCCTCGAGTTGATGTCGTGCGTGCTTATCTTCCTCCCTTTCCATCAAGTCCAGCGAGGTATGGGGAACGGGGAAAGTATTGTATCCCTCCAGTGATTCGAGCACCATCAACAGGTGCAGTTCGGCGTCGAACCGGTCGGCAATAGTGCGCACCTGGGGAACTGTCCTGTATGAAGAACCTGCCAGATCGACAGGGAAAAGAATCTTTTTAATTTCCATTTTTCAACTCCTCCATGGCAAAACTATCGCCACTACGCGCCAGAAGTGCCCGGATAAAGAACACAAAACCCAGTTTACTTAAAGATAATCACTCGTGGACCCACGCCGGGGATGGGTTACGATAAGCAGGGAAAAGGTTCCCGTCCCGGTTTTATGCAAAAAGGGATTCCACATGTAGACTAATTGCGAGTCCCATCCGTTATTTAAAGTGAAAAGCAGATTTAATGTGCATTGATAAGGGACCAAACTTGCATCATAATAATCACGTTGTAGGAGGGGTAACATCTCATACGCGACAGGATGTATTCTATTCGGGATGGATGCAAGGGATGATTTCGAAACGAGGGTCCCCCCCGCCCTGGGCGATCAGGTTTCCACTCTGGTGGAACGGGCCAAAGGGGGGGATAGCCTTGCCTTCGAAAAGCTCATGGAGTTGCATCAGGACGAGATTTTTCGCCTTGTGTTCTTTCGCACCCGGTCCAGGATGGATTCAGAAGACCTGACGCAGGACATTTTCATGTCTGCGTTCAGATACCTGCCACAGCTCAAGGAATCGGACAGGTTTCGTCCCTGGCTCTATAGAATAGCGCTCAACCGGGTGCACGACTTTCATCGGAAAAACAAATTGCTGGCCTTCTTCGGCATGGCTGAGGACTTGGAACAGGTGGATGCGGCTGTGTCTGACGTGGAACCGCACCGCGATGCCGGGGCCGTCAACGAGATGATCCGAAAAGAATTTTGGTTGCGCGTCAAGGAGTTGTCCGGGCGGTTTTCCGCGATGGAAAAGGAGGTTTTCTTTCTGAGATTCATAGATGATCTGAGTCTCAAAGAGATAGCTTTTACTCTTAAGAAGAGCGAAAGCGCGGTGAAAACTCACCTTTACCGGGCGATCAAGAAATTCAAGGAGGACTCGGACCTGGGCGATTTTTTGGAAGGAGAAACGGCATGGTGAAAGATATCGGCCATCTCGATGAAGAACAGATCATAGAGGCCGTAATGGACGAAAAAGGCCTTGAGGGGGCATTGCGACGCCACCTGCTGGAATGCCCTTCCTGCCGCGTCCGGAAGGAAGACTTGCAGGGCCGGCTGGCGCGCTTCGGACAGATGTCACGTGAAGAAGTCCCAGTCGATTTCAGGAAACCGAGGCTCTCCCGGCACGGGGCCGGCGTGTCCAAACGGTCCTGGGAAATCCGCCCTGCGCTTGGTATGAGCATTGCTTTCGCATCGCTTCTGGCTCTTCTCATCACCCCATTGGCACTAAACCGGGATACGACGGCCTATTCTCTCGATAGAGTATTTCAGGAGATGCGCCAGGACGACGAGTTCCTCAGTGAAATTGAAAAGCTCGAGGACAACCCGTTGCCCCATATATATGTGGAGATTTCGGACCCGGGCGACGATGAGAAAGACACCCCGGCCCCGAAATCCCCGCAGCCCCCGGACGCGACCAGTAACGATAAGACGAACCCTGACGGCGGATCGCGAAATGCTTGACAGATCCCTGGCAGCAATACTTGCCGCGATTATGCTGCTTTTATTACCGCGAGTTTCACAGGCAAATGAGATCCCGCCCGGCAGGTGGTGGCATATTCCCTACTTTGCCGAGCAATTGGATATTACCGATCAGCAAAAAGATGAGTTGGACAAGCTTTTCGACCATAACCGGCGCAGACTTGCCGAACTCAAAAAGCAGGTGGAAGACCAGAAGACCGATCTGTTGAAGGCAATTGACGAGGAACACTTAAACGAGAACACCGCGATTGCGCAGATGAAAACACTCGAAAGCACCAGGACCCTTCTTGCCGCAACCCATTTCAGCTATTCGCTGGAAGTCAGGAAGCTGCTGGGACACGATCGGTTTCAGAAGCTGAAAATCCTCTACGGGAAATGGCCGGGCCTGCGGTAGGGATTGAGGGATTGAAGGGATTGAGGGATTGAGGATTGAGGGATTGAGGGATTGAGGATTAGAGATGAGATTGAGGGATTGAGGGATGAGATTGAGGGATGAGATAGGATTGAGGGATTGAGATGATTGAGATGAGATTGAGGGATTGAGGGATTGAGGGATTGAGTGGATTGAGATGAGATGAGATTGAGGGATTGAGATGAGATTGAGGGATTGAGGGATTGAGGGATTGAGGGATTGAGGGATTGAGGGATTGAGGGATTGAGGGATTGAGGGATTGAGGGATTGAGGGATTGAGGGATTGAGGGATTGAGGGATTGAAAGGAAATTTGAGATCGAATCAAAAGGACTTAATTTAATTCCTAAATTTATTAACTTATTTAATCGCACTCCCTGTGCGTCTCTTCCTGTCTCAGCCTGAGCCATTTGATGACTTTTTCGAATTCGTTTCCGAGTTCGTTCAATGCGCGTCCCCTATGAGAGACGCTTAGCTTCTCCTCTGCGCTCATTTCAGCAAAGGTCTTTCCCGCCCGGGGATAGAGGAAGAGCGGGTCATAGCCGAACCCGTTGTCTCCTCGTGCCGAATCGACAATCACACCTTCACAGAAAGCTTCGTAGGTGAGGGCCGCACCAGAAGGCACAGCCAGGGACAGGACACAGCAAAACCGGGCTTTCCGGTCTTCCACGCCGCGAAGGGCATTCAGAAGCTTTGAGTTGTTTTCGGCATCCGAGGCGCCGGGTCCCGCATAACGTGCCGAATGCACACCGGGTGCTCCTCCAAGCGCCCGCACCTCCAGCCCGGAATCGTCGGCCAGGGCCGGAAGGCCAAGGACTTTGGCCGTAAAGCTTGCCTTCTTGTAAGCGTTTTGCTCGAAGGTCTCGCCGTCTTCGACAGGTTCGGGAAGCGGCCCAAAATCGGTTAAATCCTTCACCAGGACTGGGAAGTCCTTGAGCGCGCGCTTTATTTCCGAAGATTTCCCCTTGTTCTTTGTGGCGATTACCAGGATCTGTTCAGCCGCCATCCCTACCTCTTACCAGGAGTTATTGGTTATTAGTTTCCAGTTTCGAGTAGCTAAAACTTCCCGCTCGTTTTTGTGTTTTTTTATCTGCGCAAATCTGCGTCATCTGCGGATCGCTTCTTGCTTCATTCGCTCTTCACTACCTCCCGCGAGGCCTTGGGGCCGAAGAAATGCACGATCCAGACGCTCATTTCATAGAGTACTAGAAGCGGCGCGGCCATCAGGAGCTGGGATACGACATCGGGACTTGGAGTAAGCACTGCGGCGGCAATGAAAATCAAGACTATGGCCCATTTACGCTTGCGCTTCAAAAAGTCCGAGTTAAGCACCCCGAGCTTTGCGAGAAAGAAAGCAAACACGGGCAGCTCGAACGCAAGCCCAAAGCAGAGGAGCATCTTATTGGCAAACGACAGGTACTCCGTGGTGCGCAGCATGGGGGTGATGTATTCGGACGAGAAGGAGGCAAAGAACTTGAACGCCACCGGGATTACCACGAGATACCCGAACGCGACACCGGAAACGAAGCAGAGGCAGGAAAAGAACATGACCGGGAATATATACTTTTTTTCACTGGCATAAAGGCCCGGAGCCACGAATCTCCAGATCTGCCAGAGTATCACGGGAATGGCAAGAAGAGTCCCGGCTATGAAGGAGACCTTCATGTAGACGAAAAAAGCTTCGTATGGCGCTGTATAGATGAGCTTGGCCGACTGCCCGGCGGGCATTGCGTCGATCCAGGGTTTCATGAGCAGTTCGAAGATTTTCGCGCTGAAAAAATAGGAGACCACAAACCCCACCCCTATTGCCAGACAGCAAATCAGAAGCCGGGTGCGCAGTTCCTCGAGATGTTGAAAAAGAGGCATCTTGGCCTGTTCTTGCTGCGTTTCACTACTCATCTGGAAAACCTACGCTTTTTTGACATCGGTTGTTTCGATCACGTCGATCTCGGGGGGGACGGAATTTGCATTCTCCTCACCCGGCGATGCATCGGGAGTTTCAATCAGGGAAGGTTTCGCGCCCTCTTCGACCAGGGCGGCTTCGAATGCTTTTTTCGGTTCGTCGTAAACCGCGGTTTTGATCTCGGTCCCCTGATCCATGATCAGGTTTTGAGTTAAATGCTTCTTCAAATTCACCTCGCGCTGGGCCGAGCGGAATTCTTCCCTGAGTCCGCGGACCGTGTCGTCCTGGTCCATCGTACTTTTCAAATCATCCATCGTTCTTTTGAACTCGGCGTAGCCCCGCCCAAGCGCCCTGGCTACATCCGGCAGCTTATCGGGTCCGACCACCAGCAGGATGACAACCATAATCACGATGAGATGCTCAAAACCAAATCCAAACATCTGCTGCTCCACAAAAGACAGGACAAAAACAGGGCCGCCGATTCTCGCCGGACCTGTGACCATCGCACGGGTCAGCCCCTAGCCAGGAACTGGCGCGGTGATGGGACGAGGGTTCTATCTACGTTTTCTCCTCGACTCTGCGTCTGCTTTTTCTTCTGTTATGGGGTTGGTTTTTTTTCTTCCGCCGCTTTGGCTTCAGCTTCCTTGATCTGCTTTGCCTCTTCTTCCGACTTGTCGGCGCCTATGGCCTTTTTGAATTCGCTGATTCCTTTTCCAAGGCCGCTTCCCAATTCAGGCAGTTTTTTACCACCGGCCATAATTACCACAATCGCCAGCACGACAGCCCATTCCCATCCAGCTAACATGACCCATCCTCCAGAAGTTATCTCGCGTAGCTATGCAAACCGCTCAACAGGAAGTTTACCCCAAAATAAGTAAATAGGACACAACCAAAACCGATGATCGAAAGCCAGGCGACCCTTTCCCCTTTCCAGCCCTGCATATTGCGCGCGTGCAGCAGGGCCGCATAAATGAGCCAGGTTATCAGGGACCACGTCTCCTTGGGGTCCCAACTCCAGTAAGTGCCCCACGCCGAGTTAGCCCAGACAGACCCCGTTATTATCCCCACCGAAAGCCACAGGAACCCGAAAAGCACCATCTGGTAATTGAACCACTCAAGTTGCGGCGCGCTTGGCAAAAAGGCCACAAGGGCACTTTGCGGGCGCGGATTCCCGGGAGATCTTTTTTTCACCAGATACAATATACTTAGCCCGAAAGATACCGCAAAAGCGGCATAGCCGAGAAAACAGGTCATGACGTGAGCTATCAGCCAATTGCTTTTAAGCGCGGGGACGAGCGGCTCGATCTTTGAATCCACGTCTTTTGAGAAGGAGGCGTAAGCCATCGCCAGGAAAGAAAAAAGGGCAGGGAAGACCCCAAGCGCCCGCTGCTTCGTGCGCAGTTCGAATATGAGATAGATGACCATTATCGCCCACGATGCAAAAACCAGCGATTCATACATGTTCGAGAGCGGCGCATGCCCGTAGCCCATGCTGTAGGATTCCAGCCAGCGCAATCCCAACCCCCCCGTTTGCACCAGCAGGGCCGTCAGGCCCGTAATCGCTCCGGCTACAAGAAGAGGCTTGTACCGGAAGATCGTTCCCGACAGGTACAGGACGGTACACAAAAGGTATGCGAAAGTAGTCAGGCCGAGCAGAAAAGAACTGGTCATTCAGTGCCCTTTTTGTCTTTTTCGTTTCCTCTTAATCTAAAGAGGCTCATCTTCATATCCCCCGTGTACCGAGGGAGCAACCTCACCCCCCTTTTCAAAAGGGGGAGGCAGAGGGATTTTCTTCTCTACCCTTTTTCTAAACCTGGCCTTGGATTCTTAAGGTCCTTTTCCAACCGCGCACGCAGCGACTCGAATTTTTCTTCGAAACCCCAGGTTTTTCGGCTCGTCCTGCCTGCAAGGCTGACAACCGACTTTTCCCCTTTTTTATCGGGTTCTATGCAAATCCAAAGTTTCCTGTGACTGGAATAAAACGTAAGGCCCGTAGCCAGCGTCATGAGCGAGAACCCAAACCACACAAGCCACACCCCGGGGTCTTTTTTGACCTCGATTCCCGTGTATCTCGCTTTGTCTGTGTTCAAGACCCGGACCTGGTAATTTTCGATCCTGTTGCCGTGAAAAGGCTGGTCAACCAGTATCCACTGGGTCGAAGGAGGTTGCCCTTCTTTCTCGGACCTGATCTCGAGCGCCTGGCCGAACCTCATCAGGTTTGGCTCATATTCGATTATCGTCAGCCGTTCTTCGGTCCCTGGAATGGTCACAGATTCCAGGAAAGGCAAGTCCATGACAATCGGCTTATCCGCACCTCCGTCGGGGGTCAGTTCAATCCGGGCATCCTTCAGCGTGGTCCCATAGGAGGCCTGGTAAAAAGTGATCCCTCCATAGGTTAAAGGCGCATTCACGACAATGGGTGACTCGAGCGCTACCTTCCCCTTTTCGATTATGGCCAGATCGGACCGAAACTCCTTCGGGGCGCCCGTGTCGTAGAAAGAGATATCGAATTTGTCGCATCGGACCGTAAACGGAAGTTCCCGTATGCTACGCCCTCCTTCGACCAGGATTTCGTCAGAAGATTGGCCCTCGAGGAGGTTCATAGACCCCTTGAATCCCAAATAAGATCCTGCCAGGGCGCCGACCAAAACGACGAGCACACCGATATGGACCCCATAGACCATCAGCCTGCTCCATCGTCCTTTTTCACCCACGGCGCAAAAGCGCTCCAAAGCCCCAACCCTGCGCATCGAGCCGAAGGTTTCACCTACGACCTTTTCCACAATGGATTGCACCTGCTCCCGGGGCAAAGGGGAGGCAATCGAGCAACTGAAACCGAACCTGGACAGTTTCCGGGAGTCAAAGCCTTCCTCGGGCTTTCTTATGAGGCGCACCGTTTTCGGCAACCTCTCTATCGTGCAGGCGATCATGTTTATGCAGAGCAGCAACAGCAAGACCCTGAACCAGATTGCGTGATAGAGATTGTTGAGCCCCAGCAGATCGATCAGAGATGCCACGGCGGGGCCGAAATGACTCGCGAGTTCCGGGGCGCCGGCGCCCTGGGGCAAAAGGGTCCCCACAATCGATGAGGCCGCCAGGGCAAAAAACAGGATCAACGTCAGTTTGAGCGACGACAGCCACCCGATCCCAACGCTTCGGGAAGGGCCTTTTTCCTTCGGCATTCTAAAATTTATCCTTCGGATTTTTTTAGGAATTAGACAAAGACCAAGTATAGCGTCTTCACCGGCCTCAGACAATGTTCTCCGAATCCCGGGAATCCCCGGAAAATTCGGAAAATTCCGGCATATTTTCCAGAAATGGGATCAAGAGGCGATCTGCCTTGGTTAAGTTCATTTGTTTGAGTTCCGCTAAATTCGCCCACGTGAATGCAACGTGCTCGCTAAGACAAAGTTTGCCCCCACGAATTTCGCACCAGTAGGCATGCAGATCGATATCAAAATTCTGCTCATCGCGGCTTATCTTCTTGAAGAGTTCGCGCACGACAATATCGAGACACAATTCCTCTTTTATTTCACGAATCAGTGACTGTTCGAGACTCTCCCCCGGTTCTACCTTACCTCCCGGAAACTCCCACAGGAGCCCGAATCTTTTCCAGGGCGGCCTTTGGCCCACAAAAAGCCGCCCCCGTGATAGTATCAGGGCCGCGGTTACTTTCATAGAGCCCTTTAAGGTCTCCTTTCGCTTGAAGCTGCCACCTTTAACTAGTAAAGTACATTATACGGACAGGATAGGGCAATCTCAATCCCTGGTATTATCTCAAAAGCTTTCGTTTCGAAAAGAAGTGATGGGTTGCGCTTCGCTTCGCCCACCCCTATTCTTTTCATGGTCCGGATCTCGTGCGCTAAGAACTGACGACTCAAGACTAAAACGGCAGTTCTGGTTTCGTGTACTAAGAAGTAAAAACTGCAGCATCAGAAAGGAGCACATTGGTGGACACAGATGTTGACGTTGCAATTTTGGGTACCGGCCCGGCTGGCCTGCAGGCGGCCGTGCACGCCGCCAGGACCAGGGTAAAGGTGACCGTCCTGGGAAAAGTGGGGAGCAGCTCTCTATATAAGGCTCACATCGAAAACTTCTGCTGTATGGCCGACACGGTTTCCGGTGAAACTATCCTCAGCGAGGGAAGAATTCAGGCGCAAAAGTTCGGGACCTCCCTTATCGGTGAGGACGTCCTCCATATTGAACAGGCCGAAGGCGGCCGATTCAGGGTCAAGCTCGAATCGGGGGACACCCTTCTCGCCTGGACGATAATTCTCGCCATGGGAATCTCCCGCAACCGTCTGAACGTGGCCGGCGAGAAAGAACTGCTTGGCAAGGGGGTCAGTTACTGCGTGGACTGCGATGCCAATTTTTTTCGAAACCAGGTCGTTACGGTCGTCGGTGACGGCAGCGCGGCGGCTTCCGGCGCCTTGAAGCTGCTCCTCTTCACAGACCGGGTCCATCTTGTGAGCGGCGCCCTGACCGTCTCGGAGCACCTTAGCCATCAGATCCACAGCAGCAGGATAGAACTCCATACGGGGCGCAAGGTGAGCCGGATCCTCGGAGAAAGTGAGGTCCAGGCTGTCTTGCTCGACAATGGGGAAGAGATAGAAACCAGCGGAGTTTTTATCGAACTGGGGGCCAAGGGCGCCCTCCAGCTTGCATCGGGTCTGGGAATAGGGCTTGACGACACGATGCGCTTCATCGCGACCAATAGAAAACAGGAAACAAATGTGCCGGGCGTATTCGCCGCCGGCGATATATGCGGTCCCCCCTGGCAGATAGCCAAGGCGGTCGGCGAG
The DNA here is from genome assembly GCA_963826655.1 of uncultured delta proteobacterium. GTDB lineage: Bacteria > Desulfobacterota > Syntrophobacteria > Syntrophobacterales > Syntrophobacteraceae > SbD1. The sequence goes on from CAWGZP010000170.1 coordinate 32,564, forward strand.
GGGTGCGTGGCCGGTCTGGAGGCAGCCACGTATGCGCGCCGCGCGGCTAAAGGGCAGTTTTGAGTTTTCAGTAGTTCAAGTGCAGCCCTGGAGTATAATTTTCATACTCCAAACTGACGCCCGGAGACAAAAAACTACGGCTCGCAAACTGGTAACTAAAACTTCTCTTGTGCAGGTACATCTGCCCCACTCCGACCTGATCCGTCGGAAAGACAACCATTGCCTGAATGTTTACATGAGGCGGCCGCTCCAGGCACCAGGCTACGGCTTCCGCTATATCTTCGGGCAGCAGCGTGTCGTACCCTTCGTAAGAGGCCTCCGCCCTGGCCTCATCACCCGTGAGCGCAAGAGCGAACTCGGTTTTCACCAGGCCGGGTTCAATATTTGTCACGCGGACTTTTTTTCCCGTTAAATCCATGCGCAACCCGTCGCTGATTGCCCGCACCGCAAATTTTGTTGCGCAATAGACCGCACTCCCCGGGAGCGTCCAGCGCCCTGCGACCGAGCCGATATTGATGACGTGTCCAGCATTGTGCTCGACCATGTGAGGCAGGATGAGCCGAGTAACATAGAGCGACCCTTTTATATTGGTGTCTATCATCTGTTCCCAGTTATCGACCAAACCTTCATGAATCGGTCCGGCTCCCCTGCCCAACCCCACATTGTTCACAAGGATCGAGACTTGTGAAACCAAGTCCGCCTTCCCTTCAAGCGCAGACTTGCATTGGTTGAAATCCCGGATGTCAAATACCAGCGCCTCCACCCGAACGCCGTGTCTGCCGCTAAGCTCTTCCTTTAAAAAACTCAAAACTGAGAACTCAAAACGGCACATTGAAACCCTTTTCTTGTCATGCCGTGTCGACTAAAATTTCGCTGCAAGCGTCTCCTGACAGTGGAATAGATCTATTCGATAATTTTTTGGGGGGACCGACATGATAAAGCACGGCGCCGCTATCGGCATTGGGACTGTTTTACTGGTGTTCGGCCTGGGGGGGCTGGCCCTTTTGCATACAGGGGAGATTTGCCCTCGTCCATCCATTGGTCCTGTCCCCCATATCGAGACAAAAACCGGAAATCTTGAGACAAGAAATCGAGACCCCGAAGTCAAACCGCCCGGCCCCGCATTGCAAAAGACCCAAGTGCCGTCGCCTCGGGCCGGCGAGTCATCGCCGTTGTCCCAGGGCGTCAAGCCGCAGACATCCCAAGACCAGGGGCGCCCGAAGGCAGTCCCTGTCCCGCAGCTGGGCAAAGGCGAGCGCCGATACCCCGGTCAGGATCAGCCAGCGCAACGGTTGAGCGTCCCGGAGGGACCAGGGACTTTTGAGAAACGCGAGGTCCCCGGCCGCGTGCCCGAGCCTGAATCCTATGCCGGCCGAACCGGGGCTCTGCTTAACGGCCCCGCATCCGGCATGCAGCCTGTTGTGATCAGGTTCCGGTTAGATCCGGCCCACGATCGTGAGATCTATGTCGCGAGAGTGCATTCGGGTGACAAGATAAAGGTAAAAGTACGCCGCGTCGGACCGGTTGGACGCCGGGTTTATTTCACTTATACAAACGGCATCGACTCTGAGCAGGGCGCCCTTGTCAAGGCTGTAGCGACGTACAATGCGGCTGGCCTTTACCCGTATGAGCGTGGTTACTATGTGATCGAAATGAGAATCTACCCCGGTAACCGGTGGAACATCAAGCCGAGGAGTTTTGTGTGACCCGATTTTTCACGTTAAGATGAGGGGTGTTGTGTGACCCGATTTTTCACGTTAGCTCAAGGAGTCCTGTATGACCCGATTTTTCCTGACCCTTATATTTTCAACCGCCTCCCTGACAGGCTTTGGTTTGATCCTGTACGCGGTTCTGGCCGCTCCCAACGCCGATAGCATACCTACCGAACCCGAGGAAGCGGTGCTCGGTTTTTCTGAATCCACCGAACGCGCCGGCGGGATTTCCGACTTCGCTACAGGTCTTGAAGATCGCAATCACAGGGAAAAAGAACCTTTCGACCCCGATAAGCACAAGCCTGAACCGCTGTAGATGCATGAACTTGCAGTTTTTAGTTTTCAGTTGTTAGTTTTGAGTAAAGAACTCTTGGATTGCAGTTACCGGTTTTTAGTGATCAGTTTCGAGCAGTGAAAACTCGAAACTGATAACTCAAAACCGATCTACTCGTCGACCTCTTCAACGGTTTTGACTTCTATCGTATCGCCTTTTTCGCTCTCGATTATCGTACCGGTGGCCTCGACCATCTTGCCTACCAGTTTAGAGAGGTCTTTGCCCTTCACTATGTAATCTTCTTCGTCAGCTTCGATTACGAATACTTTTCCATGCTGGACCACCATACCGACAATCGTTTCTTCCTGGGCCGCTGAAAAGGCGCCGGGCACAAACGGAGAACAGACAAGAATAAAGAAGAGCGCTGATAGCACAACAATGGATCGTTTGACCATGACGGGCCTCCTGTTTGTTGAAGGAACGCGCTGCCTCTGCGCCCCTTTCGTTTATGGCTTTTCAGCGCCCTTGAATAGCAGAAATGGCGGCCGAAGTACATCAAAAATACCCGCGCTCCGCAGGCCGGCTGCCTGAGCTTACCAAATCGAGGATCATTTTTTTACGTGAGTGAGAATAGTTATTGCTGCTAAATACTGTTAACATCTATAATCGCTTCATGCCCTCCGCAAGAGGCGTTAAATCCTTCTCCCCGGGAAGTGACAAATGGAAAGCAGATTCCACTCAGCGCTCGAACAACTCAAAATGACTGTCCTGAAGATGGCTACCCTGACCGAGGAGGCCGTGGATAAATCTGTAAAGGCGCTGGTGGAAAGGGAAAACACCCTGGCCGAAGAGGTGATTGGAGGCGACAGGGAAATCAATCTGCTCGAAGTCGAGGTGGACCGCCATTCGCTGAGGCTTCTGGCCCTCGATCAGCCGATGGCTCGGGACCTGAGGTTCATAATCGGCGGCATGCGGATCGCCGTGGAACTCGAACGAATAGGGGACCACGCCGTAAACATAGCCAGAAGAGCTAAATTCCTGAACAGCCGCCCTCCACTTGCCACCAATCACGCCATTGTGAAATTAGCCGACACGGCCCTTGACATGTTGCGTTCGGTGATGTCTTCATTTGTGGACCAGAATGCGGAACTTGCAACCAGCGTATGCCAGATGGACGATATCGCCGACGCTCTGAATTTACAGATCCTCAGGGACTCGCTCGCCTCTATGACCGTCGCGGCGCCGACCATAGAAAGGTGTCTCCAGCACATTTTAGCCGCCAGGTGTCTCGAACGCGTAGCAGACCAGACGACCAACATCGCTGAAAGCGTTATATTTATGGTCAAGGGAGTTAATATCAAGCATAATTTCAACAATAAGATGCCTTGTTAAGCAGACAGGCAGGCGGTTTTTATTACCCGCCGATTTTCCGGTACACCGCGTTTTCCTGGAGGTTTGGATGAAAAAGATGCTTGCTCTCATGGTTGTTCCCCTGCTGTTGGTTGGCTTTGCCTCTGCCGGCCTGGCAGAGGTCGCCCTGAAGGACTCGGGCCCAGGTCAATGGACTATTGTTGATTCGGAAGGCCAGGAACTCGGGACGCTCGGAAAAGTGGGGCAGGAGAATCCCGTCGAGGCCGATTCCGGGGGTTACAGCATTCTGCCAAAAGGTGGGCAGTACATCGGGGTGGTCAGGAGCGATGGCAATTTGCAGCTCTCAGGCCGACATCCGGTCATCTCTCCCTCTGAGGCCAAGCTCTATCTGGATGTGGTGGAAGCGATAAAAACACTCAAATAACATGAGGTTGGCCCTTCAATCTGCGCACATCTGTGAATAAGAGGAGGTGCGCTCATGGCGCCGGAAAAAATCCATGAATCTGTAGTAGCAGGGTCCTGGTATTCGGCAGACCCTGCGTTGCTGAAAAAAGAACTTGTCCGGTATCTGGAGCGGGCCACCCCGCCTCGATTCGAAGGAGAGTTGACGGGTCTTGTCGTTCCACATGCCGGTTATCTCTATTCGGGGCGCGTAGCGGCATGGGCTTACAAACTGCTCTATGAAAATCAATTTGACCGGGTGCTGATACTGGCGCCCAGCCACCACGCAAGTTTCCCGGCGGCAAGCATCTACAACCTGGGCGGATACCGCACTCCCCTGGGCATAGTCCCTCTGGACCGAGAACTGATAGAAGAACTCTATAAATACGTGAACCTCGTACGCTATGTCCCCAACGCCGATTCGAAGGAACATTCCCTTGAAATCCAGCTTCCTTTTCTCCAGACGGTTTTGCACTCCTTCACCCTGACGCCGGTCATAATGGGTAGCATGCGCTACGATTTCTGTGTTCAGCTCGCCGAGGCTATCGCCGAGACATGCAGACGGAAGAGGGTGTTGATTATCGCGAGCAGCGACCTGTCGCACTATTATCCTTATGAGGAGGCGACACGGCTGGACAGGGTATGTCTGGACAGAATCGATGCCTTGGACCCGGAGGGACTGGCGACGGATGTGGAACAGCAGAGGACCCAGGCTTGCGGGGCCGGACCCTTGATAACCACCATGCTGGCAACCGCGCGACTTGGCGCCGACCGGGGCAAGGTGCTGAACTACGCCAACTCGGGTGACGTGAGCGGCGACAGGACCGGGGTCGTCGGGTATGCGGCTGCAGCCATTTACCGGAGCGACAAAGATGGAGAAGCCGAAAAGCTCTAAACGCAAGGCCGGGACAGACTTGGGTTTAAGCCCCGAAGAAAAGGAACAACTCCGCCGGTTGGCTTTTCAAGTGATCCGCAGCCGCTGTCTTGGCGCCCCCATGCCGGAGATCGCAGTCGAGTCGCCCAGGCTCAAGGAACTCGGGGCTGCCTTCGTCTGCATTCATAAAGGGCCGGAACTGCGTGGGTGCATCGGGATGATCGAAGCCCGCACCCCATTATGGGAGACGGTAAAGACAATGGCGGCGGAAGCCGCTTTCGGGGACACCCGATTTTGCTCCCTCACCCCTGATGAACTTGACAACATTCAAATAGAAATATCGGTCCTCACCCCGATGCGGCGCATCGTCGATATGTCGGAAATAGAGATCGGAAAACACGGACTCCTCATTCGAAAGGGCTTCCAGACCGGCATCCTTCTTCCACAGGTCGCCACCGAGCATAACTGGAACCGCGAAGAGTTTCTGGACTGGACCTGCCACAAGTCCGGACTGCCGCAAAAAGCCTGGCAAAGCAAGGACACCCAGGTCTACGTGTTTTCAGCCGACGTATTCTAAAGGGTTCTGCATTTGCTTCTCGCCGTAGCACAGCCCGTACTCAGGGTATGGAGTTGCGTCCCGAAATTACGATTGACATTTCACTTGCATGTTCAATTTGGGAATCGTATCGTTTAGCAGGTATAGGGCTTTCCTGAAGTGATTTCACGCAGAATCGACTCCAAGATGCTGTTTAAATGTATGGCGCACAACCTGATGCATTATTCCGAAAGGTGCTGCAGATGACTTCTATCGGCCATTTGTTTCGCGAACGAAGGAATGCTTTCAGTGCCAGTCTGAATGAAGCAGCTCAATGGTGTGGTGAAGCATCTGACTGGTTGCAAGATAAAGAAGCCAAAGATGATCTCTCAGCCACTGATTTTGAGCGAATTTGTCGTGGTTTAGCCATTTCTCCTACTGCTCTCTTGCACGGCGAAGCCGATACACCGACACGAAGTGTGGCTCGTTTTCGTTCAGCGCTAGAAGACCCGAACATCCTGAAACCGACCGATCTGCGTTTATTGGCCACAGCTTCTGAAATCGGACGAGCATTGGCAGATGTGCTGATCGCACAAGGCAGAGAACCTTCATTCGACCAATATAGGAATCTCCAAGGACCTTCGCAGCGCCTGCAACCGTGGGAAAACGGTTATGAACTCGGGGAGGCCGCTAGAGCTCTGCTCGTCCCCGCAGACGGACCTATCTTCGAGCTTGAGAGTAGGTTGACACACCTGTGTGTACACATCGCTCGTACGGAGTTCTCGACTCCCAGCATTGAAGCAGCGAGTATTTGGGAGACTGGTGCTGTACCCGTGATACTTCTGAACACCGGCACGAGGAGGGTCGGATACAGCCTCTCTCGTCGAGCTATCCTTGCTCATGAGATGTGCCATTTGCTGCATGACGGCGGCGAAGCCGCCATCGCCACAAGAGTAGAATGCGCCATCTGCAATTGGCAGGAAACTATAGAAAAACGTGCCCGCGGATTTGCTCCCGCTTTCCTGGCGCCTCGAAGACAGGTTCGTGAATGGGCAGAAACTAGAAATTTGCCGGAAGATCCAGCCTATTTGGTCTACGAGTTTGCAAAATATTGGGGTCTTTCATTTGAGGGCGCGATTTGGCATGCTGGGAACTGCACACTGATCGATTCTGAAATTGCCTATGATCTGGCTAAAATGAATATTCAGCCGGATATGCCTGGGGACCGATTTGAAACAGAGAGAATAAGTTCATCGTCATTAATTGCTTATCCGGAACTTCAGGAAAATCTGACGCCGCTCATGGATGGTTTAGCTGCAAAGTTGGTAATAGAAGCGTTGGAGGACTCCACTATTTCATTTGGACGAGCCAAGGAGTTGCTCGCGTGGAGGTAGGTAATATGAAGTGGATACTCGACGATATGGTGTTCAGTGACATAGCCTGTGCAGTACCCTCAAGTGACCTCTCCACTTGGCCAAGCAACGAGTTAATATTGGCAGATGCGACTGCTCAGGCAGCAGGCCGGGACCGTTCTGGACGCAGGCAATCGGTGCTCACAGCGAGGTCCGAGACCACTGGGGCAGCAATCATTACATCTTTTACGGTGACCGTCGGCAGCGAGGCTGGCGCCATTTTATATGACCATCTCCGTACCGGGACCGGCGGGACAGCAAATCTAGCGGAACACGAGAGTATAGCTTGGGCATTGACTGACTCAGATGGTGACTCGGTCCTGGTCACCAGGGACAAACATGCTGCCATGCTCGCTCTGGCAGAACTTGGAAGGGGAAGAGTCTGCCACCCCTACGATCTTTTCGAACGTCTACGCTCTCAAGGTTATTTGACACAGCAACAGTTTGAGGTTCTGATGAATTCTACGAGCAGAAATGATCCAAGCATTCCAATTCCGTGGCGACTATCTCAATAAGTGATGGCGGTGGAACCTGCGTTCGGGAACACTCGATTCTGCGCCCCACTGGCTTCAGCCTCTCCTACCGGAAATCCACAATAATGCCCAAAGAGCGTTTTCATATCTACCTTGCCGATGAGGTCCTGAACAGTTGTGCAGGCTGCGCTTCGTCCGCAGCAGTCTCCGATCTCCCGGCGTTTCATATCGGGGCCGTTTCACCGGATATATTCTATTACGACTTCCCTTCGTTTTCGCTGTCGCCCCTGGGCGATGCGCTTCATAGCCTGTTGGATCGAGAAGGGACATCCATCATTGGAGACTGGGTCCAGGGGGAAAGAGCGCACGCGGCAATAAAACCCTTGTCCCACCACCACGTCTCCACGTCCACGTCCTCCTGGTCGCTGGGCTTCGCCTCCCACTTTCTGGCCGATGCGGTTTGGCATCCCCTGATAGAGGAGCTGAGCCAATCGACAAGTTACTGCTCGGTAAAAGGGCTCTCAACGATAGAGTGCCACCGGCTCCTCGAATCGGAACTCGAAGCCCTCCGGCTATCCGGACTTCGCTCGCTCGAATACACCGGTCTTTTGAAAGAGATTGCAAGACGGGACCGGCTTTTCAACCTCGCAACGCACTACCGCCGGTTCCTGGAGTTCGCGCGACTCGGGTTGCCGGTCCCGACAGAAGAGAAGATCGTAAAATGCTGGCTAAGCCAGAACTGGTTCCTGAGGCTGTTTGCAAACACAACTGCCGGCAAGCTGAGGGACCGCATGCTCGACTTGCCGCTTATGCGCTATCTCGGCTCGCTGGTCGCTCCGGCCCGGCCGATCCTGCCACCTCTTTTCGCGCGCACTTTCCCGCCGGATCGAAATCCGTTCAGCGACTATTTTATGACAAAGGCGCTCACCTCTTTAAGGGCGCAACTGCCCGCGCTTGTAAAACGGCTTTCATGATCCCCTCACTGTCGATCCCTTCGGAGCCGTAAAGATCCTCGGGCTTTCCGGAGGAGCCGTACTTTGTTACGCCCAGCCTTACAAGCCTGCACGGCAGTGAATTTTCTGCGATGATTGCCGCCACCATGGACCCCAGGCCGCTATCTATCCGGTGGTCCTCGGCGGTCACGATGAGACCCGTTTTGGCGGCCCGGATGATCGACTCGACGTCCAGCGGCCTGATCGATGCGAAATTGAGCGCGGCCACGCTCACCCCGTGATTTTCAGACAGCTTTTCGGCGGCTTTCACCGCCTCGAAGATCATGGGCCCATACGCCAGGATTGCCGCCTCGCCGCCATGCCGTAGCCAGTCGGCCTTTGCCGGTGAAAAGCTGTAATCGCCGGCAAACGCGGGTTGGCCCGATTCGCCGGTGATCGGTGCGAGCTTGGAGCGGCCCATTCCAACGAAGAAATTGCCCGGGCGCGCCGCCACGTACCTGATAATCCTGTCGGTCTGGTTAGGATCGGCTGGAATGAATATGGAGAAACCGAACAGGTTCCGAAGCAGCCCGATATAGTCTATGCACTGATGCGTCTGACCGTCTTCTCCAACGTCGAGTCCAAGGTGAGTGCAGACGAGCTTCAGGCTCGTATTGTTGATGTCGTTCAACCTCATCTGGCTGTACACTTCCGTTACACCGAACATGCCGAAAGTGCTGAAAAAGGTGGCGAAGCCTTCCCGGCTGATCGCACCCGAAGCTGTGGCCGTGTGGTGTTCTTCGATACCGGACTCAAAATAGGCGCTGCCCGAGACCTTGTGGAACCCCCCCATTTTTACGGAACCTTCGAGGTCGCAGCTAAACCCGATGACCCTCGGCACCGGCCCGGAGTTGTTGAGAACGGCCAGATCCTCAAGTGCCGCCCCGTAAGCCGACCTGTTGTCGGTGCGGGTCTCCGTACCGTAAGTCCTGGGCGTGCCGGTCTCGATGGTGGGATAAACGAGCGGCCGCGAGAAATGTTCCCGGGAAACTGAACAGGCACGCCGCCTTGGACTCAGCTCGGGTATGGGGTTGTCGACCCCGAGTTCATCGAGTGCCCTTGCGGCCTCTTCCTCGTTGAGAGTGCTGCCGTGATACTTTGCCTTATTTTCCATGAACGATATGCCCTTGCCCATTACCGTACGGGCTATGATCGCAACCGGATAGCGCGGGTCGCCTGCCTCGTAGAGGTAAACACTTCGAAGCGCCTGAAAAATAGCGTCGAAGTCATGGCCGTCGTCGATATAGACCACATTCCAATGGGCAGCGGCATAGTCGGCCCTTATGTCCTGAGGCATCACCGTGTTCGTGCTTCCACAGATCTGGAGGTAGTTGCGGTCGATCAGGCAGGCCATGTTGTTCAGGCCGTATTTGACCGCAAAGCGGCGAGCCTCCGAGATCTGGCCTTTTTGCTGCTCCCCGTCCCCCATGAGCACGAAAACCCGGTTCTTTTTCCCCTGGAGCTTCAGTCCGAGGGCCATTCCGGTCCCGGCGGAAAGGCCCTGTCCCAGGACCCCGCTGTTCCATTCGACGCCCGGAACACAGGATTCCACATGCCCGCTGAAGGCCGATCCGGCGCGCCTGAATTCCAGGCAGAAATTGTCTTCGCTCAGGTATCCGAACTCGCAAAGCACGCTGTAAACGCCGGGACTTACGTGGCCCATGCTGACTACGAGCCGGTCACGATCCACCCGGCATGGGTCGCCGGGGTCGTGAGACATCGTGGCGTAGAGCATCAAAAGAAGGTTAAGCGAGGACATCGAACCGCCAGGATGACCGCTCCCGGCAAGGGTGGTGCTAACGATTATTCGGCGCATGCACTGGCGCCACATCTGCATCAGTGCACTTTTCTGCTCATCTTCGAGCGAAACCTGGTCAAGCGATATTCTAAACATTTTATCCTCCGGAGGCCGCCATCAACAGGCTGCGTCAAATCCCCCCAATTAAAAGGGGGCAGGGGAATTTTATCGGTCCCCCACTTGCTTCTAAAATAAACTCCGCTCTACTACAAGCTTCCGTTCGCTTTTGCGTACGTTCCCCGGTGGGTTTATCAATTCCGGCGGGCTAAGAGCGGGGGATCTGTTCACCAATTTTTTCCAGGACCGTTTTCGTCAATTCCACCAGAGCGCTTGTGAACGGCCTGGTCCCGTTCTCTTCGACCACGAGGTCCCCTCGGTCCCCACGTTCGACCACCTCCGTGTCGAAAGGCAGTGCACCGAGATATTCCACTTTCATCGCCTCCGATGTCCTACGGCCGCCGCCGGTCAGGAAAATGGGAATAAACTGATTGCAGTGCGGGCAAAAAAGTCCGGACATATTCTCGACAAGCCCCAGGATCTGGAGGTCCACCTTGCGGCAAAAGTTTATCGATTTCCTCACATCGGCGAGTGCCACCTCCTGTGGGGTAGTGACGATCAACGCCCTCGCATCGGGAATCAGGCTGGAGATGCTCTGGGCCTCGTCCCCGGTGCCCGGAGGCGAGTCTATTATCAGAAAATCGAGGTCCCCCCACCTGCAATCGGATAGAAACTGCTTTATTACCCCGTGTTTCAAAGGTCCCCGCCAGATTATTGCCGAATCGGTATCCTCCAGCATCGATTCGATCGAAACGATCTTCAGATTGGGGCTATAGTCGTACGGGATGATTTCACGCTCGGCAGTGACGTCCAGGGGTCTTTTGAGCCCAAACATCCTCGGTATGGACGGTCCGTGCAAATCTATGTCCAAAAGTCCCACCTGGAACCCCTTTTGCGCCAGGGCCAAAGCCAGGTAGCTGGCAACGCTGCTCTTGCCCACTCCCCCTTTGCCGCTCATCACCAAAATCTTGTTCCTGATGCGCGACAACCGGCAACTGATAAGCTCTTCTTTGGATTTTTTTTTGGCGCCGCTCGAACAGCTTGCGCAGGACTTCTGTTCACATTTCATCAAACCACTCCTGTCTGGTGTCTCTAAATAGACGAAGCGAGAAGCGAGGATTTCCGATTCGTGCCCTTGCTTACTGCTTCAAATAAACATAAGTCGAAAGCGGGCATTCCTGCTCCTGCCCGGCGCTCCCCGGTCCCCGCTTCCGATTTTATCCTAATTGTTTTCGGATAGACGCCTAATTGTAATCCCATCCATGTTACGAAAAACAGTCCAATAAGGAAACACCATGATGATATTGGAGACAAAGAGTTTCAGTAACTCGAGACTAAACACTGCCCGATGGGGCTTTTCTCCTGATTTTGGCATGTTACGAGCACCTTTTCCGATACCTCGTTTACTTTTGCGGCGAATGTTGCTAACATCTGAGCAAGTTTTGGGTCCCGGCAAAGCAGCGATTGCGCCGATTTCATCCGTCGGGGGGCGGTAGCGGGCCGCACTATTTCCGGGACTGGATCGAAAAAATCCTCCGGCCACCCTTCTACACGGGCGGCAGAAGCGACGGGGGGTTACTGGTCATATTCCGGCCCAAACATTCTAATTCCAAGAATTTTAGCTCTAAGATTTTAGCTCGAATACTCTGGGTCAAATATTCAAAATCAAAGATTTTAACTCAAAGATTTTAACTCAAAGACTTTAATTCAAGGTTTCGATTCAAATACCCTGACTCAAACTCATTTTCCAGGACATTCATGCAAGAACGAACTTCCCTTTTAGATGCGTTTCGACAGGAATTCAATCTGATCGACGAGCAGACACTGCAGTTGCAGTATTTTTTATTCGTCGAATGCCTTCCACTGCTGGATGCTTTCGAAAACATTACAATCACCGATGAGAACCGCATTCTTCGAGTGCTGTCCAGTTATCTGGGCATCCCGATGCTCGAGCGCGAGGACTACCCGGAAAAGCCGGTGCTTCTTGAGGGCGTTTCGATGTTTTTCCTTCGCAAGCACGCTGTCTTGCCCATTCAGGTGGAAAGCGGCCGGGTGAGGGTTGTAACGAACAATCCATTGAACCTGCCGATCATCAACACGGTAGCCGGCTATTTTTCGGGAATGGAACTGAGCCTTTGCATCGGGCAGCGAGAAGAGATCCGGACCGCCATCGACCGGCTTTACGGCACAGCGGCCCGGGAGGCTGAGGCTGAATCCAGGGACGGGATCGCCATAGGCGCCGAGGAAGACCTGGAACACCTGAAGGGCCTGGCCCAGGAGGCGCCGATCGTCCGGCTGGTGAACGTACTTATTTCGCGCGCACTGGATATGCGGGCCTCAGACATCCATTTCGAGCCTTTCGAACGCTCTTTTCAAGTACGATGCCGGGTCGACGGCGTATTGTTCGATCTCGACCAGCCTCAGAAAACGATGCAGTCGGCTATCGTGAGCAGGCTCAAGCTGATGGCCAACCTCAACATTGCCGAACGGCGCCTGCCTCAGGACGGTAAGATCAAGATACGGTTCGGCAATCGCGAGGTTGATATCCGCGTGTCGAGCGTGCCGACCATCTACGGGGAGAGCGTAGTCCTGCGACTCCTCGCGCAGGAAAGCGTCGACTACGACATGGCCAACGTCGGCATGGACGGCAAGGACCTGGTCTATGTCGAGGACCTGATCGAGCGCCCTTACGGCATGATCCTTGTGACCGGGCCGACAGGGTCCGGCAAGACGACGACGCTCTACTGCGTTTTGAAAAAACTCAACACTGTCGCGCGCAAGATCATCACGGTCGAAGACCCGGTCGAATACCAGATAAACGGAATAAACCAGGTCCAGGTAAAGCCTCAGATCGACCTGACCTTTGCCAATGCCCTGCGCTCCCTGGTGAGGCAGGACCCGGACGTCCTGCTCATAGGTGAAATCCGCGACAGAGAGACCGCCGACATAGCTATCGAATCGGCCCTGACCGGACACCTTGTTTTGTCGACCCTGCACACCAACGACGCCCCGGGGGCCATCACGCGCCTTCGCGACATAGGCATTGAATCTTTCCTAATGGCCGATTCGCTTCTTGCGATCATGGCGCAACGCCTTGTCCGCGTGCTCTGCCCTCATTGCAAGTCGGAATATACGGCGCGCGAGGGCGACAGGGCGCGAATGAGCCAGATACTTCCGGACCTGCCCGAATCCCTTGTACTCTATCAGAACAAGGGGTGCGACAGGTGCGGACACACCGGGTACAGAGGCCGGCAGGCGATATTCGAGATCCTCCCGATAAACGAGGCCATAAAGTCGGCCATCGTCGCAGGCAAGGACGCCGGCGCCATTGCGCTGGCAGCCTCAGAAGCGGGCTATCGGCCGCTTGTGTACCACGGGTTCCAAAAAGTGCTCGAAGGCGTAACGACACTTTCCGAGGTGCTCAGGGTTACGAGTCTGTCGCTTTAGGGAAGCGAAAAACAGATTGAGGAATTGAGGAATTAAAATTCTCAAATCCCTAAATTCCTAAATTTTGAATTGGTTATGAAAACATGAGCTTTTTTCAATACCAGGCGAAGGATGCAAGCGGGACGGTTCACCGCGGAGTACTCGAGGCGGTCTCCGAAATCGAGGCCGCCAGAAAGCTCAAGTCCGGCAAGCTTTTTCCGGTCAGAATCAAGGCCGTAAAAAGCCAGCAGAAGCGCCGCATCCCCGAAGAACATGTAATCCGCTTTTTTTACGACCTCGCAGACCTTATTCTGGCGGGCCTGCCGGTCGACCGCGCCCTTGGTCTGATCGCCGGCAATCAGACCAACAAGCGGTTTCAGAAGATGGTGAACGATCTGCTCGAAAGCGTTCAGGGCGGGAACGATTTGTCCAGCGCACTAAGCCAGTCCAGGGACGTTTTCGGGACCCTATCAGGTCACATAATAAGGGCCGGCGAAGCGAGCGGCACTATCGGGCCGATTATCCGTCGCCTGGCGGAGTACATGGAGCGGCGGCGCGCGTTCAGGCAGGCCATGATCTCCTCGATGATCTACCCTGTTATCCTGCTGGGCACATCTTTGGTTTCGATGATGATCCTGCTGGTCTATGTAATTCCCAAGTTCGCGCAGATCTTCCACGATTTGAACCAGAAGGTCCCTTTCCTAACACAGGTCATGGTCGATGCCGGGGCGTGGCTCAGGGAGTTCGGATGGACCGTACCGATCATTCTGGCAGTCGGCTTTTGGGGCGGCAGATACCTACTGCGTAAGCCGGAGACAAGAAAATACCTCGACAAATTTTTGTTCTGGTTCCCTATTTCCCGCTATCTGATCCTGCACAGCGAACTTACCCGGTTTTGCAGAACCCTTGGGACCATGCTGGAGTCGGGTGTCCCGCTTCTGCGTGCTCTCGGCCTCGGGGAAGAATTGATACTGAATTTCGTCCTCAGGGAGTCCATAGCGCCCTTGCACAATGAGATCAAAACCGGAAAGTCGATGAGTAATTTCTTTCGCTCCAACTCGACTTTCCCGCCGCGTATGGGAACTATGCTTCGCATATCCGAAGAGCAGGGCAACACGGCGGCGGGACTCCTGTCGCTTTCGGATTTCTTTGAAAAAGAACTCCAGAGGACGCTCCAAAGGATAATGGCCCTGATGGAGCCGCTCGTTATTCTGTTCACGGGCAGCCTGATCGGTTTGATGGTCATCAGCATGTTTTCGGCCATATTCGGCATAAACGACATCAAGTTCTAGCAAAAATATCTGAAAAGAAATCAGGAGATCGTCATTGCGGCGCAAGCCCGATTCCAGGTGTCTTTTTGAACCGTTGATTATCGAAACAAAAACACCGGAGCCCGGCGCCCGTCCAGGTTCCTCGGTGATGTCCCATTCGGCCGCGCGGTTTTACCCTGCTCGAGATGATCATCGTACTCGCGATCATCTCGCTTAGTGTGGCCGTAATCGTGCCCAGGGTCGGTTCCAATTGGAAGCAGGTTCAAGACAGCGATTTTCTTCAAAACTTCACTGATACCTTAAAGAGGAGCCGCCTCTGGGCCATGAACAGCGGGCATCCGGTGGTTTTCAGGATCAACGGGGCTGCACGGGTTTACGGTTTTGAAAGGCCCGGAAAACCAATACCTCTAAACGCGGAGGTTTTTTCCGAACACTTGCAGCAGGACCCGGATTCGGGCGATTTCGTTATCACTTTTCACCCGGATGGAAGCCTTGTAGGAAATGATTTTGACGTCATCTTCGATCACGAGCGCACCTACCACATTTCCATTCATCCTTTGTTCGGAACTGTATCGCTAGTGAGAAAGAAATGACGCCATGAAAGAAAAAACTCAAAGCGCGGACACGGGAGTGAAGCCCCTCTCGGTGTCAGCCCTGCGCTCGCCGGCGCGCATGCGAGGTTTCACGCTCCTGGAGATGCTGGTTGCCCTGGCGATCGCCACTTTGATAATCGGGGCCGTTATGGGGGTCATCTCCGAGTCTCTGCGCTACAAGATCAATCTGAAGGAAAAGGCCCACGTTCAACCCCTGTTGGAGTCCGCCGCCCAAATCATCCTTGCCGACCCGGTGAAGGCGACGCAGGGGTTTATACGTCTGGAAGAGTTCGATGGCGCCCCGGTGGTCGGCATTTCCCTGTTGCCGGTCCACCTCGGGGAGACGGGACCGGTGACGGGGGCCGGTGTGGGGCAGTTGTGCCGCGTGATGCTGAATTACGGGAAGGCAAGCCTGGAGTTTAGTATCATAGTGCCAAACCCGAAATAAGGGCAATCCGCAGATGTACACAGATAAAAGAGCAGAAACGGGGAGCGGTTACTGAAAAAAGACTCAAAACTGAAAACTAAGAACTCAAAACTGAAAACTCGTTCTGACGGTTTTACCCTTATCGAACTGCTCATCGCGATGTCGCTTTCGGTGGTCGTAGTCGGCATTCTGTCGGTCTGCTTCGCATTTGCCTTGCGGGTATGGGAAGGCGTTCAGAATGAAAAAACTGACCCTGCTTTCCAGTTGATCGATTTGCTCCAGCGGCAACTGGCCGAATGCGAGGTGACGCCGATCAAGTTTTCCGACAACTCGCGTATGCTTTTTGTCGGGCAGCCCAACTCGATCACTTTCGTGACCTCTCATTCGGTCAAGGCGATCTCACTGGGCGTGTCCATAGTCGTCAATTACACGTACGATCCGGAAGCCAGGGTGCTATATTATTCCGAACTCGTGCTGGATCCATATCATGGCAAGATTACCGAACAATTCCTTGCCAACAAAACCTCACATGCGCAGGCGGCCTCAATCGGCTCCTACGGTGTAGATTTCCCGGAGTTCGCCCTTGGCTACGCAGGCAAGGAGTCAAAGCAATTTCAGGACTCCCTGCAAACCAGGGATGAACTGCCCGTGGAAGTACTCGTGAAGTGGAAGGGGAAGGAGCCGACAGGCCATTCCAGAAGACTTATGGTGAACGCGCCATTTCCGGTCGAGGTTGACAAGACGCAGACGCAGGTCACGGGGGGGACGGTCCCAGGTGTCAATGAATAAGGCATCGTTTCGCAAATTCACCCGGTTTGCTCTTTGGGCTCCCCGCATATTCCATGCTGCGGCGCCGGATAACAGGGGGGTAGTCCTTCTTGCCGTCCTGTGGATTTGCGCCCTCATCATGTGGTTTGGGTTCCAGATAAGCGCCCAAACCCGCATCCAGGGGGAGGACCAGCTTCATGCGATACGAAGGTCCCAGGCCCTCTATCTTGCCACCGGGGGATGCTATGAGGCCCTGGCGCGAATGAAACCGCCTAATCCACTGCCGGGCCAAGGCCAGGGTCAACAGCCCGATTTGGACTGGGAGCCTGATGGGCGGCCCAGAACAGTCGAGTATAAAACCGGCGTCGCAGTAGTGATTATGGAATCCGAGGAGTTAAAAGTAAACGTCAACATCGCCCAGGAAGAGGAACTCAAGAAGGCCCTTGTCAAAGCCGGCGCAAATCAAGCGGCCTCTGAGCGGCTGGCGGCCCGGATAGCCGATTTCATAGATCCTGACGATGACCCGCGACCCCAGGGGATGGAAAAAAACGAATACACTCGGGCGGGCCTGAACTACATCCCGTTCAACGCTCCTCTGACGAGCCTGGACCAACTGCTGCTCATCCCCGGCATGAGCCACCAGCTTTTTTACGGCATCGACAGCGGAACGGATCAAAAGAGAGGCAAGTTACCCGAAATCTTTGATGGGCTTTTGGTTCCAGGAAAGAATTCCCTGTTCAGTCTATTGACGATATACGGCAACAATGCAAGTATGCCGCAAGAAATGAACCAACAACAGGGACAGACGGCCCCCAATCCCTTGACATGGAAATCCGGCGGCCTATATCGCATTCTTTCCTTCGGAAAGACGTTCAACGGGCTGCCGAGTGTGGGGATCTGGCTTGAGGTGCGTCTTGTGGGCGAGAATGGCGATCAACAGCCATACAAAATATTGAGCAGGAAGGTCCTTTAGGGCAGTGATAGTAATCAGTGATTAGTGAAGAGTGAAAAGACGTGGAGAGGGTGAGATGCGGAGTCGGAAATCTCCCCATGCCTTCTTTTAAAGGGGGCCTGCCCGGTGACCTTGAAAGAGGAAGTTTAATGCTGAAGGGCATAATCAAATACAGGCCGTCCCATCTGAACGCTGTCTACGTGGAGCCTCAGAGGATCGAGATGCTTCAGGCGAACAGGCGATGGAGAACATGGGAAATCGGCCCGTCCGAACAGTTCCATATTCCCCAGGGAGAATCGGTTTTCGATCATCTCCAACGTTTGAATTTCAAACCCTGGACAAGGAAGGGGAGCGCACTGCTGGCGATAGTATCGGGCGTGTTCTATTCCGTGCACAGGGAACACTATCCCTTGTCGCTGAAGGACCAGCTCGACGAAGCGATCAATTTCGACTGGCAGGAAAACATCTTTTACGAAAACGGCTCGACCTTTCGTTTCTTCGGGCCTCCGGTCGCTTTGGAACATCATATCTCCGTGCCGATTTTTTCCATTCAGGGCGAAATTTACGACAAGCTCAACCAGGCGCTCAACGGACATCTTTTTCACACCTTCGCCGTCATGCCCAGTGCGCTTTCGTTTGCCAGCTTCCTGCCGGCTGCAAACGAGGACGAAGAACAGACCCAAACACTGGCGCGCGGTCTGGACGAGAACAACCTCGAAGTGCACCGCTTCTACCGGGGAGAGTTTCTGGACTCATCGGTGGTCGGAAAATCTTCTACTTGCCTGCGCCTGTTTGCCGAAAATCTCAAGTGCATCGGCAACCACGAATGTGAACCGAGCATTCGTCTTATCTGCGCTCCCGATGAGTGCAGGTCACCGGGAGGGGGGCCGGGCGATTCTTGGACACAGCAGGGATTGCCGGTGACGGTGCAGGAGATCTCGGGGTCTTTTGTCACCAACTGGATCCGCCGCCTGCTCAAACAGGATGCCGTTCACACCTTCCAGGACGAAATCCTGCTGAAGCCTTGGGAGGTCCCGCGCATCACCGCGCCCCTGGCAGCCCTCGTCCTTATTTTCGCCCTCTACGGCTTCTATGAGGCGTATTCGCTCCGGAACCTGGAGCAGACCAGCAATCACCTAAAGGCTGAGATTAATCAACTCGATACACGGTGGAAGCCGATCGAACAGCTCAAGACTCGCATAACCAAATTCCGCGAAGATCAGAAAACGTTGTCGGAGTTCAACAACACAGACTACCAGCTCATGGAGCTTATGAGCTTTCTTACCCAGCTCACCCCCGAGGATACCTGGCTCAATTATCTCTCGCTTCGAAACGGGCAGCTCATTTTGAGGGGCGAGAGCAAATCGGCGATCAAATACCTGGCGGACCTGTCGAAGACCGACGGGCTTACCGACGTGAAGTTCGCTTCACCGGTCACTCGTGACCCCGGCACGAACCAGGAAAGGTTTAACGTCCAGCTTCAGTTGGATATGGAGAAGCTGAGGAAGAGCCTTGAAGGGATGCCGGCGGAACCGGCTGGCCCGGCCTTCGTCGCTGACCCGGAAGCCCCGGCGCCCGATGAATCAGGAAGCGTACAAGGCCCCGGGCAAGGCGCGGAGTCTGGAGATGAGGCCGATGAAGGGCCGCGGCAGGACGCATCGGGCGACGATGATCAGCAGACCCCAGGAGGCTCCCAGCAATGAAGATCAAATTCCCGGATGTAAGAATAGGGACTGGCGACATAAGAAAACACAAGTGGTCGATAGCGGCCCTGGCCATCGTGGTATTAGTGCTGGCCGCGGCCGATTTCGTCTGGATCGCCCCGGTGGTCGATCAGAAAGAGGCGCTCGATTCAAAGATAAAACAACAGCAGGAAACCATAACCAGGTACAAGGAGAAGCTCAAGCAGGGCCAAAGCATACAGGAGGACCTCGCAAAACAGGAGGGAGAAGTCAAGGAGATGCAAAAGAAGCTTTTCCAGGGCACCGACCCGTATCAACTCGCGGCTTCCCTGGGGGACCTGCTTTCACCCAAGGGAGGCGAAGGCAGCGGGAAACTCGACATCAAGACCTACCAGGTGCTCGCCAGCAAGGAATATGGCCTTTACCAGGAAGTGCATCTCAGGTTCAACCTCATGACCACCATCGACGGGCTACACGATTTTCTCAGTAGGGTCAGAAGTTCTCAATTCGCCATACTTGTGCAAGAGATCAACATACAGAAGATTCAAAGCAAACGAGGTCCCGACCTGGTTGTAAATGTAATCCTTGCGGCACTCATGGAAAAAGGAGAAAAGTCCTAGACGACGAAATCACATGACTTGATGATTATGCGGCGCGGCCAGTGCGGCCGGTTTTATGCCGGGCCGGACTTGTGAGTCAATGCTTTCATGCGTCTGCCGGTTATGCTATGGTGCGGGCTGCCGTCAATCGTGCCGGCAGGAGGGGGGACAATCGAATGAAGACATGCCGCTCTATAATTGTAATAATATTGGCTCTTACTTTTGTTTCATGCCAGTCTGCACCGCAAAGTCCGATCAGCCAGGGTCCGCAGTCAAGGCCTGCCGATTCCAACATGCCTCCCGAGGGCATCTATTGCACCTCACCAGGCGAGGAAGCGGTTCCTCCACAAACGCCGGGACAGCAGGCAGGTGAGGCGAGCAAATCGGTTTCAATCGGTGCAACCAAGCCACCCAAGAAGGTAGTATCGATAAAGCCCGTGGTTTCCCCCGTTGAGACCGGGCTTGTCAGTCCCCCGGGCCAGGAGGCGCCTAGCGGGGCGCCTGTGCCTCCGGTCAGCGAAAAACAGCGGATCGTCCTCAATTTCGAAAAAGCCGATGTCGCCGAGGTTACCAACCAGATATTCACAGATCAGTTAAAGATCAATTACGTGATGGACCAGACCCTCCAGGGCCGGGTCAGCATGTACATCGAAGGCGATTACGACAACGAGGAACTCCTTCGGATGGTGACGAAGGCCTACGAGGCAAACGGGATCAGCGTCATTCCGAAGAAGGGTTTCTACTATATTCAGGCTTCCCAGAAGGCCGGCGCTGGAATCCCCATGGCCACCGAGTCGCTGCTGGGGCAAGACAAGGCGTCCAGGCCGCTCATAGTGATCTACCGGCTGCGGTTCATCGACCAGAAGCAGGCCACCAACCTTATAACGCCCTTTTTGACGCCGGGCAGGAAGGTCATAGCCGAACCGTATTCAAATACCCTTATCTTTGTCGAAGACACCGACAACGCCCGCTCTCTTGTGAGTCTTTTGAAGACGATCGATATAAACGTTCTCAAGGAAATCAGCATGGAGATCGTCCCCGTCTATACCGTTGCCCCCCAGGAAATCATTCAGGGCATGGAGACGCTCATGGGGAAGCTCGGGGGGTTCAAGGACAGCGCCATCAAGAGCAGCCTGGCATTCATGCCTCTAAACAGCTTCGGAGGCGTGCTCGTCATGGCCCAGAACCCCGAACTGCTCAAGTCTGCCAAGCAATGGATCGAGGCGCTTGATGTGCGGGGGGTGGGCAACATGGAGGACATCCACGTCTATTTCGTCCAGAACGGTTTGGCTCATGATATCTCCCAGATTCTGACCCAGGTGTTCGGGATCAGCGGTGGCGGCGGCGGTATGGGACAGCAGATTGTACCTTCCGGGCGCTCCGCCGCCAGCTCCGCCTTCGGGGGTTCGAGCGGGACAGGCGGGGGACTCGGATCGTCGTCCATGGGCGGAGGGTCTTCTATAGGTGGAGGTTCTTCCATAGGTGGAGGAAGCTCCCCTTTCAGCTCCACTTCAGGGAGTACAGGCTCCACGGGGACTTTCGGAACATCCTCCTCTACAGGCGGAACCGGAAGCTCCTATGGGGGCGCCTCGCGCACCTCGGGCGGCATATCCGGCAGCGCAGGCGCGACCGGCGCATCGTCAGGGCCGCCAAAACCGGGGGGCGTTTTCACCGGCGAGGTGATGATAATTGCCGACGATGTCAATAACGCCATAGTCGTCCGGGCCAACGCCGTCGATTATGGAAAGATAAAAAAGACAGATCGAAACTCTTGATATTCTTCCGAGGGCCGTGCTGATCGAAGTTATGGTTGCAGAAGTGCAGTTGACCAAGGAGTTCAGCTATGGGCTCCAATACTACTTTCAGACTCACCCCTCCAACAATACCGGATACAGTCTCTCTTTCGGCGGTCTGTCGAATCAAGTGAGTACGACTACCAACTCGTCCGGCACGTCTTCATCCACTGTGGCCGGAGCGTTTCCTCTCAGTCTGGCTCAAGCGGGAGGGGGGCTCGGCCTGGCCTGGGTCGCCGGCTCGCAGGACATAGCAGTGCTCCTTAGCGCCCTGGCGTCTAAGACCAACGTTACCGTACTTTCCACTCCGACGCTTCTGGCGACCGACAATATGCAGGCAAGTATCACGGTAGGCGGCAGCGTGCCGGTACCAACGGGTTCATACGCCACCACCGAGACCGGGACCCTGGCGAACTCGGTTTTCAGCACAATCCAGTACGCTGAAACCGGTGTCATCCTGAACGTAACGCCGCACATAAACGCCGGAGGCCTTGTCCGCATCGAACTCGAACAAATCATTCGCCGGACGGACACCAACGCCACGGTCGGCGCCAACAATACCGCGCCGACTTTTACCGAAAGGGACATCAAGACCACCCTCCTTGCCCAGAACGGCTGTACGGTAGTAATCGGCGGGATAATCGACTCGCAGAACCAGACCGGCAAAACAGGGATCCCCTACCTGGAGAACATACCCCTGCTTTCGCCCCTGTTCTCCGCAAAGTCCACCAGCGTAAACCGCACAGAACTCCTGGTGGCGCTCACGCCCCACGTGATCGACCAAAGAGGTGCACAAGCTCCCGCAGAACTCATGGAGAAGCTAAACAACCTGAAGATAAGGGTAGCACAGTGATTTAACACAAGCGTACAAATATGTTGCTGTGACACGGACCGGGCATATTCGCCAAATCTCAATACATCACGTGCAACCTCACGCCGTATACCTCGACAGGCCCCCTGTCCCTGTTGTAGCCGGGGTCCTGGATGAATTGAAAGTCCGGACTTATTTGCACAAAACGGCATACCTGGATGCGGTAGTAGAGTTCCATGACCTGCTCGAGGCCGTAATTCAGGTTCCCGTCTCCCAACAGCATGCCGATCCCACCGGCCTCGAGGTAGTCCTCGTGCGGACCTGACAAACCATTTACCCCATAGGCGATACCCAGACAGTCGTCAGGCCTTTTCCAATGTATGCCGCTTACCTGCGCGCCGAGGCTCGCATGACGGTCGGATTCCACGTAGCTCCAACTCTCGTGATTCCCGTCGTTCCAGCCGATGCGGCCGAAAATACCCGTTTCCCCGTTGTCGGCCAGCGGCTGTTCGAAATTCAATCCAAAACCGTATTTGTTGCCGCCGAGTTGCTCAACGGCCAGGATATCCGGCGTCGTGGAGGTGGCGCGTCCTAACGCCAGCGCCGCATCATAACTGCCCATCCTTCCCTGATTGAGGAAAGTGAGCAAACGAACTACCGTGCCTGCGTCATTGGGTTTCAGAGTGAGTTCGAGATTGTACCCGAGTTCCTGGACTTGGGTGCCGAGGTCGTCAGGGAAATCATACTCCGCACCGTTCTGCGTATTGGGCTCCATAAAGGCCCCGAAAGTAAGCCTCCATCGTGGTTGGAAGAGGGATGTGACAATTCCGTAGCTATACCCCCTCGTATCCGCGGCATAGTCCCATGTCGTATTGTAAAGGAAATCGTAATTGAGGAATTGCGTGTGGTTATTGTTCGCGTAACGGTTTTGGTCGAAATCGTCCGTGAGAGCAAACCTCCCGAATTTTATTTCCAACCTGCCGACCGGCCGGTCGCCCGGGAGTTGGTCCATACACCGTTCTACCTTCTCGGTTTCAAGGGAAAGCGGGATAGTGTACTTGCCATAGAGGCGAGCGATATAGGGGACCTTTGGCAGGTTCGAGGACCCTGCTCTGACGACGTCCCCGTTGACATACCCGCCGAGTCCGGTGCCGTTACTGACCCCGTATCCCAGGAACCATCCGAAATCGAGATATGCTTGCAGCCTTGGAGTCAATTGTGAACCGAAGTACGCCCCGTACGTACTGGTGACATCCTGCCCCGCACCGTGGAGATAACTCAAGCTGTTTTGGCCTTGATACGGGCTGTGAAAGGACGGCATGTCCTGATAAACGCCGTTAAACTCCAACCCCAGCAGCTTGGGGAACGCGGATTCCAACCAGGGAGCGGCAGTATCGGATGGAGGAGAAGTATCCGGCGGGACAGAGACTTGCCCGTGCACCGGGCAAGCGATCATGATTGCCGATAATACCGCCGGAATAGTCAAACATAGCTTCCAGAAACCTGGCAAAGATATCTTTTCCATTAAAGAACCCACTCCAGCACCCCTCAAACTGGCTGACGTTCCCATACTCACCCGGGCCTCCATCCGGCGAAAGCCGCAAAACACGAAAACTATGGAGTACAGGACAAATTTCTAAAGCCGATTGTAAATCTCTCGCAGATGGTCGATCCAGATATCGACAATCTCCGGATATTCGGCGGTTCCCTTGAGCACGGCTTCGCAGGTGAAGCCTTCCCTGCTCAGGATTGACTTCCAGCTCTGCGGTTTGTCCCCGGCCATATCGTTTAGAGCGTGGTCCCCGGCTACGGCCATGAAAGGTATGAGGTAAACCTTCTTGAGTTTTTTCTCTTTTAGTTTCGGCAAGACATCGTTTATGCCGGGGTAGCCTTCCACTGTGGCGAGGAAAACGTTGGGATCGAGTTCCTGCACCATGTGATGCATGGCCAGGTAAATGGCATCGGAGGGGTGTTTCTCGTCGCCGTGCCCCATGAGCAGCACAGCCTCACCCGGCTTTCTTTCGGCGGGGATATTCTTCAACATGGCTTTGGCCGCCCGTGCCATATCTTCATGCGAAGAGAGCAGAGGCAACGCAACTTGAATCTGCTCGAACCCTCCAGCCATCTGTCCGAAAAGATGCGCATTTTGGTTGAGTTCGTGGAATTCCTTCCCGGGGATGGTTTGCAGCGAAACGACTGCAACCTGCGTGTAGCCTTCATCCATCAGCTTTGCCAGGGCGGATACGGGCGAAAGGAACACCTTGCCTTGCCCGGCCAGTTTGTCGCGAATGATCCTGGATTCGAACGCCCATCTCGTTTCAACACCCGGGAAATTCTTTTTGACCGCCTCGTCGATCAGGTCGAAAGATTTCTGAGCCGACACAACGCTTGTTCCGAAAGCCACCAGGAGAATCGCCTTCTTTGCCGGAGGCTTTTCGCCATGGGCCGCAAAGCAGTTAAAGGTACCGGCGAGCACGAACACCAGCAGCAAGAGCACACACAAAATCTTTTTTTTCATTTCTATTCTCCACATTTTGCCAGTTTCAGGTTCCTTCTTCGGCGCACGCCGGTCCGCATTAGCAATAAGGCCGCGGAAAAGAAGCGATGCCCAAAAGGGCATCAGACCAAAAAAAAATCCCTAGAGCTAAACGCCCTAAGGATTGCACCCAGTTTCACTTGATCCTTATGCCGGCTTACCCGATATTTCCACGTACGGGTTCACCAAACGGCATCAGGCAGGTCTTCTGACTCACGGATCACCCTACTCTCCGAACCTTCCCCTCTCGCTCAGGCAAGAAAGTGGCTTGACCGGATTTCGTCCCCGTTTACAGCGGCGGGACCGCTCCCGATTCTCACGGGATTCCCTATTAAACTTATTAGTACCCGATGCTAAAAAATGTAGCTTACAAATAGTATGGCGACGCATTTCCTGTCAAAGTAAATTTCAACCAACTCGACGATTTACAACACTATCCCGATCAAGAAATAATGGCCTGTCCGCCCTCTGTGGAATTAAGTACCTGAATCAGTTATTCCTTCAATACCCAATTTTACGATCTCAAAAAGCGTTCTGACGCCAAAGCCGGTTGCGCCCTTGGGGGAAGCGCCGGTGTCCGCGTCAGTCCACGCGGTGCCTGCGATGTCGAGGTGTACCCAGGGAATCTGCTCCGGCACGAATTGTTTTAGAAAGGTTGCCGCTACGATCGTCCCGGCAGAGCGGTCACCGACGTTTTTCATGTCTGCCACATCGCTTTTCAACGCGTCGAAGTAGAAATCCCAAAGTGGCAGGGCCCAGAACTTTTCACCAACGGAAGCTCCGATCCGCTCGACGGAGTGCACCAGGTCCTCCCGGTTGCCAAGCACCGCGGCCACATTCGTGCCAAGGGCGACGATGCACGCCCCGGTCAAAGTAGCGATATCGACCATGAGCGCCGGTTTGAACCGATCCGCTGCGTATGCCAGCGCGTCACAGAGAATCAGCCTGCCTTCCGCGTCTGTGCTTATGACTTCAACCGTCTGACCCGAATAGGATCGAAGCACATCGCCGGGTTTATATGCCCGGCCATCGGGCATGTTTTCAGTGCATGGAAGTATGCCTACGACATGCCTTTTAAGACCCATGCGACCGATCGCCTCAAAGGCGCCCAGGACAGATGCCGCACCTGCCATATCCTGCTTCATCGCCTCGAGGTTTTTGGCCGGTTTGAGGGAAATACCTCCCGTGTCAAAAGTTATGCCCTTGCCGATAAGGACAATAGGAGGGTCGTTCTGCACACCGGGCGGCGCATGCTCGATGACGATGACATAGGCCGGCTCACGGCTGCCCATGGCGACTGCGGCAAAAGCCCCCATTCCCATGGATCGCGCCGATTCCAGATCGATCACTTCGATTTTGAACCCCAATCGTGCGGCAACTTCGGATGCCGTGTCGGCTATAAACCGTGGGGTCGCCCGGTTGGCTGGTGATATTGTCAGGTCTCTGGCAAGTTTGATACCGGCGACTTCGCCATGAACCTGGTCCATGACTTCCCGAACGGGGACCCCGGGCTCGCTTTCACACAGCAGGGAAATCGATTCGGGACCTCCCGGGACATCCGGAGCTTTTGTCTTCATTTCATCGAAACGATAAAGCCCGGCCAGCGCCCCGGTAAGGGCCTCCCTAAGCAGTTTGTCAATTTGCGGTTTACCGGCGGCCGCACATGGAGTGCCCTCACCGCAAAGCCCATCCAACGCGAATACCGGAAGCCCCGGACGCTTGATGTCCAAATCGCGGCACCTTCTGAGCGCGAACGCAGCGGCGTTTTTGAGCTTTTCGGGTTCGAACCGGTCCGCCGGACCCAGACCCACAAGCAGCACTCTGCTAATCGGCGCTTCAGCGGGGGCATATGCGACGCCCACTTCGTTGGACTTGCCCTGAAAGTCGTGCAGCACCGGGGATTGGGCGAGCCAGCTAACGCTCTCTTCCATAAATCCCTTCAAACCCGGAAGATACTCCTGCGATTTTTCGAATACGAAAAATATTACCGCATCGATTCGCCACTCGTTACGCGGAGCTATTTGCAGTTCGATTTTCATTTGATCCTTCCTGCATCCAACCTCAAAGCGTCAACAAATGCAGGCCGTTATGCGCCCGCTGTTTTCAACCGGCGCCCCATGCGGCATCCGGGAAACTTAGACCTGCAAAACCGCACGTTTCCGCCGTCCGCTTGGTCCAAGTCAAACTTTTCGATTCTTTCGTAAAAATGTAAGAATATAATTCAAAAAAAGGAATGAGGGAAAAGGAATTGACAAAAGGACTGTGGCAAACTAACTTTTTGCCCCTGCAAATCCGGATTAACTTCAGACTGTAGATTTTGGTGAACAGGTAATCGAACCGGGTGACTGCGCTGTTGCACGCAGCGTTGTTTCAGCCGAAAAGGAGAAGAATAAAAAATGGGTCAGCGAGTCTTCAACTTCAATGCGGGACCGGCTGCTTTGCCCCTGATTGTACTCGAGCGCGCCAAGATGGAAATGCTCGATTTTCAGGGCTCGGGCATGTCGATACTCGAGATGAGCCATCGGTCCAAGACTTTTGAAGCAGTGATCGACGGCGCGGTTCAGCGGGTGCGGCGTCTGCTGGGACTTGGGGATGGCTATCATGTGCTGTTCGTTCAAGGCGGCGCAAGCTTGCAATTCACCATGGCCCCTATGAACCTTGCCGTTCCCGGCAAGCCTGCCGATTATGTAAATACGGGCACCTGGGCCACAAAGGCCATAAAAGAGGCCCGCGTCCTCGGCAAAGATGTCCGCGTGGTGGCGAGTTCCGAGGAGGCGCAGTTCACCTTCATACCGGAAGAGATCCCACTGAATCCGGACGCCGCCTATCTGCACATAACATCCAACAACACTATCCGCGGCACTCAGTGGAAAAGCTTTCCCGACCCCGGCGGCGTCCCGCTGGTAAGCGACATGTCCTCGGACATATTCAGCCGCAGGTTCGATCCCGGCCCCTTCGGGCTGATTTATGCGGGGGCGCAGAAAAACCTCGGCCCGGCGGGTGTGACCCTGGTCATAGTTCGCAAAGACATGCTCGAAAGAGTTCCCAAGGAACTCCCGGCGATGCTCAAATACACGACTTACTCGGAAAACAACTCGCTCTACAACACACCGCCCTGCTTTTCCGTCTATGTGTGTGGCCTGGTCCTCGAGTGGATCGAGGAGACCATTGGAGGCCTGAATCGAATGGAGGAAATTAATGACGAAAAGGCCAAAATCCTCTACGCCTGCATCGACAGCCAGGACTTCTATCGCGGAACGGCCAGGCCCGATTCACGGTCCCGCATGAATGTTACTTTCCTGCTGCCCAAGGCCGAACTGGAGAAGGAATTCCTGGCCGGAGCGTCTGAAGCCGGGTTGGTCGGACTCAAGGGACACAGATCGGTCGGCGGCCTCAGGGCGTCGATCTATAACGCGGTTACCCTCGAGGCGGTAACGGCGCTTGTCAACTACATGAAGGAATTTGCAGCAAAAAAAGGTTAGCTCTGAAAGGACAGACGGTTTTGCTTTGAGCACAAAGGTTTTGCTTTGAGCACAAAAGCGCCGGCCGCTCTCAAACAAGAGAGGGGCCGGCGTTCCCATAATGTAGGGATTCTCCAATCCCTCAATCTCTCTCCCGTGCAACGAGTCGTATCTCAAGACTTATATGATTATAGACCAAGTGATACCCAAGGTGTTCGAAGAAGCTGCTCGATCCGTAAAGTACGCCCCATCTGGTACGATCGATATCAAAATGGGTATCTATCTTCACCTCGCCATCCTGGGGAGGGCTCACAGTTGCAAGGAACTCAATATCATTTTTTCGCCCCCGCAATTCAAAGTCACCCTGCACCCTGACATTGGGAAGGCTTGACGGAATATCTTCCATGCGCTCTACCGATTTAATGGTAAAGGAGGCTTTGGGGAACGACTCTACAAAGAAGAAATCTTCAGACAACAGGTGGTCGATCAGGTTATGGTGGAGGGGATCGCCTTCCAGATCGATATTTTTTATGGATGACATATTTATATCGAAGTAGCCTTCCACCTGAGCGCCTTTTATGTTGATCTCGCCAGAGGACAATTGAACAGTTCCGTGATGGACCGCGTTTCTGTTCCTCCCAAACCAGTAAATGACGCTCTGTTTACAATCAACGATATAAGAAGCATCTCCCAAAGGGTAAGCGGAGTCCATCCGTTCCAATGTGCTTATGTCATCGCCCTCGAGCTCGTAACCAGCCGCCTTCCAATCCTTGATCCCACCCTTAAGGACACTGACATCCCGGTATCCTGCACCAGTAAGTTTTTCTGCGGCAATGACCGCATCCAGGGATTTGTCACTCGACCCGTAGGCAACGATCACATGGTCCTTCCCGGGTACGAGCCTGGAGACATTATCAAGGAAGATTACCTCATATACACACGCATTCACTGCGCCGGGGAGATGAACGGCCTTGAAATGATCGTCCGGCAACGTATCCAAAAGGATAATCTTTTCCCCTTCCCTGAGACGTTTGTGCAGGTCCTGTGGTGACAGGAACTTGGAACTCATCGGTCTCCTCCCCATTTTCTTCGAGTATCAGATTCGCACTCGGTCACTCCTCAGAAAATAAGGATTTCTCAGCGAAAGTCACACGGTGACCTATCCGGGGAGACGATAAGCGTGGCGGAAACAAAGAAGCATCCGTCCGAGCTTCTCAGGCGCCGGCCTATGGAGGAGATCAGATCGTGCTCACAAAGCGTGGAAAACCATTGGCCAAGCCCACGCCGGCGGCCGAAGAGTCCAGACAATGGGGACCCCAAAAATCAGGTCACGATACCAAGGTGGAACCCTTGGGTGTCTGAACTGGCTGGAGCCATGACTTAGGGAATTAAGGCAATCAAGGGATTGAGGGATTAACTGCTCCCCGCTTCTCGTTTCTATTCAAAGCGGCTCGGGTTTATGCTTTCCAGGATCGAAAGGCTCTTTATCCCTGTGTTTGAGACCCTCATGACCCGTATCGAGGTCGAGAAGCCCTTCGGCCTGTTCGCCGGATTCAGAAAAATCGAGGCCGGCGTCCTCCTCCGCAACGTCCTTCAGACCAGCGCGGGGAAAGGCCATGATCGCAAAAAGAATCAGCCCGAGGCCTATCAGGGATGCAGCGGAAAATATCACTGTCAGATAGAATCGGCTCATACAAGACTCCTCTGCTTGATGTGAAAAATCGAGTCGTCGGACAAAACTCCTCGGCCAGATGCAAAAAATCGGGTCAGCACAAGACTACTCACCTGACGTAAAAAAATCGGGTCACACAAAACTCCTAGGCTTGATGTTCCACCGGTTACCGGGATAGATTGTCATTTCGATCACGTAGTAACCGCGATCATATGCATAAAACCCAGCCGGGCTGAAGGCGGGGTATGCCGTCGTCGCCTTGACAAGGGCGCCGTTCTTCGAATCGATGCCGCGCGTATAAGTGAAGTAAACCCGGCGATCCACCTGGCCGACCCGCTGCACTTTCACCTTTATTTCGTCCCCCGAGTGCACCCGCGCGACATACAACTCACGATTGCGGGCAGGATCGAACCGGAACCTTATCACAACGGGCCCGGCGCTTGGCGCGGGACGCTCTTTTCTAAAGCGAGGCGACGAGGATTTTTGCGCGTACCGTTCGGATTTGGCATTGCGTGCATAGCTCTTGGACACTGTCCTGCGGCTGTGAGATTTTGGTTCGGTTTTACGCGCGTACGTTTTGGACTTCGCCTTGTGGGAAAAGTGTTTCGGTTCTGTTTTGAGTGCTGCAAGCTCTCGCTTTACCCTGGTCCCCTGTTGCTTCGAAACACTCAGTCCCGGCCCGGAGTGGGCCTCTCCAGGGTATCGGCGCTCCCCTTTGCCGATCTGCGGGACAGGGACCGACCTTTGTCCCCCCAAGTCTTTAGACGCGGGCGCCTGCGGAACCGAAGGCGCCGATTCCGCCACAGGCGGTACCAGCGTTTGAGCACTTTGAAACGCGGACCCGGGCCGATTCCCTTCTGAAGGATTGATAGTAGTTATGGATGAGGGCGGATTAATCACCCCAGTCTGTAAAAGGGCCAGACCCCCAAAGCCGATGACCAGGAAAACTGTTCCAATGCCAATGACGGCGCCACGCTTTATCACGTCGGTCCTCCCACAATAAAGAAAGCTTCGATAAGATTGGATCAGCTTTAAGACGCATGTGCCAGGATTTTAGTCGACACCGCCTGGCAAGAAAAGAGGTAGTGGCGCATTTTTGCGACGATAATTCACCAAAAAGTCACCAGAAAGATGCGGAGCCCCCTTAGGGTTGACGCGAAGATGCCGTGACAAGACCCTCTCCACTTTTGTTTTTTGCCTGACGCCGGGACTGGGATGCGAGGTCGATAGTCTCGACTCCGCGTCTCCCCTTCTACCCGTCTGTGGGGACTCTCCCAAAGCCGTGGATTTAATGTGGAAGAATTTGCCGTCCCAACCGGCACTTATTTACAATCGTCAGCAGATGCGCAGAGCATTATGTGCCTGCGAGGCACAATCCCCTGGTTCCGAGGGGTAGGTGTGCGTCCGTTTTTGTCCGGATGTGAGGTGAGAAGGCAAGGGGTCCTTTCGAGGCCCCCCTCTCCGCGCTCTCCACGTCTGGTGAGCCCCGGATTGCGTGACGTAATGCCAGACCCGGCCACGTCACAAATCTTTACATTACCTTCCGCGCATTTCCGCACGTTTTTTTCCAAATCAGTCCAATTTTTGCTTGTAAGCATTGCAACAACAAACTCGGAAAAGGACATGTGCCCAAGATAAGCGTGATGCGTGTCCCCTCATGCGTCGAACATTTTCAAAACATTATGGTAAAAGGAGCCAGCCATGAGTATTTCCGCAATCAGCAGCACCGATCCTCTCTACACTCAATACCTCTCCCTTTTCAGCCAGACGGATAGTAGTGGATCGAATTCGGGCACCCAGGTCTCGAGCAGTCAATCAACCTCAGGGGGTGATAGCAAGTTAATGGATGCCCTCCAGGAGACGCTCGACCAGATGGGGCTTTCGATGCCGCCACCTCCGGGCAGCGCCGCGAACGCTTCCGCAAGTTCGGACGGGTCGACCTCCGTCTCCTCCACCAGTTCCACCGAGGACCCCGGGCAAGCACTCGGGAAGTTAATGCATGACCTGTTTTCAGCCGCGCAGTCCGAATCGTCTTCAAGCAGCAGCGGGACCTCCACATCTACTACAGCGGCCTCTTCTTACTCAAACTTTACAAGTAGTGTAGAGAAGCTCATTCAGGAACTTGGGGACGGTTCCTCCACCTCAGCCACTTCCTCCACATCCTCTACGGATAGCGCGCTGAGCACGCTGCAATCCGACTTCAACAACCTGGTTTCAGCGATTCAGGGAGCTTCCGGCAAAAGCGCAACAAGCAGCACGAATAGCACATCCGGCAGCACGCAAAGTGCCGCGGACAGCACGAATAGCACGTCCAGCACGGCATCCCTTACGACTTTCCTCCAGGATCTGATTGCAAACTTCGGCAACGCCACATCCGCATCCACAACCGGGAACTTTACGAACCTTTACTCATAGGTGCTGCAGGTGCGGACATAAAGCTTTTGAAGCGGGAAACAGGGGAGGGGAAACCCTCCCTTGCAATAGATAGAGAGCCCACCCCAAAACCGCACTCATAAGAGACCATTCGTGTCACACAAGACTTTTCGGCCTTATATTCCACCGCTTCCCGGGGTAGATCCTCACCTCGATCTCATAAAGCGACCGCCCGCGCCAGGAGCAATCCGCCCCCAGCTTCAAAACGGCGCCCTCCTTCGAATCCAGTCCGCCGGGCAGGTCCGCGTCAAAATCATCCGCCCCCGTGAGATAGATCGGGCGAACGTCCCAGGCAGGGGGCGACACAGATCGAGGCCCCGCGCTCCACTCGAGATATGCGTCCGTCTCTGAAGGACTTGTCGCGAGAGCGTTCGCGAAACCGAAAGTGAGATAAAGTTTGCAGTTAGCCTGATCGGCGCACCGCACTTTGACGCTGATTCTGTCACCGGAATGAACGAGAGCGACCCTCATCCCGCGATTCAGGGCCGGATTGAACCGGAACCTTATCACAAGCGGCCTCACTGTGTTCCTGCCGCCGGATTCCGGATGCGCCGGACCGGAGCATTGTGGCTTATTCGCGGAGGGTGTTTGGACCGGGTCCGGTTTTTCGGCCACTGCGTTCGGTTGAGACGGCCCCTCCTGCACGTTCGGACCCGGCTCGCCCCGAGAAGAGGCCGTACCTTCGGGCTGGGGTGGCGGCGCGGTTTGGCCCCCTGTTCCAGCAGCCACCTCTCCGCTTTCCGGCGCCGGAAGCTGCCTTCGTTCCAGCGCGGCCTGCAGGCCGGGATTATTCGGCCCTGGAGCATACGTTTCTACCTGCGGTGGAGTGACCACGGGCACGGTCAATGTCTGCCCGGGAATTATTCCGGTCCGGTGGAGGACTGCGCCTGCGAGTCCAACTGCCAGGATAGCGATTGCAGCGCCAGTGAACGCGGCACGCTTTTTCATATGAGCCTCTCTCACGCTGGTTCGGTAAACGGTCGATTGTGGCTATTTCCGCCCGACCCCTCGAAAAGGCAACGGAGAACATAAAGACTCATTCTCCGGGGTGTCCTTACCAGAGATCACCCATAAATCGAATTCAACCATCCTGTCCCTTTTCTAAGTGGCTATCTCATCTGCCGATTTTGCCATTTTCCCGGCTCCTTTACGCTATCGTCTCTCCGGCAACCATTCCGTCTCTCTTGACCGTATAATAGCAGAAACTTCCTGAGGGTGCAGCGGCCAGAACCTGTCTCCCGTTTCCATCAATGAAAACCATGCTCAGCTCAATATTTTTTGGAATTTGCTACACAAACCGTAATAGTAGTGGGAATTTATCCCTGATTTCAGGAGCGTAGATATTTTAGTTCGGAATGCCGTTAAAGGGGACTTGGACGAAGATTTGTATGATTTAGCTACCCCCTTCTTGAACCTTTTCAAAAAGGGGGGAATCAGATTAAGCCTTTGCATCTCTTTTGGATTTCTTCTCGGCCCTTTTTTCCTTTATGGTCTTGGCAGATTTCTTCTTCTCATCTTTCTTGGTATCCATGCTCTTGGCCATAACACTCACCCCTTCCCTGAAACCATTCAGCGGCTGTCATAAAAGGCTAATCGAGGTTTTGTATGAACCGATTCCATCCGCTCGTGCACCTTCGGCTGTATCCCAAAGTCTACCCTTCAATCGGTCAGGTTGCAAGCCGGATCGACAATCCCATTGCGTTCGAGATTGTTTTACAATGCGCCATCACCGAAAACACCCCTCCCCGCGTCCGGCCATGTTCGCATATGGGGGGGGCACAGGTTCCATTGAAATTCCCGTTCCTTAAGCCAATTTCCCGATTCGAAATTCTACTCGTTTGGAAACTTGAGCACCACTTCCTCTTCGTCTCCATCCCGATCCAGCTTAAACTCTATCTCTATGCTGCTGTCCCGAATTCCAATGACAACGGGTGTCCGCCCCTTATCGTCAATATGTGTAATTGCCCTTGCAACATCGAAAACTTCCCAGCAATGGTT
>CAWGZP010000171.1:0-21865 GCA_963826655.1 uncultured delta proteobacterium
AGCTTTGTAAAGGGGGGCGGGGGTGGGCGGGGGGGATTTTGCACCTCGCGAGGAACTTTTCGAGACAGTACGCGCGCGCGAGGTTTGCCCAAAATAGGGCAGGATTTAGGTGTGGTTTCTCTTTGGGTACAATGTTGGGGGCTCGGAGTGAATGTTTTCACTGTGGGGACAAACTCTCAAACAGGCACAGGTGTTGGGGGCGGCGCAAACGGAAAAAAGAAAGGGCTTAGGATTTTCTCCTAAGCCCTTGAATTTGCTTGGTAGCTGGGTCAGGATTTGAACTTGAGACCTTCGGGTTATGAGCACTAAGGGTTCTCTTTACCTGTATTTCTTCCACCTTCCTAAAACATGGCTCTATAAGCCATTCTAACAAACTGCATTTCCCTTGACTTTACCTGATTTCACCCTAAAATAGAGTCTGTAGGTTGGAAATAGGGTTGGAATTTTCCAACACGCCAAAGCCAAGGGGGAAGCCATGAAGCGACTGAAAACCAATTATACGGGAGTTTTTTTCCGGGAAGCAGAACGGATCGGCGGAAAGGGATTCGAGAAGGTCTATTACGTCGTTTTCAAAAAAGACGGCAAGGTCATCGAGGAAAAGGTTGGCCGTCAATTTGTGGACGATATGACACCGGCACGAGCGGCAGGAATCCGGGCCGAACGCATCGAAGGAAAGCGCTTGTCCAGGAAGGAAATCAAAGGCCAACGGGATGCGCAAGAGCAAGCGGAAAAGGAAGCCGTAGCCAACTGCTGGACTATTGATCGACTATGGGAAGAATACAAGCGGGGCACTCCAGAGCTAAAGGGCCTTGTCACGGACGAAAACCGCTACTCCAATCATATCGGGCCGCTTCTCGCCGACAAAGAGCCGAAAGACCTTGTCCCCCTGGATGTTGACCGGCTTCGGCTTACTGTGAACAAAAAGCACAAGCCCGGAACTACCAGGAACGTCCTTGAGCTTCTCAGGCGGATCGTGAACTTTGGAGCGAAAAAACAGCTTTGCGCCGGCGCGGGCTTCACAATCGAGTTGCCGAGGGCGAACAACGCGAAGACCGAGGACCTGAACCCTGACGAACTTTCAAGCCTCCTGGATGCAATCGAGAAAGCCGATTGTCTCCAAGCAGCAAACCTTATGAGAACGGCCTTATTTACGGGCATGAGGCGTGGAGAGCTCTTTCGGCTGCAGTGGGCGGACCTGGACTTTGAACGGGGCTTCATTCACCTCCGAGACCCCAAAGGCGGCATAGACCAGACCATTCCCATGAATTCCGAAGCTCAGAAAATTCTTGAAAGCCATGAAAGGACCGGCAGCGCTTTTGTTTTCCCTGGCAGGAAGGGAAAAAAGCGGGTTGATATCCATAAGACGGTGAACCGCATTAAAGACACCGCGGGACTTCCGAAAGACTTTCGGGCGCTGCACGGTCTCCGACACGTATACGCCTCCATGCTCGCTTCCAGTGGCAAAGTGGACATGTACACCCTGCAGAAGCTCTTGACGCATAAATCGCCACAAATGACGCAAAGGTATGCTCATCTGCGGGATGAATCGATGCGGGCCGCATCCGAGTTGGCCGGAAGCATCATCGATCAGGCGGCAAACGGCAAGGGTGCGAGTGGAAAAGTCGTCAACATGAAAAATGAGAGGAACTTAGCATGAACGGAGCCGAAGCTCAGAAAATTGAGGAAGGATATGTACCCAGCCTTGATACAGCTAAAGTTATCGTCAAGGACTATTTCGAACAACACCACGGGGAAACAATTGACTACGTGGACCTTGTGAATGCCCTTGATCTTCCGTTGCCGCTGATTGTCAAAGCATGTGAACAGCTCGAAAGAGAGGGGAAAATTGCCGGAGTCGATTAGAAGAAAAGAGCA
Source organism: uncultured delta proteobacterium (assembly GCA_963826655.1). Classification (GTDB taxonomy): domain Bacteria; phylum Desulfobacterota; class Syntrophobacteria; order Syntrophobacterales; family Syntrophobacteraceae; genus SbD1. The sequence continues at coordinate 1,876 of CAWGZP010000171.1, forward strand.
CCGGGTGCATAGAGAAGCGGGGGATGCTATCGAAGGCGATCAAATTCTGATCGAATGCCGAAAGCCTGGCAAGTGGCAGACCGTCCGGGCTTCTGAGCAGCACCACTATTTCGTTACGGCCGCGAGCAAAAACGCTTATGCCGTTCTCATCCGCAGGTTTACCAACGTTAAATAACGATGCCAAGTTTCCAGGGGATAGGGTAGCTCCCGACAAGACCGGATATCCTGGCCGGTTTTCCCCTGGATTTCCACCAGGAGCGCTACGGGAGGCGTTATTTTGATAAATAAGTGGAGGTTTTGGAAAGACTATACCAAGGACCAAATATTAAAATTTATCGAAAAGAGATTACCTGCATATTATGACGATGGCGAACCGGTTGAATATCCCGCATTAAGCGCTTTTTGCGACGGCCTGCGCCCCCAAAACTCCTTATTCGACTTTTTCCCGCTATCCGCCGACGAACTGCATTGGTGCGAAGAGTTTGTCAAGCATTCGTCCTTGAGTCCCGAATCAGAGGACAAACTGTATGAAGGGCTCGGTTCTTTGCGCTCCAGGGATGAAGATATCCAACGTATAATTTTAGCCGAAAAGCCAACCAATGCCATTAATATTCCCCAGCCTAAACCGGAGATAAGCTCAAGGGAGGAAATTCCCATTGTAGAAATCAATAATCCACTGCATTTTCGAGACCTCGAATATTACACGCTCCTGGGGCACGTACTCCAATGGGTAGACGAAACAAGCAAATTCGGGACACCCGCGCGGAAGGTCACTTTGTATCATGCTCCCGGATCACCTTCCGGAGACAGTCTCGCGTGGGGGAAAAAATACATACTCGAAATCTGCCTCCTCCCTTTGCGTGAATCACTTCCACAGGATAACCCTTACGTTCGGCTTCCGTCATTGTATCCCTACGACGCACCCCCTTGTGATGCACCATTAGAGGATAGATTGAAACGCAAGGATTATAGGGCACATTTCTTTTTTCGCTCAAATTCCAGAGACTCGTGGGAAAATGCTATTGCCGATGTTTATAAAACTCGGCCTGAAGCAGGCTTTTGGCAAAAGGAATGGATGGTCGAATTCATTAATGAATCTCATGATAGGTTTGCGAAACAGAAGTCGGTGAATAGAAATAATTGTTGGATTCTTTGGGAAGAGGATTGGATTCTTGACTCCGGCGGATCAGAACCTCAGCCAATGCCCGAAGCCCAAGAGCAGAAGCCTGCGAAGAATAAGACAAAAGCCTATTGGAGATGGCAAAAAGTAATCCTCCTGAGTAAGACAATAAAAGAGAAAAAAATAACCTTTAAGAACGAAGACGTTGCGGTTTATATCCTTTCCACACCGGAACTAAAGAAGGCAATGACTGATTTTGGTTTTAAGAAGATCACCAGTTTAAAGCTTCGGGCGATAGGCTACGCGGCGGCTGTCCCTGGCACAAAAGCACAAGCGGTACTTCCTTTGTTGTCACTCGAAGCACGATGCAATGGAATTGCGCGGGTTGCTCATTTGGCGGCGGACCTGTTGAGTATCTCCACCGGCTGCAAGGCGGCGACGGGAATCCGCGCCGCGCCGAGTTTATCGAGCTTGCAAAAGAGATTTGCGCCAAGGCAGGCGTGGATTTTCCCGAAAAGGTAACCAGTCCCGAAGAGCAGGAACGATTCACCTTCCTTTCACAACGATCCGCGCTCCTGGCGAACATAATTGAGTTTTGCCAAAAGCAGCTTAGAGACGAACACAGGGACTATCTCCACCAGAGGGGCTTTACCGATGCCGATATTGCCGAGCTGCAAATAGGCTTTTATGACCTGGCGCCAATCAGGAAACACCTTGCAGATTATGACAGGAAACTCTTGGAATCGTGCAGCGTTCTTTGGAACGCTTTGGATGGATACCTTGTCTTCCCTTGGTACGATGACCGGAAACGACCGCTCACGCTGTATTTTAAATGGACCTCGAAGACACCACCGGACAGGAAACCGAAAACCACCGCATTGCCTAACCCAAAGCTGAACGGCGTGGATGTTCTCTCGTCTAAGTATGTTCCGCACTGCTTTGACCGTGCACGCGGCGAAAAGCATCTTGTTCTCGTCGAAGGCGTGACAGATGCGGCACTTGCTCAAGTTCGGGGGGATAACCGGGTTATAGCGTGTGTGGCTGCTCAGATTTCCAAGGGACAAGTCGAGACTCTAAGGCGATACGGGGTTGAGTCGGTGACGATTTGCCTGGACCCGGACGGGGCTGGCGAGAATGGGATACTTTCTTGTGTTAAATCGCTTGAGGGGGGACAGATATGAAAGTTCTCATTGCTCCGAAATTGCCTGAGGGCCTGGACCCGGATGAGTTCATTATCAAGTATGGAATCAACGCCTGGCGCGCGCATATCGACGCGGCTGAGACACCACTACAGCGCGATATTAAAGCCATTGCCGAAACGAAGCCGAACCCGCTCAAACTCTCTGACCTGTTGAAACCCTTGATTCCAAGACTCGCCAAACTGCCGGGAACCGAACTCGAAGGATATTTTGAGCTTATCAAGACCACCTTCGAGGTTAATTCCGAGTTCATTAAAGCGCTCAGGCAGGAAATTAGCGGCGATGCGAGTAATGGTTCTCAAGGCGCAAAACACATGGAATGGGCAGAACCGACCCCCTTACCGATAGTCTTGCCTCCCGTCGAGGAATTCGATTACAGCCTGCTACCCGAAACGCTGGAACCCTGGGCAAGAGATATTTGCGAGCGCATCGGCTGCCCACCTGATTATGTGGCTGTTACGATAATGACGGCTTTAGGTTCGGTCATTGGACGCAAAGTCGGAATAAGACCACAGTGCCAAACCGATTGGACTGAGACGCCGAATCAATGGGCCTTGTGCGTGGGGCGGCCTGGCGTACTAAAGTCACCGGCGATGGAGGCAGCACTTGCGCCTTTAAAGCGGCTGGTCGCTCAAGCCCTGACAAGGCACACAACCGCCGCCGCTGATTTTGAGAAGCAAGACCTATTGGCGAAATTGAAAGCAGAGGCAGGTGAAACTGCGGCGAAAAGGAAGCTAAAGAGCGACCCCAACGCGGACGTTTCCGACCTGTTGTGCTCGCCTTCTCAAGAACCGCCTCCTGTCCTTAAGCGATATATGGCCGTAAATTGCACGGCGGAAGCCCTGGGCGAGCTGCACCGGCAGAATCCTAATGGGTTGCTCGTTTATCGCGATGAGCTGGTTTCTTTACTAAAGTCGCTGGATAGGGAAGATGCCTCCGAAGCACGCGGGTTTTATCTAACAGGTTGGAACGGCGATTCGCCATATATTTTTGATAGGATTATTCGTGGTCTGAATTTGAATATTCCGGCAGTGTGCCTGTCCCTTCTGGGATCGACGCAACCCGGCAAGATCGCCCAATATGTGTCTATCGCCGTGAAGGGTGAGTCCGGCGATGACGGCATGCTACAGCGATTCGGGTTAACGGTCTGGCCGGACACAAACGGCCCTTGGAAGGACGTCGACCGTTGGCCGGATACCAAGGCAAAAAATGAAGCCTTCAAAGTCTTTGAATATCTGGATGAATTGGACGTTTCCAGGATTGGCGCTCAATATGATAAAGACCCGAATGGAAACGCCGAAGGCATTCCTTACTTGAGGCTCGATGCGGCTGCGCTGAAGCTTTTCCGGGAATGGCGTTTGGACCTCGAAACACGGTTGCGAAGCAATGAGTTACATCCAGCGCTGGAGTCCCACCTTACAAAATATCGGAAGCTTGTCCCTGGATTGTCATTGATTTTGCACCTTGCTTGCGGCGCTGCAGGCCCGGTCTCCAGAGACGCAACACTTCAAGCTCTGGGCTGGGCCGAATATCTGGAGAGCCATGCAAAGCGCCTCTACGCAAGCGTAGCGCCTCCCGAAGTGGGCACCGCAACCGCTATTCTGAATAAAATAAAATCAGGGGCGCTCGTTTCACCTTTCGCAGCCTGGAATGTATGGCGGGCGGGTTGGGCTGGGCTGTCCGACCAGGAACAAGTGAAAGAGGGGTTACAGCTTCTTGTCGACCTGGGATGGTTGCGGCTTGATTTGCGGCCCACAGGCGGCAGGCCGGCGGCAGAGTACGAAATCCATCCGAAGGGGTTGCCTCGATGAAATACCTTCGAGAGTTGAAAAAAAATAAAAAGTGCCACCCCGACCCACTGCAAAAAGTGCAAAAAGACCCTTTTTACGGTTCTTGCAGTGGCGAGAGGGAGCACATTTCAGAAAATAAGAGCGCTTCGTGCGATGGCCTGGACCTGGAAGCCGAAACCACCCCGGCATACCGGGAAGGTCCACCCTATCCTGACGGCCAGGCCGGGTGAAATGCGTCTACTGCGAGCATTGCAAAATCGGCGGGCACAAGGCCACATGTCGAGTTTCGGGGGAATTCAGGACGGGAATAGCGTTGCTCCGGAATTGCGAGCGCTTCACTATGACATTAAGAAACCTGTGAGATGAAAGACGCTTTGATGTCCGCAACGCAAATGAGATCGTATCCGAAATCAGCACGCTTAGGTGGGGTAAGAGATGACGAAACTGTTGAGAGGGCAAAAGGAGATATCAGCTTATCTCAGGATGGATTGGCGGGGAGTTAAAGTGCTCGTCAAAAAGCACGGCCTCCCGGCGAGGCAGGCTCCGAATCGAGTTTGGCATTCTAACTCTGAGGCGATTGATGAATGGAGCAAAAATTGGGTGCTCAAAGCCCCGAAATAAATTTTGTCAATACACGGTTAGTATGCAAATCACATACAAGTAGCACACTAATCCCATACAAAGAAATACAAAGGGGGTATTGGACAGAAAATATATACCGGGTTCAAAGAGAGCTAAAACCTTACGGGCTAAAGCTTTTATCAGATTGCAGATGGTGACGACCTGGGGCCATGCTCAGTTTTTTCTCGGGTTCTCGATGCCGCCGGGGGCGGCGACCCTGGATAGAGGTTTTTTGAGGTTCACCGTTCGAAGCGTCTAGTTGGAAATGCGGTTGGAATCTGAAAACAGCGCCTCAGGTTGGAAATAGGGTTGGAATTTAAAAAGACAAGAAAGAGAAAGGGCTTAGGATTTTCTCCTAAGCCCTTGAATTTGCTTGGTAGCGGGGTCAGGATTTGAACCTGAGACCTTCGGGTTATGAGCCCGACGAGCTACCTGACTGCTCCACCCCGCGACAAGATTCAAAATACTACTCCGGGCAGGCTTTCAAGTCAATGAAAATATCGCGCTACCTCCGACATGAAGTATCCCGCCTTCTTGCACCAGACCGCCGCCGCCGAAATTCGACCCGCAAAACCGGGCCTCGCTCCGTTACGCACTACCGGAGGAAAACCATGTTCAATGTTGAAGGCGCCACTCCTGAAGCAGCACGTGGACTGTGCCGGATGGTATGAGTGCGCCGGGCGGATGGTCCCGCCATTTAGGGGCTACCGGATTTAATCGAAGTCTACAATCATGTCCGCTTCGTTTCCGCAGACCTTGCATACGCGGGTTTCACGTTGTTGCTTCTTTTTTTCACCCGAGGCCGTTTCTACTTCGATGAGCTGACAGGTTACAGTCATTTCAGCTTCATTCCCGCATTTCTCACAGTGACACTGTTCAACTTTTTCGATCATGGCAGTAAGTCCTCCCGGTTTGGAATTTATGAGACATTCTTAGATATCGCCGATTCTCCGTTACCCGCTGGAATATAACCATTGCCCCCGAGAAGGGAACGGATGAGCGGAATTTGTGGAAAAAATTTTTGCGCGACCCCTTTGTCCATAAAAATGAAAGTTTGCCGGGGTTCGGGGATACCGTCATTTCAATAAACGGCCGGTATGGCAGGCAAACCGCAAGATAATTATTGTTAGGGAACTATGGAGAACGTTGAGTGCGGGATTCCTTCGCGTGACATGATTGGATTCGATAATGCCGGGCGGAAGAGGTTTGTCCTTTCTAACGCGTGTTTCATAAAAGGAGGAATTGGGGTTATGAGGCGCAACGAATATTCAAAATTTCAATGGCTGTTTTCCACAATAGTGGCTGTCGTTTTAATGAGTGCGATGGCGACGGTGAGTGCGGCATCTCGCGATGAACTGATAACTGCAATCCAGGATGTAGCGAAAAGGGCTGTTCCTTCCGTCGTTCATGTCGAGGCAACCGAGAGACAGTCGGTCACGAATCCACTTTTACCGTTTCAAAACGACCCTTTTTTCCAGCATTTTTTCGGTAATTCCAGAATGCCGCATGAACTCGAAAGAGAAGTGACCGGCCTTGGGAGCGGGATCATTTTTGACTCCCAGGGGCATATTCTGACTAACAGCCACTTGGTGAACGGCGCAACAAGAATGAAAATCGTTCTCAATGACGGTCGAAGCTACACCGATAAATCGGTCAAAATCGTCGGCATAGATACGAAAACCGACCTGGCGGTCTTAAAGATCCTGGGAAAAGGCGATTTCAGTTACGCCGATTTTGGGGATTCGGACAAAATTGAAGTGGGGCAATGGGTAGTTGCGATCGGCGACCCGCAGGGACTCGACCATACTGTTACACAGGGGATTATCAGCGCGAAGCACAGGCGAGGGATTGCCGAGCCGAGCAATTACCAGGATTTCCTTCAGACCGACGCGGCCATAAATCCGGGCAACAGCGGGGGGCCGCTTCTCAACCTCGATGGTGAGGTGATAGGCGTGAACACAGCTATCATGTCTTCATCCGGCGGGTTTGAGGGAATCGGTTTTGCCATCCCCGCCAATATGGCATCCCGCGTCGCCAGGCAATTGATCGCAAGCGGAAGGGTCGAAAGGGGTTGGCTGGGTTTGACCATTCAGAATCTCACGCCGGAACTGGCGGAATCTTTTGGCATGAGCAGCACAAATGGGGCGCTGGTGGCCAATGTTTTGAAAAATGGTCCGGCCGAGAAGGCGGGGATCAGACAGGGAGACGTAATTGTGACCTACCAGGGAAGGCCCGTGGACAATCCCGATACGTTCCGGAACGAAATTGCCGATGTCCCCGCCGGACAGTCCGTTGTATTGACCATGCTGCGAGACGGCCGATACAGTGATATCAATGTAGCGGTATCGAGCGACCAGGAACTGGGAAAGGCGCTTCTGTCTTCGGTGGCTGGTCGTTTCGGCGTTGAGGTGAAACCTCTCAGAGAAACGGAAGCCAAGAAATACGGTCTCAAGGAAATCAAGGGAGTGTTAGTCGGGAGGGTTGAACCAAAGGGGCCTTTCGGAAAAGCTGGGATAGAGCGCGATGACATAATCCTCCAGATAAACCAGAGCGAGCTTGCCGGGCCGGATCAATTCGGGGAAGTTTTGAGCACAACTCCCCCTCGGCAGGCAATTATTCTCACCGTCGTCGACCACAAGAGCATGAAGGCCGCCATGGTCAGCCTTACGGCCCCGTAGGGCGTTCACGACGCTGTTCCCATCGATTCGATGGCTCGGGATATCCGTCAGGCCTTCGTCTTATCAAACTCCGGTCGTTTCCGTTTGGTCTCCATTCGTGGTTTACGACCTGCGAAATCAGTTGTATATGTGAAATTGTGAATACTTCATTTGATATCACGATTATAGGGGCGGGAATAATCGGTCTCGCCACAGGCATGAAGCTTCTGGAAAAGTTCCCCGGGCTGAGGGTCGCCATTTTCGAAAAAGAGGAGACCATCGCGGCTCACCAGACCGGTCACAACAGCGGTGTCATTCATTCGGGGCTCTACTACCGGCCCGGCGCCTTGAAGGCGCGCCTTTGCATCTCCGGCCATGATGAAATCGTGCGGTTTTGTGAGGAACACGATATCAGGCACGAGATCTGCGGGAAGGTGGTCATAGCTACTCGGGACGAGCAACTGCCTGTTCTTGCCGAACTCTACCGGCGCGGCAGTGAAAACGGCGTTGCCGGCCTTAAGATGCTCACGGCGGCGGAGGTAAAAGAGCGGGAGCCCTACGCGCGCAGCATCGCCGGAATGCTCGTGCCGAGCGCAGGGATTGTGGACTTCGTGCAAGTTGCCAAAGCTTATGCTGAGAGCTTTGAAAAAGGTGGCGGGGCGCTGTTCCTTGGAGCAAAAGCCGGAAGAGTAAAAGACTTCGGTCCGAAAACCCTGCAAATTCAAACCGGCCGAGGCAAGTTCCAAAGCGGGGCCCTTATAAATTGCGCGGGGCTTTATTCCGATCGTGTAGCCAGGTCCTGCGGCCTTTCCCCTCCCTGCCGCATCGTTCCTTTCAGGGGCGAATACTACCGGATAAAACCAGGACGTACTTACCTGGTCAAAAACCTGATATACCCTGTCCCTGACCCCCGATTCCCTTTTCTCGGAGTTCATTTTACACGAATGATCGATGGGAAAATCGAGGCCGGTCCGAACGCAGTACTTGCTTTTGCCCGCGAGGGGTACGGCAGATTGCAAATCTCTCCCCTGGAATTGGCTGATACCCTTGGCTATCCCGGTTTTTGGCGCCTGGCCTCCAGGTATTGGAAAACCGGGATGGGCGAGATGATGCGCTCCTTTTCCAAATCCCTCTTTACCCGCGCACTTCAGGAACTGATGCCCTCTATTTCCAGGGGCGATCTCGATCCGGGCGGGGCGGGGGTGCGAGCCCAGGCCCTGGGCCGTGACGGGAAGCTTCTGGACGACTTCGTCATCCAGCAAACCGAGAAAATGATCCATGTGCTAAACGCGCCGTCTCCGGCCGCCACTTCCTCCCTGGCTATAGCGAAACGAATCGTCGATATCGCAGGCGGGATGCTTTAAAGCCGGTCCGCGAGCGGCGCAAGGAATACGCAAAAATATAGGAATAAGGGACCAGATGAAAGACAGCATACGAGTAGCGATCATTCAAGCCAAACCGTACCCATCCTCCGACGATCCGCGCAATATCGGACATGCGCTTCAGCTCATGGAAAAATGCCGGGGGGAAGAGTTGGACGTAATATGTTTTCCAGAATATTTCCCTTTTATGGGCGAACGGGATTTGGGTTTGGCTGCCCGGAAATTTAATGCTTATGTAATAGCCGGCATGATCGAAGAGGAGGGTGGAAAACGTTATAATACGGCTACTCTCTTCAACCGGGCCGGAAGGATTGCGGGCAGACAGCGCAAGTTCAATGTCGGGTCCCTGGAGCGTGACAGGCTTGGAATCTCTCCTGGAGACAAGTTGTTTCCGGTCTTTACCACCGATTTTGGCAAGATTGGTATCCCTGTTTGCGTGGACTTCTGGGGACAGCCGGACGCTGGACGGCAATTGGCGGATCAGGGGGTCGATATCATTTTCAACCCCTGCGTCTTTCCACTGCTGCGCGGACACTGGAAAACAGCGGCGTTGGTCCGGGCCTTCGATAATTTCGTCCCGGTCGTCGGGATCAATACTGCCGACTATAATGCACTGTTCGGTGAAAAACGCGTTCACCAGTATGGAGGGGGGAGTTTTACGCTCCAGCTTCCCAAGATGCTGGCCAAGGATGATTTCAATCGCTGGGCAAGGGGATTGGAGGATGTAGAAAGCTGGGTCCAGGTGGAGTTGGACGAACTCGAACAAGTCTATATTGCAGAGGTGAGCCTCACCACTCCGAGACGCTTCCGGAGCGAGTTTTTTAACCGATTTGGCTTCAAAAGGACCTGAGCCGGGAGGTGAGAGCTGCTTTTGCTCAAGGAGATCCGCCCGCAATGGAAAAGTCGAAAAGAAACATCTATCTGAGGATGAAAACGCTCCAGGAGGCCAGGCACATCTGGGCGGGCCGGACTGGGGCGTTCCGAACGGTCGAAGAGCAGGTCAATGTCTTTTCGGCCCTTACGCGTGTCACCTCGAGGGCAATCGTCGCTCTGCGCTCAGTCCCCCATTATCACGGCGCGGCGATGGACGGCTATGCTGTCCACGCAAGCGACACATATGGCGCGAGCGATACTACGCCCATTCGCCTGAGGGTCGGGGAAAACACCCACGCCGTCGATACGGGCGACCCTCTTCCGGAGGGGGCTGACGCAGTGGTCATGATTGAAAATGTCGAGCGTGTTTCGGATTCGCAGATAGAGATCCGTGCCTCGACATTCCCGTGGCAACATGTGCGCAAAGTAGGCGAAGATATAGTTTCGGGCGAATTGCTTTTACCCCAGCAGCATGTTTTGCGGCCCGCCGATATCGGGTCTCTCATTGCGGCAGGCGTTTTGACCGTGAGTGTTTTTGCCAGACCTGAAGTGTTCATCCAACCTACGGGGAGCGAAATCATCCCCGCCGCCAAGGCGGCCGAGGCTAAACCGGGTGAAATCGTCGAGTCCAACGGCGCAATTCTTGCCGGAATGGTCGAAGAATGCGGCGGGGCGCCGGTGGTGCGCGACATAGTGCCCGATTGTTACGACTCTATTAAGGAGGTGCTGCGGGAAGGCATCGAGTCTTCGGCCGATATTGTCTTGATTAACGCCGGGTCTTCCGCCGGGTCTGAAGACTATACCTCGGCGGTTATTGCGGAGCTCGGGGAAGTGCTGGTGCATGGGGTCGCCATGATGCCCGGAAAGCCGGTCATTCTTGGGATGGCGGGAGGGAAGCCGGTGGTCGGACTTCCAGGATATCCGGTTTCAGCGGTTATGGCTTTCGAACAGTTCGTAAGGCCGCTTCTCTACAGTCTCCAGGGGGGACAACCCCCCGCCTTTCCGACCGTTCCAGCGACTATTGGCCGGAAATTGCCTTCGAAACTCGGTTTGGAAGAATTTGTGCGAGTGATCCTCGGCAGGGTCGACGGTCGAGTGGTTGCAATGCCGATAACCAGGGGCGCCGGCATAATCACGTCGCTTACCCGCGCGGACGGCATTCTGCAGATTCCCCAGGAGCAGGAGGGAATCGATGAAGGGACAGAGGTGGAAGTGAGGCTTCTCCGGCCCGGAGAGCAGATCGATCGCACACTTATCATGATCGGAAGCCATGATAACACGATCGACCTTTTGGCCAACGAGCTAAAAGGCAGGGACAGCAGGCTCCACCTCTCATCGAGCAATGTGGGGAGCTTGGGAGGGCTTCTGGCGCTCAGGCGAAAACACAGTCATTTCGCGGGCTCGCATCTTCTCGACACCCGGACGGCGGAGTACAACTACTCTTACGTGGAACGTTATCTAAAGGGAACCGGCATCAGACTCGTTCAACTCGCCATGAGGGAACAGGGGTTGCTTGTCAGCAAAGGGAACCCGAAGGGGATAAATGAAATAGACGACCTTCTACGCCCCGATGTGTCTTTTACAAATCGGCAAGCCGGCTCGGGAACACGCGTGCTCTTTGACTACTGCCTCCAACAGCGCGGCCTTTCGGCAGATAGCATTAAAGGATATGACCAGGAAGAATTCACGCACATGAGCGTTGCGGTAAGTGTTTCGAGCGGGCGGGCCGACGCCGGAATGGCCATCTACTCCTCGGCAAAGGCGTTGGACCTTGATTTCATTCCGATCGCCCGGGAACGCTACGATCTTTTGATAGCGGAAAACGTCTGGTCGGACTTCAAGGTTCAACTGGCGCTGGATATAATAGCTTCCGAGTCTTTCCGCCGTAAAGTAGCTTCGATGGGGGGCTACGACGTCTCGAACTCCGGCTTGATTATGGGTATCTGGGATGGCGAAAAATGGATTGAACGCTCTGGCGGCTGATTGTTCCGTCGTGGTCGCTCCAGATGAAATAAGCCCTTATTTGGAGCTGTCGGGAAGTGGTGAGTTGTCTCGCAGGGCTGAAGCCCTGGAGGCAAGACTTAGCCGATGCGATCTTTGTCCCCGCGCCTGTGGGGTTGACCGAAACAGGGGAAAACCAGGTTATTGCGGGGTTGGGAATCTTCCCAAAATCGCCGCGATAAATCTGCATCATTGGGAGGAACCCCCAATCTCCGGAACGCGCGGTTCCGGGACGATTTTTTTTTCCGGCTGCAGCCTGAAATGTATTTTTTGTCAGAACTACCCGATCAGTCAGCTTGGAGTCGGGCGCGAAATGAGCGTGGAAGACCTGGCGTCCGGAATGCTCGAAATGCAAAAAAAAGGGGCACACAACATCAACCTGGTTACACCGACCCATCAGATTGCGGCTATCGTTCGCGCACTTGCGCAGGCCGCGCATCAGGGGCTTCACATCCCGCTCGTCTATAATTCGAGCGGTTATGAATCTGTTGAAACCCTGAAGCTTCTCGATGGAGTAATAGATATTTACCTGCCCGATATTAAGTATTCCGATGCGCAAACAGCTGAGAAATATTCCGGGGCCGCGGATTACGTCAGTTGCAACCGGGAGGCGCTCGTCGAAATGTGGCGGCAGGTTGGACCGATTCGAACCGACGCAGAAGGAATCGCGTGGAAAGGTATGATGGTGCGCCACCTGGTGCTTCCGGAAAACCTGTCCGGCACCGGGGAATGCCTTTCTTTTCTTGCCGGGCGGATAGGCCCGCAGGTCTGGGTAAGTCTTATGAACCAGTATTTCCCGGCCTACAGAGGCCTTTCTGCTCCGCCCCTTGACAGGAAGACGACACGCAAAGAATATGAGGCGGCATTCGCCGCCATGACCGAGCTTGGAATATTAGATGGCTTCGTCCAGGATGCCCGGGCCTGACCTGGACGCATCGGATGCGGCGCCGACAGTTTTCGGACTGTTGTCGGACGAAAGTACCCGGATGCAGCGCCGACGGTTTTGGATTGCAGCCGGACAAAAGTCCCTCCCTTGCCACCTTGCAGACATCGCAGACCGCCCGGAAAGGACCCATTGTGCTGGAAGACCATCCCACCAAGAAACCCCGCACTTTCGACTCGGGAACTATTTCCGCTGCCCAAAGGGTACTGGCCCAAGAAACAGTCGCCTGGCACAAAAGACTTTTCCCCTTCCTGGGTCCAGCATTTATCGCCGCCGTGGCCTATATAGATCCCGGTAATTTCGCCACAAATATCCAAAGCGGCGCACAATTAGGCTACACTCTTCTTTGGGTCATAATCGTAAGCAACTTAATGGCAATGCTGGTTCAAATCCTTTCGGCGAAGCTGGGTATCGCCACCGGACTGAATCTGGCGGAATTGTGCAGGAACCATTTCCCGCGCCCCCTGGTTGTGGCGATGTGGGTCATAATGGAAATAGTTGCTATCGCTACCGACCTTGCCGAATTCGTGGGGGCTGCGGTTGGGTTTTTCCTCTTATTTCATATTCCGCTTGTCTACGCCGGGTTCCTGACCGCCGTCATAACCTTCTTGGTTCTTGGCCTGCAGCGGTACGGTTTTCGGCCCTTTGAGGCTATAATCTCCGTGATGATAGGGATTGTAGCGGTCAGCTATCTCATTGAAATATTCCTTGTCAAACCCGAACCGGCACAAATCCTCTCGGGAATTTTCGTCCCGGGGTTCACTAACAGGAACGGGATCCTGCTCGCTACCGGAATCCTGGGGGCAACCGTCATGCCTCATGTCATATTCCTTCACTCCGCCCTGACCCAGGGCCGTATAGTCGTAAAAGAGATCGAAAAGCTCAGACGTCTGTTCCACTATGAAGTTATAGATGTGGCAATAGCGATGACACTGGCCGGGGCGGTTAATGCGGCGATGCTGATCATGGCCGCCGCGACTTTTTATGCTCAGGGAATGCACGAGGTCGGAACACTCGATGAGGCTTACAGGACTCTTGCCCCCATCCTGGGCCCTGCATCGGGCCATATTTTTGCAATCGCGCTGATTGCTGCGGGGTTGTCTTCTTCGGCCGTTGGCACCATGGCGGGCCAGGTAGTCATGCAGGGGTTCATTCATTCCAGGATCCCGCTTTGGGTAAGGCGGCTGGTTACAGTCATTCCTTCACTTGCAGTTTTGTCGGCAGGGCTGGACCCTACGAAGACCCTTATCATCAGTCAGGTTGTGCTCAGCTTTGGGCTTCCTTTTGCGGTAATCCCGCTGGTTCTTTTTACGGCCAACAGCAAAATAATGGGCCCTCTTGTGAACAGGCCGTTCACCACATTTCTTGCCGCCGTCGCCGCCATACTGATTGTGGCTCTCAATGTATACCTGCTCTACAGTCTGGCGGTCTCGGGCGATTGATATTTTCGGTATCGGGAGTATGTGGAGGATATATGTTCTCAAATTTGCTCGTTCCACTCGACGGGTCAAAACTCGCCGAATCTGTTCTCCAGGTTGTGAAGAAGTTCGCTGAACGGCTGGAGTGCGCGGTTAAACTCCTGCATGTGATAGAGAAGCGCCCCCCGAGCAGCATACATGGTGACACGCACATCCAGGATGCTGCCGGGGCCGAACGTTACCTGGCCTTGATCGCTGAAAGGTTGAGGGGTTGGGGGCTGAATGTTTCGAGCCACGTGCACGAAGTCCCACAGGGTGATGTGCCCTGGAGTATCGCCGAACATGCCCGGGAGTTGGAGGCCGACCTTATTGTATTGTGCACCCACGGAACAGGCGGATTCAAAAGGTTAGTATTCGGAACCAACGCCGAGCAGGTACTAGCGCATGGTCGCACACCCGTGCTTCTTATAAAGACAAACGAATATGGGCATCCGGCCCCTTTGGGCCCCTTCAGTATAACTGCCCTTATGGACAGATCTTCTCAGGGCGAACCTGTCTTGACGGCCTGTGCGGAACTGGCGGCGATATTCGGGGCAAAGCTTCATCTCTTGTACGTGGTGCCTACGGCAGATAGCGTCACACCCGAGGAAGTCCCCGGCGGGCGCCTTTTCCCGCAGACAACGCGTCTCCTGCTGGATATGGAGACCGAGGAGATTTACGCACACATGAGGAGTCAACTCAAGTCGCTGCTGGCCCGTAATATCGACGCGAGCGGAAGTGTAGAACGCGGGGAGGCTCTTCAGGCAGTTGTAGACGCATCCGCCCGGAGAGAGGCGGACCTGGTCGCCATGGCCACCAAGGGGCTGGCCGGACTTGGAGCGCTTTGGGCCAAGGACCTCGTTGCGAGAATATCGGCCGGCTACGATGGTGCGCTTCTGCTTTTACCCGCCAATGAGAAGTGAAATTGAAGGACTGCAGATGCCAAGGATGCTAAACCGCTTCAGCCTCAGAACCAGGATTATGTTCGCAATAGGCGCACTGGTGGCGATCGCCATGCTGGGCGGCTCGACCACCCTCTGGATCGTGCACCGGATGGACAGATCTCTTTCTTCGCTAATGAGAACCAAAGTCGCCGCCCTTAATGTCAGTCAGGAGTTGGAAAGCTCTCTTGCCATGCAGCGAGGTTTGCTAAGCTACTATTATATCGACGGCGATAGCGAATGGTTGACCCAACTAGATCGGCATCGCTTAGAATTCGAAACCTGGTTGAAAAAGGCCCGCGAATTTGCCGACTCCGATACTGAGCGAGGACTGCTCAACGAAATAGAATCGAAATACATTCGATATACAAATCAGCGCGAAAGGGCGATAGAACTTTACAAAGCCGGAAAGCGTGAAGAGGGGTATGTATTGCACAAGGCAGTCCGCAATCCCTTTTACTCTTTGAGGGACCTTTGTGAGCAGTTCAAACAGCTTCAGTATCAAAGGGTCGGTTCCATCTCGGCCCATATCGACGAGCAGATGAGATTCTTTGACACCGTGTCGATCCTGTCGATGATTTGCGCCCTGATCCTGGGAATCACGCTTGGGGTATTGCTTCTGAACAGGGTACTGGTGCCGATCAGGCTGCTCGCCCTGACAGCCGATCAAGATGAGAATGTTTCGTTTGACGAACCCGACGAGGTGAAAGCTCTCGGTAAAAAGATACATTGGCTGATTGAAAGTGTCGATACTACGCGTATCGAGTTGGAGCAGAGTCGCGAGCACCTGCTTCAATCCGAAAAACTCGCGCAGATAGGCAGGCTCGCCGCAGGGGTTGCCCACAGCATAAGAAATCCACTTACCTCGGTTAAAATGCGGCTGTTTACCCTGGAACGTACGCTGTCGCTTTCGACCGCACAGACAGAAGACTTTGATGTTATTTCCGAGGAGATTCGCCACATAGATACAATAGTCGGGAACTTTCTCGAATTCTCGAGGCCGCCCAAGCTAAAGATTCAAAAGGCGAGTCCGTCGGCAGTGGTCGATATGGCACTACAGCTTCTGGTTCATCGAATCGAGTCCTATGGCGTTATTGTCGAGTTGATGAGAAATCGGGAACTGCCGGAGATCGACTGCGACCCCGAGCAACTCAAGGAAGTGCTCGTGAACCTGATTGTGAATGCATGCGAGGCCATGGGCGACGGTGGGCGCATTCTCATTACCGAAGAACTGGGAACGACCGAACCGCTGGGAAACGTAGTTGTGATTCGCGTCAGCGACAGTGGACCGGGCATTCCGGAGGCGATAAAAGACAGGGTCTTCGAACCCTTCTTCAGTACAAAACAGGAAGGCACCGGGCTTGGGTTAAGTATAGCGGCCCGAATCATCGAGGAACACAATGGTTGTCTGAGCGTTAAGTGCCGCCCGCAATCAGGCGCCACTTTCACGATCACCATGCCATGCCGGGAGGAGAGAGCTTGGCTGCGATCCTTATAGTCGATGACGATCACCATTTGCGACTGAGTTTTGACAAGCTGCTCACACAGGACGGCCACACGGTCAGTATGGTTTCGAGCGGGGAGGCGGCGCTGCCCCGGGTAAGATCCGAGCATTTCGATCTCATCATCATGGATGTCCGGTTGCCCGGTATGGACGGGCTGCTGACCTTCAAGGCGATTCGTGAAATCGAACCGCTTTTGCCCGTAATCATTATGACTGCGTTCGGCACCACGGAAACTGCGATAACGGCGACCAAGATGGGAGCGTTTGACTATATTCTAAAGCCTTTCAACATACCCGAAATGCTCGCCCTGATCGAAAAAGCCGTGGAGGCGGGCCGGTTTATGCGCTCGCGAGTTGAACTTGACACTATACCTGAAACCGACTCCGGTGAAGTCATCATCGGACGCAGCCGAGCTATGCAGGAGGTCTACAAAGCGATCGGAAGAGTCGCCTCTACCGATGCTACGGTGCTGATCAGGGGTGAGTCGGGTACGGGTAAAGAACTCGTCGCCCGGGCCCTATACCAGCACAGCGTCAAGTCACATAAGCCCTTCCTGGTAATTAACTGCGTTGCGATCCCCGAGACGCTTCTCGAAAGTGAGCTGTTCGGCTACGAAAAAGGCGCGTTTACCGGTGCCGTTAACCGCAGGGTAGGGCGTATCGAGCAAGCTGACGGCGGGACGATTTTTCTCGACGAAATTGGTGATATGCCCTTCGCAATCCAGGCGAAAATCCTGCGCCTGCTCCAGGAGAAAAGCAGCAGCAACAATGTCTCTCCTGGAGCAGGCGCAGGATTTTCGCCTGGATTGCGAAGGGCATATCACCAATTTCGTCGAGAAAAATCGTCCCGCCGTCAGCTTGCTCGATACGCCCTACCCTGCGGTTAACGGCACCGGTAAACGCGCCTTTTTCGTAGCCGAACAGCTCACTTTCGAGAAGCGTCTCGGGGATCGCAACACAGTTAATTACCAGGAAGGGCTTATGTGACTTGACACTGTGCTGGTATAGGGCCCGGGCGACGAGTTCTTTACCCGTACCCGACTCACCCCTGATCAGCACCGTAGCATCGGTAGAGGCGACTCTTCCGATCGCTTTGTAGACCTCCTGCATAGCTCGGCTGCGTCCGATGATGACTTCACCGGAGTCGGTTTCAGGTATAGTGTCAAGTTCAACTCGCGAGCGCATAAACCGGCCCGCCTCCACGGCTTTTTCGATCAGGGCGAGCATTTCGGGTATGTTGAAAGGCTTTAGAATATAGTCAAACGCTCCCATCTTGGTCGCCGTTATCGCAGTTTCCGTGGTGCCGAACGCAGTCATAATGATTACGGGCAAAAGCGGTTCGATTTCACGAATCGCCTTAAAGGTCAGCAGCCCGTCCATACCGGGCAACCGGACATCCATGATGATGAGATCGAAATGATCGGATCTTACCCGGGGCAGCGCCGCCTCCCCGCTCGAAACCATACTGACCGTGTGGCCGTCCTGGGTGAGCAGCTTGTCAAAACTCAGTCGCAAATGGTGATCGTCATCGACTATAAGGATCGCAGCCAAGCTCTCTCCTCCCGGCATGGCATGGTGATCGTGAAAGTGGCGCCTGATTGCGGGCGGCACTTAACGCTCAGACAACCATTGTGTTCTTCGATGATTCGGGCCGCTATACTTAACCCAAGCCCGGTGCCTTCCTGTTTTGTGCTGAAGAAGGGTTCGAAGACCCTGTCTTTTATCGCCTCCGGAATGCCCGGTCCACTGTCGCTGACGCGAATCACAACTACGTTGCCCAGCGGTTCGGTCGTTCCCAGTTCTTCGGTAATGAGAATGCGCCCACCGTCGCCCATGGCCTCGCATGCATTCACAATCAGGTTCACGAGCACTTCCTTGAGTTGCTCGGGTCGCAGTCGATCTCCGGCAGTTCCCGATTTCTCATCAACTCGACAATAACGCCATAGGACTCGATTCGATGAACCAGAAGCTGTAGTGCCATATCGACCACTGCCGACGGACTCGCCTTTTGAATCTTTAGCTTGGGCGGCCTTGAGAATTCGAGAAAGTTCCCGACTATTGTATCTATGTGGCGAATCTCCTCGGAAATAACATCAAAGTCTTCCGTCTGTGCGGTCGAAAGCGACAGCGTGCGTTCCAGGGTAAACAGCCGCATTTTAACCGAGGTAAGTGGATTTCTTATGCTGTGGGCAACCCCTGCGGCGAGCCTGCCTATCTGCGCGAGTTTTTCGGATTGAAGCAGGTGTTCGCGACTCTGCTCCAACTCGATACGCGTAGTATCGACACTTTCAATCAGCCAATGTATCTTTTTACCGAGAGCTTTCACCTCGTCGGGTTCGTCAAACGAGACATTCTCGTCTTGATCGGCTGTCAGGGCGAGCAGCCTGATCGGCACCAGTACCCTGTTCAGAAGCAATACCCCAAGGGTGATTCCCAGGATCAGGGCGCAAGTCATCGACAGGATCGACACGGTGTCAAAAAATCTCATCTGCTCGTCGAAATGGGCCGAGATCAAACCGACCCTTTGATACTGGAGCTGTTTGAACTGCTCACAAAGGTCCCTCAAAGAGTAAAAGGGGTTGCGGACTCCTTGTGCAATGCGTACCCCTCTTCACGTTTTCCGGCTTTGTAAAGTTCTATCGGCCTTTCGCGCTGATTTGTATATCGAATGTATTTCGATTCTATTTCGTTGAGCAGTCCTGGCTCAGTATCGGAGTCGGCAAATTCGCGGGCTTTTTTCAACCAGTTTTCGAATTCCAAGCGATGCCGATCTAGTTGGGTCAACCATTCGCTATCGCCGTCGATATAATAGTAGCTTAGCAAACCTCGCTGCATGGCAAGAGAGCTTTCCAACTCCTGACTGACATTAAGGGCGGCGACTTTGGTTCTCATTAGCGAAGGAAGAATGTCCCATCCGGTGCACGATCCAGAGGGTGTCGAGCCGCCCAGCATGGCGATCGCCACCAGTGCGCCTATTGCGAACATAATCCTGGTTCTGAGGCTGAAGCGGTTTAGCATCCTTGGCATCTGCAGTCTTTCAATTTCACTTCTCATTGGCGGGTAAAAGCAGAAGCGCACCATCGTAGCCGGCCGATATTCTCCAACAGGTCCTTGGCCCAAAGCGCTCCAAGTCCGGCCAGCCCCTTGGTGGCCATGGCGACCAGGTCCGCCTCTCTCCGGGCGGATGCGTCTACAACTGCCTGAAGAGCCTCCCCGCGTTCTACACTTCCGCTCGCGTCATATTACGGGCCAGCAGCGACTGAAGTTGACTCCTCATGTGTGCGTAAATCTCCTCGGTCTCCATATCCAGCAGGAGACGCGTTGTCTGCGGGGAACCGCGCCCGCCTGGGATTTCCTGGGTGTGACGCTATCTGCCGTAGGCACCACGTACAAGAGATGAAGCTTTAAACGAATATCGTCGCCAGTTCCGCACAGGGGGTAAAGACAGGTTCGCCCTGAGGAGGATACCTGAGCATAAGGGCAGTTATACTGAAGGATGCCG
>CAWGZP010000172.1:0-14918 GCA_963826655.1 uncultured delta proteobacterium
ATCCTGGGCGAGGGCGAGACGCTGCCTCCCGAGTGGCCCATCTCCGGGTCAACCGGCTACGATTATGTGAACATTGTGAACGGTCTTTTCATCAATGGGCAGGGTCTGGAGAAACTGCAAGCGCTTTTTGCCTCGTTTACCTCCCTTGACCTCAGCGCGGCAGATGTTGCCTACGAAAAGAAAAAACTGATCATGGGAACATTTTTTGGCGGGGAAATAGAAAATCTGACTTTTCATCTTGGCCTGCTGGCGTCACATGTCCGGAAGGCTCGCGATCTGCCCAGGCATGATTTGATGAAAGTGTTGGTGGAGACAACCGCCTGCCTGCCGGTTTACCGAACCTATATACGCAGTGACACGGTTTCGCAGCGTGACAGGCAATATATCGAGACAACCATTGCGGAAGTACGCCGGAGAAATCCTTCCATCAATCCGGCGGCCCTGGAATTCATGGGCCGCCTGCTGCTTCTGGATTTCCAACCTTACCTGAGTGGTGAACAAAGGAACGAATGGCTCCATTTCGTAATGCAGTGGCAGCAGTTCACCGGTCCCATCATGGCGAAAGGCCTGGAGGATACCTCGCTGTATGTTTACAACCCCCTTATCTCATTAAACGAAGTCGGGACGAACTTTCGACCTACATCGGCCGAAGCTTTCCACCGGTTTAATCAGGCAAGGCAGAAGTCCATGCCCTTCACCATGAACGCTACTTCCACCCATGACACAAAACGCAGCGAAGACGTGCGTGCCCGTATAAACGTTCTCTCCGAGATTGCCGAGCAATGGGAGGATGTGCTTCAACGATGGAAAAGTCTCAATCAGGCCAAAAAAATTTTGGTGGGCGGAGTGGAGGCGCCCGACCCTAACGAGGAGATTTTTTTCTACCAGACATTGATCGGAGCCTGGCCATTTCTACCGCAGGAAGTTCCCGCTTTCAAACAGCGTCTCAAGGACTACATGATCAAGGCTGCACGAGAGGCCATGGTGCACACCAGGTGGCTGGCGCCCGACGCCGAATACGAAGACGCCCTTATAACCTTTACGGAGGCTATTCTCGATGAAAAGGGTCGACAATGAATTCCTAAGGGATTTCCTGAAGACTCAATTACACCTGGCATATGCCGGGGCGCTGAATTCTCTTTCCCAGGTTCTTCTCAAGATTGCCTCGCCGGGCATACCCGATTTCTATCAGGGAACGGAACTCTGGGACTTCAGCCTGGTCGATCCGGACAACCGCCGCCCGGTGGATTTCAAGAAACGCATTGGGCTCCTGGAGAACCTGAAAAAGCGAGAGGCTGGAGACGTCGATTCACTTATACCCGAACTCCTTGCCCATTGGGATGACGGCCGGATTAAACTCTATGTAACATACAAAGCACTAAATTTTCGCAGGCAACATAGCGATCTGTTCCTGGAAGGGGAGTATATTCCTTTGAATGGCTCCGAGGAATCGGGAGCGCATCTTATCGCTTTTGCAAGAAACATCGGGGACAAATGGGCAATTGCAGCCGTGCCCAGGCTGGTGGCAAGACAAGCCGCTCCGAGGGCTCCCGGCAAAGAGATGTGGGGAGAAAGCCTCCTTGATATTCCTGCGGAGGCGCCACTTTCATGGAAAAATATCTTAACAGGAGAGACACTGGAAGTCCTCCACACTTCCGGGCCCAAAAACTTGCCTCTTCACCGGATATTTGCGCGTTTTCCGGTAGCACTTCTTTGGGGGGAACGGAAAGCGTGAAACGGGATGAAATCCTTCGCCTGCGACGAAAACGCGACGCCGCCGTGGAAGGCGGCTCTACCAACTATGTGGTGAGCATCGCTGCCGCTGCCCTGTCCACCAACCAGTAGAGTCCTCCGCCATAGTATTGGGGTTCGTTGAGTTGGGCAGGTGGCCGCGCGGGATCGCGAGGCCCTTCCAGTACTTCACTTTTCAAGTGAGATGAGGTCGAGAAAGGCCGCCGCTGAATTTCGCAACGGCGGCCTCAGGATAAATGCGCTCTCCACCAATTCCAACTAATGACATGCCTTGCATGAA
Organism: uncultured delta proteobacterium; assembly: GCA_963826655.1. Classification (GTDB taxonomy): domain Bacteria; phylum Desulfobacterota; class Syntrophobacteria; order Syntrophobacterales; family Syntrophobacteraceae; genus SbD1. Next base: position 2,033 of record CAWGZP010000172.1, read on the forward strand.
GAGTTTAAGTTATAAGTAAAATTTTGGGTTACGCTTTTTCCATTGATTACGACATTGGCGGAAGAGGGCGAAGCCTTCGGCACCGGCGCAGGATGAGTAAGAGTAGGCGCAACTTTGTAGCTGCCATTACCAAGGTAATTGAATATGTAGCCTCCGGATACGTCCGGCGTACTGGACTTACTTGCAGCTCCGCTTAAGCTCATTGTCAGATTCGTTGCCACAGGAGCGCCATTGAATGTCACCGTGCCCGAAATCTTGACGGCTGCGGCCGTAAAGTTCTCGGTCAGGTTGCTCCCGCTTACGGTCACAGGCACACTCTTCGGCGTAAACGCATAGCCTGGAAAGCTACGGCGTAAGGATATAGCTGCCAGGGACCAGGTCGAGAAAATTATAGAGGCCGGAACTGTCGGTGGTGCTTTGGTAGATCCAGTGGGGTTGACTCAGCACCACGGTCACGCCCTGCATATCATGAGTGCCGAGAAAAATTGTAGTCACGGTGCCGGATATCGTCGACAAGGGTACACTGGGCAACGAGAAGATGACACCCTGCGAGTTGGCGCCTCCCTGAGGGGTCATTCCGTAAAGAGCTCCTCCCACATTGGTAAGCGACCCATTAATGCCGGCCCCATCGATTGTGCCCCCTGCGAAGCTGTGAAGAAGGGTGGATGCGTTGCCGGTCTTCGTGTCGAACATGAAAATCGCTCCCTTGTCGCCGGCGCCTCCAACCAGGGACATGCCGTAAATAATTGTCCCGGAGAGGGTCGGCGCCCCCCATGGACCGGCAGCATCGTTTGGCTGCCCTGCAAAGCTGTAAAGGACTGTTTCAACCTTTTTCTGCGTGTCGAACTTGAAAATCGTGCCCATGTCGTGGGCGCCTCCCCCCGGGGTCATACCGTAAAGAGTTTTTCCCAGGAGGGTAAGCGATCCATCAGAGCCGCTCCCATCGCCGGGAGGCCCTGCGAAATTATACAGGACGGTTTCAGCCTTTTTCTGCGTGTCGAATTTGAAAATCGTCCCATGGTTGTTGGAGCCTCCATAATAGGTCACCCCGTAAAGAGATGTCCCAAGGAGGGTAAGCGACCCGGAAGGATAATACCCATCGATCAGGTCATCTGCGAAGCTGTGCAGGACCGTTTCAACCTGCTTGTTCATGTCGAACATGAAAATCGTTCCCCGGTTGTTGGCGCCTCCCATCCCGGTCATCCCATAAAGGATTTTCCCCGAGAGAGTAAGCGATCCGAAAGGGTTGGTTCCATCGCCTGGAACCCCTCCGAAGCTGTAAAGGACCGTCTCGGCGTTTTGGTTGGCGTCGAACTTGAAAATCACACCCTGATCGTACGCGCCTCCAGCATTGGCCATGCCGTAAAGAGTTGTCCCCGAGGCGATGAGGTCGCCTTTAGGGTCATTCCCATCGGTTGGGTACCCTCGGAAGCTGTAAAGGACAGTTTGAGTGTTTGTCTTGCGTGTCGAGCTTAAAGATCGTGCCCGAGCCGTAGTCACCCCCTTCCCCGGTCATTCCGTAAAGGGTTGTTCCCGAAAGGGTAAGCGACCCGTTAGGACCGGCCCCACAGTTGGCTGAATTAAAGGAACTGACAATTTTGTAGGGGGAAGCTGTAACGGATACCGGGCCATCCATCTGTTCATCGGCTTTGCCCCCTGGTACCCCAACCATACAGATGATAGTTGCAACCAGGCTCCCAACGGCAAACAGTGACAACAATCGAGCTTTTCTCATGTATCCTCCTATTCGGAATAATTCCTGAAAAATGTTGGCCAATTGGGATTTGCAAGCACATTTCGGGGCCAAACTCTACCCGAATTGGGAAACCCCGAAGACTGCGAACTATCATTAAATAAATTTGGAATGGGTCTATGTTACTGATGAACTTTGCCGTATACGAATCATGTTGTTCAAACAACAGGGCAAGACGTCACTCAGAAGTTATCGGTTTCTAATAGTGGATTCATTACATATACCTGAGCTCGTGAATGAACGAATATGGTTTTTTTGCAGGGATAGTGTCGGCCTGTATGGTTGGACACGCCACAGCACTGGACAAGTTCAGGCAGCTACTTGCGGTTTCTTCAAAGTGACCTTCTTACTGAAAAAGGCTTGCCGCTTATCAACATCTCACATTCCATGCTATGCTATATTATACTACAGGGAAACCTGAGCGCTGGTATGAGCCGAAATGCAGAAAAGTCAGGAAGCTGCCGGGATTTTGAATGCGTTAATTTGCTCTGCTGGGACTTAATCAGGTCTGAAGCGGGGCCGGGCCAAATTGCCTTCATAGCATGACCATTTCTACCCTGCTCGTTTTGATCGTCGGCATTTTTTCTTGTGGGTGTCACATGAAGACAGGAATGACAAAAATCGGCTGGCGCGTTGCGCCGCATCTTCACTCGGCCGGAATTATGGACCTTCCGCGATAAAAATCCCAGTGTGGGTCTTTCCCTCACCGGGATTTTGAAGTTTAGGGGTCTAATCGGCGCTGCCGGGTCTAATCGGTGCTGTCGCTATCGCCTGTGGAACTCGCATTGGGCTGATCGGCTTCAGATTCGGACTGGTTCATTGACTTGCTATTATCGTAGTTGCCCTGGTCCCTGTTTCCTATGTCTTGATCTGTCGAGTAGCGCTGGTTAGGATCGCTCATGGACGAGTTGGACTGGTTCGTCTTGCCGATGTCTTTATCCTGTTGTGCGCCTCCACATGCGAAAGCCTGAGCATTCAAAAGCAGCGTCGCAAACGCGATGACGAAGATCTTCAGCAATTTTGAGTTCATTTTTCAAATCCTTTCGTTGGTGGTATGTATATACCTTAACCACCCAAAAGGATTTGTCCACGGAATCGGGTACTTCCCTGATGCGCCCACCGGGGAGCAGGTTTGAGCGGCCCTCCAGGGAAAAAGGCTGGTAGTTCCCCCCCGAAGGCATTCCCCTGACTCGTAGATTCTGATTAAAATCCCGAGTCACTGTGTCCCCTTGATGCCGTCCCGCCCCTATTGCAAAGCGCTCTCATTGAATCATGTAAATTTACTTTCAACCTTGATTTCCGCTGCTGGGGAAATGACGTTTAATCGTAATAACATTGTCAAGAGATCGAAATGACCAATCCCGGATCGGGTGGTAATTTACTTTCGTAACTTAAATTTTATATCACTCCGGGATGGTATAGCCGGTTACTTCAGCGGGGGTTGCTTATTCGACTGTGCTCTAAAAATTGAAAAAGCCAAACCTGTTGCAAAACAGGGACGGAAAGCCACGGGTCTCTTCCTTTCCAATCTTCTGTATTTCTGAGATAGCCGGGTTGCCTTTCTATTGAAGCGGAAAGCGCCCGGATTTTCTTGAGCCTCCCGCAATGTGTCGTCATAAAGAATTGTCCGGATCGTCGCCTTGCAGCTGCTTATGCAGGCGGATGACCTTAAACTGTGTTTGCCTTCCACTTCTATCAATTTGAGGATAATGGAATTGTAACATTAATAGAGTGACTTTATACAATTGAATAACGTTCATCGAACGTTAACACCGGGTACTTTGATGACCTGATATTCAGGAAACAGAAAGCCCGAGTCAAGAGCTTGTTGCGTTGACCCGGGCTTTTTCCTTTTTCGCGACAGGCTCCCCAAAAAAGGGAGGGGGTGGGAGGGACTAAGAGGGCCAGTGATCGTGTTCCGGTAAAGCGTTGCCACGTGATTCCACATCAATATGGAAGCCCTGATCGAGGGATTTTCCATCACGCTGTTGCGTGTGAGATGAAATGCCCATGGCAATCAGGCGCAGGGCAGAGGAACTTAAATTTTAATCGACACCATTCGACATGTTGATGGGTATATCCAGGTTAAATGAGGAGGAAATATGAGTAACGTTACTAGAAGAAATTTTCTGAAGTTAGCTGGCGCCGGTGTAGCTGGACTTGGCATAGCTTCGAATTTTCCGATGCTGGGGCGGCGGTTGGCGCTTGCCCAAACCGGTAATTTTTTCACGATCGGCGTCATCTCGGATACTCAGAACTATTGCGACGGCAGGTATCAACCGGCAACGAACGGTATAGTCAATCTGCCCTTTTTTATAGATCAGGCTACCTATCTGGCGAACAACGTAGACGCATTGAACCTGGCGTTTGTCACACACGTGGGCGACGTGGTTCAGAACGGCGACGGGAGCGCTATGAACTTCCCGACCCTTTACGGTACGCCTCAAAACACCGAATGGCTCAATGCGCAGGAAGCTATAGCCGTCCTGGCTGCCAGCGGAGTGCCCTTCGGCCTGGTCCCCGGCAACCACGACTACGATAACATGTACCATAGCGCCCCCTCCAACTATCCCCCATTGGTGAGCACAGCTCCCTATTGGAAAAACTTTTTGGGCTCCGGCTCGAAGTATTTTGCAGGACAACCATGGTACGGAGGCGCCTCGGACGAGGTGGGTTATATCAGTACGGGCGCGGGAGGCAGCGATACGGGTATGTGGCCTCCTGCGGGCACGCCCTGTAACTATGGTCTATCCAGCTACCAGTTTTTCCGGGCTGCCGGCAAGAAATTTTTGCACATCTCCCTGGAGATGGAAGCCGGCTACCGCCGCAATAGCCTGGGCGCAGAAGGTGCTCGATTCCCACCCTGGTCTTGCGACCATCCTGACTACCCACTCCTACGAGAGTCCCCCTGCCTGGGGCGACAACAATCTGCCCCTGGTAGAGCCGGCCGCGCGCAATACCGCCAGCTTCCTGGTCAACTCTCCCAGCGGTTGGAACGATGCCACGACAGTATGGAACAACCTGATCGCGCCTAACGACCAGATCTTCATGGTCCTGTGCGGACATTCGTGGACTTCCACTGAAAACGGTGTTTCCAAGGGGGAGAACATCCGCATCGATAAAAATAACGCCGGCCACAATGTCTACCAGGTCCTGAGCGACTATCAGGGGAACACCACCCTGGGCAGCGGAGGCGGCGACGGGTGGTACCGCTTTATGCAGTTCGACATGGACTCCAATCACATCCATTTCACCACCTACGATACGTATGTTAACCAATATGCCGGTCAGTCCATCGATTCGAGCGGTTTAAGCAACTTCGAACAACCGAAGGGGTTCTCAGACTTCAGCCTGCCCATGCCGGTTCAGGTTCTCAACGCCGTTCCGCAGGTCAATATCCAGTCTTCCGGTTATATCTACAGCCGCACTGCGAAGCTCTACGCAGGCAACCTGCTCCTCACCAATACCAGCGTGAATCCGATCACCAGCCCTGTCGCCGTGGCGCTGAACGGCCTCACTTCCGGTGTAACCCTTACCAACGCGGCCGGCTCCCACAATGGCGCCCCCTACGTCACAGTGGCTAACAACGGGCTTGCGGCAAACGCTTCGCTGACCATTCCAGTGCGGTTCTCAGACCCTTCAAACGTCTCAATCAACTTTACGCCAGTATTGTTCCAACAATAACAGGAGGAAAGCAATGAAGTATCTCAAAATCAAACTTTTCGTAATCGCGATGGTCATGTTCGCCGCCACATCGGCGTTCGCATCTTACTCGTTTGACTTTAACGTGGATACCTCTTCCATTTTGGGGCAGTCAGGCTACATCGACCTTCAGTTCAATCCGGGAACCGGTTCGGCGGGTTTGGCCAGCGCAGTCGTAACGAGCTTCACGTCCAACGCAACGCTCGGCGTTGCGAGTCCGACGGGCGGCGTTACCGGAACGCTTCCCGCTGCTGTCACCATCACTAACACTACCCCGTTTAACGATTATTTTCAGGCGATCACGTTCGGCAATGCCGTCAGTTTTGATCTCAACATGAGCAGTGTTCCCGGCAACTCCTTTTCGCTTTCTTTTTTCGGCTCCTGATGGATCTACGCCACTGCTCACGACAGATTCAACTCTCGGGATCGCGACTGAAATTGATATTTTTCAGGGCGGCCCCGACTGTGACCAATAACTCTGGGCCAGGTCGCCGTGGCGCCGGCTGGGGCACAAACGCCAATACCCGGCGCAGCATGGCTCTTCGGCTCCGGTCTTGCCGGGCTGATCGGGCTCAAGAGGAAGTACCTGGGATAATTTAATTCGATTGGTATGGCAGAACAAAGACGGCAGGGTCGATCTTATTCAAATGACCCTGCCGTCTTTAGATTGAACGGAGGCAGCTTAATCTCGTGCCCGTAACTGAAAAGCCACCTTCCCGTGATACGCCCGCGAAACTCCACCTGTAACCTGCTTGAAATCGGAGTTGCCCTGCGGGACATCCGCGTGCTGGAAGGCTAAAGGGCAAGAGCCGTAACTGGCAAGTTTCTTGATTATCTATAATGGGTTTCGAGCACAACCTGTCCACCTGCTTTAAGTGGACTTTTGAGCGATCTGCGTGGCCATGCGACATAACAAAGGCGGAGGCATAATTTGCTTAATCCAACCGAAATGCTCCTTTTGCTTTTAGGCGTTGTCATTATGGTAGGCGGTAAAAAGCTGCCCGAATTGGGAAGCGGTCTTGGGAAAGGAATCAGCGAATTCAAGAAGGCCATTGGCGGAGACAAACCGGAAGAAGAGCAAAAGCAGATCAAGGAAGACGACGCCAAATACGAAGGCACAAAGCCGGGTGAGTCTGCCGGCTGAGCCCCACGCTCGCGAAAGTGTGGGGAGGGTACTAATAGTCTCTGATTTGCCGGCGTGATTGTGAGATGTCAAGGAGGAATATATGTTTGGAATAGGTTTTGAGCACCTCCTCGTGATTTTTGTTGTCATCCTTCTGGTGGTTGGACCCAAAAAGCTACCCGATGTTGCCAGAGCGCTGGGACGCGGTTACGCGGAGTTCAAAAAAACGATGGACGGCTTGAAGAACACAATGGACCAGGACGATACTGTCCGTGGTCTAAGAGAAGAATTCCGCTCGGCCCAACGGGCGGTGAATTTGAAAAAGCATTTCGCTGAAAATCTCATCATGGATCAGGGGACGGCGATCAAGGCGACGGTCTATGATGATCCGAGGAAAGCATTTGAAGCCACCCTGGTTGACGAAAGCTCGGAACACCCGGCGGAGCATGAAGACCGGAGTGTCTCGCCGAGTCCGGGATCCGGGCAGGGACAAGGTGTGGAGGGAACAATCTCTTCGCCCGAGATCGGTGCAATCAAGACCGAACCCATTCCCTAACCACCCTCAAAAACATAAGCCTTAAATGCCCTGTAAACCTATTTTTTCATTCCCCGTAAACAGGAACGGCAAAATGTCGGTTAAAGGTCTTAATGTGCCCATTTTTCAGCATCTGGAGGAAATGCGCACCAGATTGTTGATTTGCTGTCTGGCGGTGGGGATAGGATTCACCATCTCCTATTTTTTCAGCGCAAGACTTTTCGCGGTACTCATGAAGCCATGGATCGATGCAATGCCGCCGGGACAGTCGGCGAAGCTCATCTACACCGCGCCCCATGAGGCTTTTTTCGTTTATATGAAGGTATCCTTCATCATGGGGACACTGCTTGCCATTCCAGTAATAATCTGGCAGGTATGGAAATTCGTAGCCCCCGGCCTGTTTGCCAACGAAAAAAAGTACATGCTGCCGGTTATTTTCTTTTCGAGCTTCTGTTTTATCGGCGGTGTTCTGTTCGGGTACTTCTTGGTTATCCCGGTAGCGTTTAAATTTTTTGCCTCCTTCTCGTCCGAATATATAACCCCAATGTTGCGCACCACGGAGTATCTATCTTTCGCCAATAAAATGCTCTTGTGCTTCGGGCTTGCTTTCGAGTTGCCCGTGTTCGCCTTCTTCCTGGCAAAGCTGGATCTCGTCAGCGCCAGTTTTTTGAAGCGCAAACGCAAGTGGGCCATAGTGTTGATTTTCATCGCTGCCGCGGTCCTTACCCCCAGCCCTGATATCGTATCTCAACTATTGATGGCCGTACCGCTTGTTGTCCTTTATGAAGCGAGCGTGTGGATCGTCCATTTCTGCGGCGGAAAGCCCTTTAAAACCCGGGAAGAGTCCGACACCTCCGCATAACACTAAATCATTACAGGGTGTTACAAAAAGTTCCTCGCAAGGTGCGATATGAGGTGTGAGTTTTCTTGGGATCTTGAGTATCCGTTTCTCCAGAATCGAAGATTATAGCCAGGAACCCTCTCTGCTCTCCGGGCTTCGTCCGGGCACAGTCCCGCCCGAGTTCAGCGGCAGGCCTATTTTCGCACAAAGGATATTCCCCACATTCCTGTCGCCACTGGGATGTTCTGAGCCGCCCAGGTTGTGCCCCCATCTGATGTGTTCCACAAGTATCCGGACCCAAACTGATCCGAAGTCGTCGCCCAGGCGTGCCGTTTGTCGATGGCGCTGACCCGTAGCACGTACTGACCGCCAAGAGGCGCAGGTTGGGAGGTCCAGGCTTTTCCGCAATTGCCGGAACGCCAGACGTTCGATAAATCGGCGACCGCCCAGATGGTTCGCTGATTTAATGCGTAAACACCATTGATATCATACATGCTGCTAAAATCCGGTGTCTGATCGGTAACGGAAATATTCCGCGAGGTACGAAAAGGGTTAAAAGCACCGAAAGGCCACGGAGTTGATTGAAACCCGAACTCATTCACAGAAATATGCACGATCTGACCGCGGCCGACGGCCCAGACCTCATTAGCGTTCGCACCATCGACCGTGATCAAGTAGGGGGAGGTGAAAGTCCTGGAGAGCTTATAGGGCACTTTCTCCCATGTGGACCCGCCATTGGTGGTCAGCAGAATGGTTCCATAATCATTTCCTTCCTCATTATCCCCGACCACCCACACGTGAGACGCATCGGCGGCATAGACGCCATTTAGAGCAACGTTCGGCACCTGGCCAATGCCCTGGCGTTCCCACAGTTGGCCACCATTCTTAGTGCGCAGGATTACCCCTTCATTTTCAGCAGACCCCACTGCCCAGGCTATCTTTTTACTAATGGCAGAAACTGCGATCAGTCCGACATCCTTGAGGGCATCACCGGCCCCCTCACGGCTCCAACTCCCCCCTCCATCCCTCGTGTGCAAAATGACACCGTATCCGCTTGCGGCATCGGCGCCACCGACCGCCCATGCTTCGTTGTCGCTAACCGCCGAGATACCAACCATTCCCACACCGGGGATATCAACCGAAGTGCCCTGTCTCTCCCAATTCTGACCGCCATCGGTGGTGCGGAGGATCGTGCCATACCCGTCCACAGGGCCTCCGACCGCCCAGCCCACGGCGTTTTGAGCACACGATGACTCCTGAGCCTCAACGCCATCCGCTGATGATAAAGCGTACGAGAACACTACAAGCGACAGCAACGCTAAGGACATGGACTTAATCATCGCAACTTCCCTCAGTTCTTGAAATACCTGACTACAAATTGAGCGGCTGCGGGCAAAGTGCTTCGGAACAGCCTGACAGCCGGGTCGCTACTGGCAGGACACCCCTGTTAAATATGGCGGATCTCCCTGCGAAAATGGTTGCACGTATTGCTGGCCGATTGCGTTCTTCATAAGCCTTTGAAAAACGCCAAAGTCGACATCCGGATTGGTGGCCGACTTGCGCAAACCATTCTTCTTAAGGAAGATGCGCATGTGACCATTCTTAATTCGACATCGTCGCCGGTTTTAATGAGCGGAATATAATTCCCCCCGAATTTTGTGAGAGTTCAAGATCTTAGCGGGGTAAGCAGTGATGCAGCGGGAAAAAGTATGATGTGGCTTTCAAGCCAAAAAATGGGAATACTTCAATTCCCAAAAAAGGCCGCAGGCGATGAAGAAGGCAAAGGCTCGCGATCTTGAAATCAAGGGCAGGAAAATCAAGGGTGAACCCCTTGGCAGGAAGGCTAAAGTCTCAGACGAAGTTCTTCTCTACGACTTGAGGCATCTTTGGGTTTCGACTCAGTTGAATAACGGAAGGGATTTAGGCGCACTCAGCTACATGTCGGACCCGCTACCGTTAAGCATACGGCCGACACCTGCTATCACCCGCACGAGGCGGCGAGAAAACAGCCGACCAGTCTTGTTCCCTCTCTTCGTGGAAATGATGCTGAAGGACCCTTCCAAAAGAGGAAAAGCCCGTCAATCTGTTCGATCATCTTCTTTAAACCAATGGGCCGTGCTGGACTTGAACCGGCGACTCTCTGCTTAAAAGGCAAAGCGGGGTAGGCCAAACTCTTGATGGAGGCTGGATTTAGAAAGTAAGGTCATCAAAAAAGTGGTCATTTTGGGGCAAAATGATGACCAAAATGATGACCAAAAGTTCAAACGGCGAAATAAAAATAATGGGTCTTCCGGCAAACGCGTACCCGGATAGTTGAAAATTAAGAATGGACATGGCAGGGTCCGTTTTGTTTGACGGCAATCGAACAAATACGGAGGAAATCCAAGCCATGTCCACATCGATACTTTACCATGCTTTTGGGCTGAGGGGGATCGAGTATAGAGCCACCCATTTCGTGGCAGACAGGATCATTTTCAGCGCTGAGATGAACGATCAATGCGTCCGGTGCCCGCAGTGCGGTTGCCGGGATGCGAGTTTCAAAGGTCAAAAGCGCAGGTGGTTCCACATGAGTCCCATCGGACGCAAGAAGTGCATGCTGGAGCTTATTCTACACCGCTTGAAGTGTCGCAGGTGCTCGACGCTCTGGTGGCCGACGCTCCCCTTTATGACAGGAACTCACCGCTATGTTCGATCCTTTGCTCTCACAGTGCTCGACATGCTTCGGTTCAGCACGATCAGGTCGGCCGCGGAATATCTGGGCGTGGGCTGGGACCTGGTAAAAAACATCCACAAGGAAAAGCTGCAATTCCTCTACCGCAAAATTCCCCTCAGCGAGGTGACGACCATCGGTATCGATGAATTCAGTTTCAAAGAGGGCTATCACTTTATGACCGTGGTCACCGAGCTGGATACGGGCAGAATCCTGCACGCAGTCGAAGGCAAGGGCAAAGAGGACATCCAGCCGTTTTTGGAAACCCTCGCCAGGAAAGCGAAAGGGCTTAAAGCCGTAGCCATGGACATGAGCAGCGCCTACTTCTCGGCTGTCCGTGAGAGTCTGCCCCATGTGGATATTGTCTTTGATCGCTTCCACATCATGGCCCTCATGAACCAGGCCATAGACGAGTTGAGACGCGACCATCAAAGAGAACTCGATGTGCTGGGGCAACAAACCTTAAAAGGAAGTCGTTTTCTGCTGTTGCAGAATTACGATTCCCTGGCTCCTGAGCGCAAAGACAGGCTCGACGCCCTGCTCCAGGTGAACGGCCCTCTTTTCGTAATCCACTCCATGAAAGAACAACTCAGACTGTTCTGGGAAAAGGATGATCGCAAGGAGGGCGAGGAGTTCCTCGCCGTGTGGTGCAAAGACGCCATGGCCTCCGGTATCAAAGCGCTCATAAGGGTCGGCAAGACACTTGGAGCCTACCGGACTGGACTTCTCAGCTACTTCAAGCACCACATCACCAGCGGAGCAGTGGAGGGCCTCATCAATAAAATTAAGACCCTCAAACGGCAGGCTTATGGGTTTAGAGATCCGGCGTATTTCAAACTCCGCCTCTATCACCTCCATACCCAGAGGTACTCGTTAGCCGGATGAACCTTTTTTACCAGGTCCCAGCCCACGCCCAGATATTCCGCGGCCGACCTGATCGTGCTGAACCGAAGCATGTCGAGCACTGTGAGAGCAAAGGATCGAACATAGCGGTGAGTTCCTGTCATAAAGGGGAGCGTCGGCCACCAGAGCGTCGAGCACCTGCGACACTTCAAGCGGTGTAGAATAAGCTCCAGCATGCACTTCTTGCGTCCGATGGGACTCATGTGGAACCACCTGCGCTTTTGACCTTTGAAACTCGCATCCCGGCAACCGCACTGCGGGCACCGGACGCATTGATCGTTCATCTCAGCGCTGAAAATGATCCTGTCTGCCACGAAATGGGTGGCTCTATACTCGATCCCCCTCAGCCCAAAAGCATGGTAAAATATCGATGTGGACATGGCTTGGATTTCCTCCGTATTTGTTCGATTGCCGTCAAACAAAACGGACCCTGCCATGTCCATTCTTAATTTTCAACTATCCGGGTACGCGTTTGCCGGAAGACCCGTAAAAAACATCCACAAGGAAAAGCTGCAATTCCTCTACCGCAAAATTCCCCTCAGCGAGGTGACGACCATCGGTATCGATGAATTCAGTTTCAAAGAGGGCTATCACTTTATGACCGTGGTCACCGAGCTGGATACGGGCAGAATCCTGCACGCAGTCGAAGGCAAGGGCAAAGAGGACATCCAGCCGTTTTTGGAAACCCTCGCCAGGAAAGCGAAAGGGCTTAAAGCCGTAGCCATGGACATGAGCAGCGCCTACTTCTCGGCTGTCCGTGAGAGTCTGCCCCATGTGGATATTGTCTTTGATCGCTTCCACATCATGGCCCTCATGAACCAGGCCATAGACGAGTTGAGACGCGACCATCAAAAAGAACTCGATGTGCTGGGGCAACAAACCTTAAAAGGAAGTCGTTTTCTGCTGTTGCAGAATTACGATTCCCTGGCTCCTGAGCGCAAAGACAGGCTCGACGCCCTGCTCCAGGTGAACGGCCCTCTTTTCGTAATCCACTCCATGAAAGAACAACTCAGACTGTTCTGGGAAAAGGATGATCGCAAGGAGGGCGAGGAGTTCCTCGCCGTGTGGTGCAAAGACGCCATGGCCTCCGGTATCAAAGCGCTCATAAGGGTCGGCAAGACACTTGGAGCCTACCGGACTGGACTTCTCAGCTACTTCAAGCACCACATCACCAGCGGAGCAGTGGAGGGCCTCATCAATAAAATTAAGACCCTCAAACGGCAGGCTTATGGGTTTAGAGATCCGGCGTATTTCAAACTCCGCCTCTATCACCTCCATACCCAGAGGTACTCGTTAGCCGGATGAACCCTAAAAACCAC
>CAWGZP010000173.1:0-6419 GCA_963826655.1 uncultured delta proteobacterium
AGTTGTTTTTAGTTCAATGCACGTGCGAAGGAGTTGGTCTGTCTTCCATGGCGGCGTCGCGTTTTCGCCGTGCAGGAGTGAGCACGGGATTTCTTTTTGGTTCCGCCTCCCGTTTCAACAATATGCCTACTCTAAAACTACCTGTAATATCGATTGGTTATATCGTAGGTGCCATGCGCCTGTGCAAGTTGACAACCGATAGGCGAAGTCCTCGATCTTCAGGAAAGCCAGGGAAGCATTCGTCCGGATGCCCGTGAATGCCAGGCAACGCGCGCCCTCCGTTAATACTTTTTCTCTCACAAATGCAGTAGAGGCAGAAATGGCAAGTCAATAGGCATGGACAAATCTGAAAACGGTAATACCTTATCTTCAAGTGCAAGGTGAAGAGTTCTGATTAAATTGACTTTCAGGAGGTCAAAATATGAACGCTAAATCAGCTTTAATGGTAGCTTCTTTGAGTCTTGCTTTGATCATGACCGTCGGGGTAACTGGCGCGCAGGCGCAGTGTTGCCTTCCCAGCTTTCCAAGCAGCGGCTGTTGTGGCGCCGGCTATGTCGGGGCCGTGCTTGCCGCGCCTTTCGTGGCGGCTGGGTATGTAGTAGCGGGGGCGGCCGCGGTCGTATCGTATCCTTTCACTGCCTGTTGCGGCGGGTGCCGCGTCGCCTGTTTCAATCCGTGCAATCCGTGTGGCGGCGCTCCCGCAGTTTCATATGCCCCGGGCAATTACTCTCCTCCATACTGATTCGAGTACAGTATACTCAATCTCGGATTTATGACTCGGCCGGCCCGGGCAACTCCTGCCCGGGCCGGTAAAGTATCCGGTCGTTTACCTCAAAAGGGCCAATAACATTGGAGGCTACGTCAGCAACCGATCACCTGGAAAGAAACTTCCGGGTTGTGCAGGATTGCCACGCAGAACTTCGACAGCATAGCGGTCAAGTCCTCGAATAGTTCAGGTTTTGCCAGAAAGGAGGAAGCACCGGCCTGTTTGCTCAAGGCTATGTCATGCTCCTCTTTGGAGGTGCTCAGGATCAATATCGGAATGTCTCTCAGTTGTGGATCGGATTTTATTCTTGCGAGGGCTTCACGGCCGTCTATCAGCGGCATGTTAAGATCGAGAAAGATCAGGCCGGGCCTGGGTGTTCTGCAAGGTCGGAAAAATTCCCTTCGTTATACAGGTAATCCAAAAGTTCCCGCCCATCGCTTACAAAGCGCAAATCATGGGCAAAGCCGATCTCCTGCAACGCAGATTCCACGAGAAGGCAGTCGTCTTCATCGTCGTCCGCCATGAGAATAACAAATGCAGGGTCTTGCCTTTCCATCACGTTCCTGGTTTCCTGTCGAGAGCCCCTGTTTGGTTAATCGGGAGGGTCACGATAAAAGTGGCGCCTTGTCCCTGAATGCTCCTGGCTGTGATCTCTCCCCCATGACGGGTTACGATCTTTTTGCAAATGGCGAGTCCCATGCCGGTTCCCGTGTAGGGTGCATTCCTGCCATGGAGTCGCTCGAATGGCTTGAATATTTTTGGGCTATAGCATTCGTCGAAACCGATGCCGTTGTCTTCCACCACAATCCGGCAGACGGAATCGGTAATATTTCCATATATTTTGACGACAGGCGGTTCCGATTCTTTCCTGTATTTTATCGAATTTTCGATGATATTTTGAAAGAGTTGGCGCAATAGCTGGGCGTCGGCGTCCACGGTTGGCAGTTCACTGATCTCAACACTCCCTTTGACCTTATTGATCAATAATTCCAGGTCGCTGACGGCGTCTCTGGCGACTTCGGTCAGGGAAACGGGCTTATAATTCAGCTCGCTGGTGCCGGTCCTGGAGTAGTTGAGCAGGGACCGCAGAAGCTCGGACATGCGGCTTGCCGCTCTTGTAATGCGGCTGGTAATGTCCTGGGCCTCGGGGTCGAGCAATCCCTTTTGCTTTGTAACGAGGATGCTTCCGAAGGCCTGAATCTTGCGGAGTGGTTCCTGAAGGTCGTGAGAAGCTATAAAAGCAAATTCCTGCAATTCCTGGTTCATCGACTCCAGCTTTGCCACAGCCTGGCTGAGTTCGGTAGTGCGCTCGCGCACACGCAATTCCAACTCGTCGCGCGCGCCAAGGAGCGCCTCCTGCGCCCTGCGCTTCTCAGTTACGTCATGGAACACGAGCACAACTCCCATCATTTCACCGGCTCTGGTTCCTGATGGGCGCAGCGCTGTCCTCGATCGGGATTTCCCTGCCGTCACGGGTGACAAGGGCAGTGCTGTTAGCAAGAAGGGCAATACGGCCGTCACGCAAAACGCGCCTGCACGACATCCTCGGCCGGTTTTCGCGTCTTCTCGTTTATGATCGTGAAAACCTCCTGGATCGACTTTCCCCGGGCTTCCTCTTCCCGCCACCCCGTCAGTTCGGCAGCGACGGGGTTTACGAAGGTTATCCTCGCCGCCGCGTCCGTAGCGATTACCGCGTCCCCGATGCTGGTCAGCGTCACTCGCAACCATTCGCGCTGTCCGCGGATCTCTTCATCGGCGCGTTTGCGTTCGATGATTTCCTGCTGAAGTTCGGCCGTGCGCTCGCTCACCAAAAATTCAAGCTCCGTGCGGTGTCTTCTAAGCTCTTCCTGAACTTGTTTCTGTTCGGACAAATCGGTGATAACCGCGCAGACGCCTTCAAAACCCTCAACGCTCATGCGATTGAGCGAAACGTTGACCGGCAGGGGTGTTCCGTCATCCCGTTGCATCAGGAACTCGCCCTTGGCCGCACCAAAATTGCGGCTCTCCGTTATGAGTTCCATCAATTGCGGGCGAGCCTTCGGAATCGACATAGGCGTCCAGTTTTCTGCTGATGATCTTCTGAAGCGGAAGTCCCAGCATTTCCCCCAGGGTGCGATTGCAGTAATAAATCGAGTCGTCGGACGAGAGTATGAGCGCTCCTTCGGTAATGGACTCTACGAGGATGCGATACCCGTGGTCGGCGCCCTTAAGCGTATAAATTTGCTCTCCCATGGGTTCATAAACGATGAACGCATCCACCTCGCCGCCCCGGATCGCCTGAATCGTCTGCTCCGCTTCACACAGGCGCTCTTCCAGCGCCCGGTTTTTTTCAAGCAACTCTTCCCTGGTCGGCTCGCGCTTCTCCATCTGATATACCCTCGTTACTCTTTCAGGGCAAATAGGGTCCAGGAATTCTGTTTTCTCTTCTTTTACAGCTAATCTTGCCAGAACAGGTTCGGGGTCGGAAAGATCGCCTATGAATCTATGGAGCGGCGGCGGCAGATGCTTCACGAGCGTCGGGGCGGCAATCACCTGGGCGTCCCTGGCCAAACCTGGCTGCTGGTAGACGTCGATTACTTCGAGTTCGCATCTGTCCTTAAGATACTTTTCGCAAAGCTGCCTGGCATTTTCTATCGCCTTAAGGGACCTGGGCGTCATGCCGGCAACAAAAAGGCTCAAGACGAACGTTTGCGATCCACCTTTAGCTGCGGCTTCTTCGAACTTTTCGGTCGTCGTCTTGTTTTCAGACATCAATGGCGCTTTCCTTCTTTATCGGGGCAGGGCAAGGGCGAGGAATGAGACGAACAGCATCGGGCTTGAGTCGTTCTTCATGTTTTGCGAGGACGTAAGTCCAGGCCAACCAGGACCCGATCCGTATCTGCCAGTGACCCGATTATTTTTCGAACCGGCTCGGGCAGTCTTCTGACAAGGGTTGGAATTGCGAGGATCTGATCGCCCTTTGCCAGCCTGGGATTTTCAAGCAAGTCGATTACTTCTATCGAATACCGTCCCTTCAAATGCTCTTCGCATATTTTCTTTAGATTGCTGAAAGCTTCAAGTGACCGGGGCGTCTGTCCGGCGATATAGAGCCTCAACTCATACTGGCATTCCGATTCAAGAACGCTCTGACATTCGTCTCCGTCCGAATCAGCCGAGCATTTGGCGCCTGGTGAAGTCATTGTTCAGCCCTCTCCAAATAATAATTTAATCGGCATGCCTCTGGCGCGCAATTTCACTCCTTTGGCGGTCGATCACGCGCTTTCTTTCATCTTCCTCTTGGATGGCCTTCCGGAGTTCTTTTTCCCGGGCGCTCAATTCCGCCATCATGCCCGCAACCTGCGCTTCGACCGAGAGCTTCTGGGCTTCGAACTCCCGCGACTTCCGCTCGATTTCCTCCGAGCGCTCTTTTTCTTCCTGCCGGTCTTTGGATTCCCGGGCAAGCCTGGCAGCACCGGTCAAAACGCCTCCGGGGCCGACATAGACGTCAATGAGGCGCACACCTTCGGAAGAAAGCACGAATTCCCGGACCTGGTTGGAGTGGGCCATGCCGCGCGATTTGATTACATAGAGCCCACGGTTGCGCTCGCCGCCGCTTTCGAGGTCCCGCACGGTAAGCCATGTATCCATGAGTGAGGAAACGCCCATGTCAGTCAAATCCTGATGCTGCCCAAAGATCAGGCACGTGAAAAGAGCGGTTACGCCCTCCATTTTCAGCGAATCAATGAAACGCATTAGGGCGGATTTGACTTCGGTTGGGCTGCCCACTGAAATCATATTGGAAACAGGGTCCATGATTACGACTGAGGGCTTGATATCCCTCACCAGCTTATTCATGCTGACCAGATGCATTTCGAGCCCGAAGAGAGTGGGCCGGATTGCGTGGACATGGAGCGAGCCATTATCCAGCCAGGGCTGGAGGTCGACGCCGATGGACCGCATATTGCGGACGATCTGGCTTTCCGACTCCTCGAAGGCCAAATAGAGGCACTTCTCGCCTCGCGAGCACACGCCGTTTGCAAAATTGGCCGCAAGGCTCGTTTTTCCCGTACCTGCCGTACCGGTTATTAAAATAGAGCTTCCGCGAAAATAACCCTCACCGCCAAGCATCGTATCGAGGCGCGGGACCCCGCTGGATATACGCTCGGTGGGGGCCTTGTGGGTAAGGCCGACGGAAGTTACGGGCAGAACGTAAAGGCCCCCTTCGTCTATCAGGAAGGGTTATTCATTGGTCCCGTGCGTTGTCCCGCGATATTTGACAATGCGCAACCGGCGTGTTGCAACCTGTTCGATCATGCGGTGGTCGAGAAGAACGACGCAGTCGGAAACGTATTCCTCAAGGCCGTGGCGGGTCAGAGTGCCTTTTCCCTGCTCGCAGGTGATAACTGCCGTTACCCCACGATCTTTCAGCCACCGGAAAAGCCTCCTTATTTCCGCCCGCAGAATTCCCTCATTGGGAAAGCCGGAGAAAAGGGCCTCGATTGTGTCCAGGACGACCCGTTTGGCCCCGACCGAGTCGATGGCAAATCCGAGCCTTATGAAAAGACCTTCCAGGTCGAACTCGCCGGTTTCGAGTATTTCGCTTCGTTCGATATGGACATAATCCAGGGCTAGCTTATCGCGGGCCACCAGGTCTTCGATGTCGAACCCGAGGGAGGAGAAATTTTCTACCAGGTCCGTATCTTTTTCTTCAAAGGACATGAAGACACCGGTCTCATTGGATTCTCTCGCACCCCGGACGAGGAACTCCATGCCGAAAAGGGTCTTGCCGCTTCCCGGTCCACCACAGATAAGAGTGGGCCGTCCCTGCGGGAGACCTCCGCCCGTGATTTCGTCAAAACCGCCTATGCCGGTAGGTATTTTTCTCAGTTGCTTTACTGGAACGGATTCCTTCGAACTCGACATTGCAGCCCCTCATCGTAAAAACGGTCCAAATCTTAACTCTCTAATCTTTGGGTCATGATAAGACATTTTCGCAACCATATGATTAGCAAAAAGAAAAAAAATGACAATCGGAATGAATTTGATCCGTCTCCATTTCGAAAGATCGAAAACAAGAAAATGCTGTAAACTTCCCTCGATTCGAGATAAAAAGGCAACAACGCGCCCCTGTGGGGTGTGTTGTTTTCCGCCTAAATATTCCGGGATTTCCATTTTGAATTCAGCATCTTAGAACTTCGGCCCCGCGAGGCGGGGTGCTTTCGCCGGCTTGCCGTCCGGAAGACGACGCATTTGAGCTTCAAGCCATGTCCCGGCAGTTGCCATGAATGTTTTGCAGCAGGAGAAAGCAATGTCTGTCAAGTTCGTCAAAAGCTCGGTTTCCGCATACGGCCAGGCCCCAAGCGACGAGGGCCGCGCACTGCGCCTTGTCGAGCTGTGCGGCAGAACGGCCTACAAGTCCGAAGACAAGATAACGGCGGATTCCGCCAAAAAATTTGTGCTGATGCTCAAATCGCGCGGCCACCTTTCGGTACTCGAACACAGCAACATTGTGCTCAAAGTGCAGAAGAATCCGGCTGCGCAGGTCCCCGGCGGACCGGGGCCTTTCAGCTATTCGGAATTGTTGCGGGCGGTGACGCACAGACTCGGCTTTCACCGTGTTTTTCCCGTCAACTCGGGCTCCGGATTCATCATGGCAGGCAATGTCCGCGCCTGG
>CAWGZP010000174.1:0-5084 GCA_963826655.1 uncultured delta proteobacterium
ATAGCCGTCTTGTTGCAGGCCGAGCTTCACGGTACGCTTGGAAAAGATGCGCCGGTCGACGGTGACCCAAACAGTCATCGTGCCGTCGCCTTCCCGGACTACGGCATCGACCGGAACAGCGGTTGCCCTCACCGTATCGCCGGTGCGAATTACAAAGGTAGCGAACATGCCGGGCCGCAATTCGTGCTTCGGGTCGCGAATTTCCGATCTCACCAGGAGCCGGTGAGTGACGGGGTCGACGCCGGCCCCGATGGTGGAAACCTTTCCTTCGAACACCTTATCCGGATATGCCATTACCTTGACCTTGACCTCTTGCCCCACGTGAAAGAGCGGGCTTTCGCTCTCGACGACGTAGGCCAGCATCCACATGGTCGATATATCCGCGACCGAGTACGGGGCGGGCACTGCTCCCGGCTGCACCAGGAGTCCGGGAGCGGCATTGCGAGCCGTCACGCGGCCGGTTATCGGGCTTGACACAACCATGATTGGGTCTACCTTGCGCCTGGCCACAATTTGATCGATCTCCGCATCGGTCTTGCCAAACAGGCGGACGGCATTGCGGGCGGCCTTGAGAGCGCCCTCCGCGCTTTGCTGATCGGAGGTCGCCTGCTCCAGCTCTTTCTGGGAGACTCCCTCGGTCTCATAGAGCTTTTTGGCCCGCGCCAACGTGCGGGTGGTCAGTTCGAGCACTCCCGCTGTGGCGATCAGGGTCGATTCGGCCTGGCCGAGGTCGGGACTGTCAATCGTATAAAGCTTTCGGTCCTTTGCAACTTCATCGCCGAGCTTTGCAAAAAGACCGGCGATTTTGCCCTGGTAGGGCGAAAAGACCTGGACCGTCATGTCCTCGTTGAAGTCGATACTGCCAACCGCTTCCCGCTGAATCAGAAAAGTCCGCTCTCCCGCCGGTTCCACCTTGACCGACTCAACCTGTGTCTCATTCAATTCTACGCTTTTATCCGTGAGAGGCTCGCCCTGTACGGCTTTTGGCTCCACGGCTCCCGGCCCTGGCGCGGGCGGATTGCCGGAATTTTTTACCAGGTACATGCCGGCCGTTATTAACAGCACGGCAACGACTGCGGCTGCCAGGATGGTATTTTTGTTGAATCGCATGATAAGCCTCGGTGTCGAATCCTTCTTGGATGCATGCCTGGTTCGGTGGCCGGCAGCTCTGCAAAAGGCCGCCTGCGAGAAGATAAGTCTCATGAGACTTTTATATAAAAATCAGGAACAGATAACCGGGGTTGGCGGAGCGCGGATGCACGGACTGGAAATTACAATAATGCCGGGAAGACCCGGTGCGAATTGCGGGCAAAAATCGGACAGGGTTGCGATGTGTCTCCGGTTGACACCGGGACCCGCATCGGCGTTTAGATTACAGGCCCCACCAATGTCCGGTGGAGGCGCGCGGACCGCGATGGCGCCCGGGTCCAAATGAACCATGCCGCGCATGTACCAGACCACAACTTCTCCGGTTGCGGAATTTTTCCAAAGGATGTCAGGAGACCCATCGCCATCGAAATCGCCAATTTCGACGATGTTCCATGGAGGGGGAAGAGCTTCCAAACTCTCCTCACCCAGGCGAAGACTTCCCCTCATATACCAGACAAGGGTCTCTCCAGTCGCCGGATTTCTCCAAAGAATGTCAGGGCTTCCATCCCCGTTGAAATCTCCCACGCCCACGATATTCCACGGGCTGGCCAGGCCGGCGACCGTATCCTGGCCGATGACGGCTACTCCGTTCATATACCATAGCCGCACGTCACCGGTTGACTTATTCCTCAGGAGAATGTCGGGGTTTCCGTCTCCATCGAAATCCGCCACCCCGACGACATCCCAGGCCGGATCCGGGGCTGCCTCGATTCCCTGCTCGGCAACCATCGTATTCCGGTGCATGTACCAGACTGTAACGTTCCCGGTTGCCCTGTTCCTCCAGACGATATCCCGGCATCCGTCCCCGTTGAAATCCCCGGCCCCCGCGATGTCCCAGCCAGGGCCGCTCACTTGGCCCGCCGACGCGGAACAAGGCAATAGGGCCGCCGTGATTAAAAGGATACACAATGAGATGAAGCCGCACTTTTTCATGTCGATTCTGACCGTGTGGGGCAGGCTTTCCAGCCTGCACAACATCTGATTCACTCTGCGCTTAAGTTTCGCAAGGTGGGCTAAGCGGAGCGCAGCCCACTGCGTCTATTCGAACCAGCTTTTTCACGTCCCTTTCAGGACACCCTGAAACCATGATAATATTCGTAGTATGTAGGATGGGTGGAGCGGAGCGCAACCCATCAAATCTTTTCGTAACAGTATCCCACGTCCCCTCGGGACACCCTGAAACGAGAGAAAAGGAACTTTTCGAGACAGAAGAGAATTATCTACACGAAGCGTTTTACTGTCAAGCGCCGAAGCCGCAAATAACACTACGAATCTGTCCTTCAGTATGCTTTAATAATATACATGCAAACGCAGACCGTATACCTCGACGGGTCCTCTGTCCATATTGTATCCGGGGTTCTGTATGAACTGAAAGTCGGGACTAAGTTGTATGAATTTGGAGATTTGAATGCCGTAATATATTTCAAATACCTGCTCCAAACCATAGTTCAGTTTGCCGTCCCCCAGAAGAATACCGAGTCCGCCTGCCGCGAGGTAGTCCTCGTGCGGGCCAGACAGACCATTGACCGCATAGGCAATACCTACCCGGTCTTCATCTCTGCCCCAATGGATCCCGCTCAACTGGGCGCCCAGGCTCACATGCCGGTCGCATTCCGTATAGGTCCAGGTCTCATGGTTGCCATCGTTCCAGCCCAGGCGCCCGAACAGCCCCGTGTCTCCGCCGTCTGCCAACGGCTGTTCGAAATTCAATCCAAAACCGTACTTGGTGCCTCCGGGCTCCTCAACATCGAGGAGTGCTGGGTACCGTCCGGGTTTCACGGGCAAGTGCCAGCGCCTCGTCGTAATTGCCCATTCGCGCCTCGTTGAAGTAAGAGAGAAGGCGGACCACCGTACCCGCGTCGTTTGGCTTTAAAGTGAATTCCAGGTTATAGCCGAGCGCTTCGACGTTAGTAGCATTGAAAACGGCGCCGTTTAGGGTATTAGGCTCCATATAGACGCCGAATGCCACTCTCCATCGCGGCTGATACAGGGCCGTTACAATTCCGTAGGTATAGCCCCTGGTGTCCGCAGGCATAGTCCCATGCCGTATTGTAGAGGAAATCGTAGTTGAAAAACTGGGTGCGGTTATTGTTGGCGTAGCGATTTAGATCGAAATCGTCCGTGGGAGTCAGCTTTCCGACTTTCATTTCCACCCTGCTGACCGGCTGGTCTCCCGGAAGTTGATCGATTCCCCGTTCCAGTTTCTCGGTTTCGCCGGAGAGAGGGTAATAGTATCGCAGATACAACCGCGCAAGGTAGGGCATTTTCGGCAGGTTCGATGTCCCCGCTCTTATGACATCCCCGTTGACAAACCCGGCAAGTCCAAGCCCGTCACTTATTCCGTCTCCCATAAAAAGCTCACCATCCGCATATAATTGCAAGCCCCGAGCCAGTTGTGAGCCGACATACACTCCATACGCCTGGGTGGCCTGCTCCCCGCGGACAAATTGGTAAGTCAGGCTGTTGGGACCTTCGTACGGGCTGTGAAACGGGGGCATGTTTTGATATATAATGTCCGCTTGCGCTCCCAAAATCCTGGGGAACCACTGGGGAAACTCCCAGCATTTTTCCTCGGGACAGTTCGGGCAGGCTTCACCGGCCGAACGTTCGGCAGGAGCAGGGGTATCCGGGGGGACGGAGACCTGCCCGTGCGCAGGGCAAGCGATAGTAGATGCCGATAATGTCAACATAAAAATTAATGAACATAGCCTGTTAGAAGCTCTCATGACGATCCACCCCTGCACCCAAAATCCACAGCTCTCTCTTCTCTGTTCACTAGTCACTAGTCACTAGTCACTGCTTCACCACTACACGCCCCTGATGAATCGCAATAAAAGCAGGGCCAACAGGAAAAGCAGGTAAAATCTAAGACAATAGAGAGCAACTTTTACCGTTTTTGTCATCTGTACGCGTGGCATGTCCGTCTCCTTCTCCCCGGGGCTTTGTGTGGGCACGATCTCCTTCATGATGTCGTTGAACCGGGCCACTAGCCACTATTTATTGGTCGCAATTCACTAATCACTATTCACTAGTCACTGCCTCACGACTAATCACTGCTTTCGCAGCACAAGACCCTTCATGATGTCGTTGTAACAGATCACTCCCAGGATGTGGTCCTCGATATCGACAACGGGAATCATGCGGTAATGATACTTGGTAAACATCTCTACCAATTCCCCGCGGCTCGTATTTTCATCGGCGGTGACGACAGGGGAGATCATAATGTTGCCAAGGACCTCATCGTCAGGCGCAAGCACCAGTGCGCGCAGGTCCACGACTCCGGTCAACGTCATGTTATCCTCATTGATAATATATACATAGGAGATATGCCCGGGGTCCCGGCCGGAGTGCCGTATGCTCGCGAGCACTTCAGCCACTCCCTTTTCCATCGGCATTGCCACATAATCCTGCGACATAAAGTCATCGGCCTCGGCTTCCCGCTCGGACAAAATATTTCGCACCCTTTCCCCGACCTGGGTATTAAGCAATTCCGAAAGCTCCTGAACCTCGTCAAAAGGAAGCACGGCAAACAGATCCGCGAGTTGAGGAACGGTCATCTCGGAGAAGATCTCCCGGGCTCTTTCCTCGGAGAGATCCTCGACAAGTTGCCGTTTTGCCCTTGGCTCTGCCTCTGCCAGGGTTTCAGCCGCCTTCTCGGAATCGAGCGCCCCAAAGAGCGCCTCCTGTTCCTCGCCCTGCAATTCTTCGAGAACGTCGGCCAGGTCTTCGCTCGGCAACTCCATTACCTGCTTGCGCGTAATGGAGAGCGAAACTTTATCCGTTGCAACCACGTCCTCGACCGAAAGGGGTTGAACATACTTCCACGAAATAAGGCGGTCTCTGCTCCAGATGAGTCTTCCCAGGCCAATGCGCCGCAGGAACCCGTTGAAGGAAATATCGACGTCGGCGATGAGCAGACGGCCCCTTGTTTCAAC
>CAWGZP010000175.1:0-10831 GCA_963826655.1 uncultured delta proteobacterium
ACCCTTTTCACTGCGATACTACTTTTTGTTGCGCGGCACACAGCTTTCGAGGGTGGCTGCAAATTAGGGAGAGATAAAGGCCTTGAAAGTGCAGTCGACGTTGTTTCCCTGAAAATTTCCGCTCTGAGGTGGCGGGAAACGCATAGGGTTAGACTGGTACCCGACCAGCAACATGTTACTCCAATGGGAAAGACTTTGTTCGATCATTTCTCGGAGGTAACTTTTCTCCACGTCAGGAGTGTAGAGTTTACCGGTGTCCCCCCACTAAAAGACACACTCTGAGGCAACCATTTCATTAACACCCAAAAGTCTGGCTGTGAACATCATCTCAGCCCTTGGACGATCTGGACGGGTAAAATACTTAAAGCTGATCAGTTTTAATTCGAGAGTGTCGGACGGAGAGTCCGAGCCTGGCTGGAAAAGGCCCATCGTGGTTTCCTGAAAGGCTCTGCCAGCCTGGAACTTACCTCTTATACCATCCTGCATCCCTGAGGAGTTCACCAAAGCTCCAGCTAATCCGAACATCACAATCATTTGATTCCTGAGTTGTTCATCCGGCAATGGAGTGGCTTCGACCTTGGAAGTACCATCATCTACAACCACTGTAACAGGAAGAATAATCCTATTTGGAGGAGCAAAAGAGTAATACTTATTCATTCCCGGACCGGCACTGCACGAGGCCAAAAGAAGTGCAAGCATTACCATAACGCATTTCATGCTCTCTCCTTCTTCGAGGACCAGGGGAAGCACTGAATCAAGCCGCTTTCGCCACTTTGTTTCAATACACTTGTTCAAATGAGGCGAATAGGCGATGCTGTTCTAAATAACGCGTGAATAAATACGACGAACAGTCTGGTCTTGAAACCAAAAAGTATAACTCCCCTCCGGCGTCTGTAATGAAAGGAGTATGCCATGTTCCACGACAGACGGCGAAGAGCACTGGCGCTGTGCACTTGGCGGCTCCGCCTCTGCCTCGTCGTGCGAGTCTAAGCCTGATAGCCAATTATTCCGGTTGCCGCCTTCTCCGCTCCAATCCCTCCTGGGTTTCGCTGTTTTCATGGAATTGCCCAGGGAAAATCGATAAGGAAAAAGGCTCTTCCCTAAGGTCACGATAGGCAACTCATATGTTTTGCAGCCGACTTCGCTCCGGACATTCAAACTTTGGCAAGGAAGATGGACTTTTATGGGTGACCCGAAATTCACCGGACCGCGAGGCGTGAAAAGGACACGCGAAGATGCGGCAGGCGATCAATCCCGTGCAGGCTGTCCGTGCAGGATGAATGTACCTTGACGTCGCCTTTGAGAATTGCCTGAAGAAGCGGGAGGCTAGACCGCCAAGGTATCCCAGGCTGTCCGTCACGGCTCCCGCCCGGTTCAAGGCGCCGGGGCTACGAACCCCAGGCGTGCAGTTCTGGTTGGAGAGAAACCGGTAATAGCAGCGCCTCCGTCGGTCAGGAATTCCTTTGACGTATTGAGCACGGGGTATGGCTCATCGGGGATCGGGCGGCCGAGGAACCGGCAGAGTGGCTCCCAGGTTTGTTCACCGTCAATAACGAGGAGCCGCTGGCCGGGTATGGATTGTTCCACAGCCTGGTTATGGTTGTTGTACAAGCGGATCGCATAGGCTTTGTCTCCGATTCGATCATCAAAGACACCTCGATACACCATGGAATTGATCCACTCGCCCGCAGCCCGCCGGTCGGGATGGTCGCTGATTTGCATTGCCTGAAATGCCGGATAGATTGTACGCAGGAGGCTTTCATGCCACAGCTCGGGGTCACGCTTTGTCAAAATCACCTTGGACTCCGGGTAGTACTGGGAAAGCTCGCGCCAAAAACTGCACGAAGGCCAATCCACCGTAGCCTTGTAGCTGACGAACAGTCCGTCCCAGTCGACCGGTTCTCCACGTCGTGCGGCTAACCAGCCATCCATATGGCCAGGATGGTGCTTCAAGACCTCAGTCATATGGTAGCAACCGCCGTAGCCCAGCTTCTCCAGTGCGATCTTTAAAGACAACGTTCCCGTACGGCCAAATCCTGCACCGACTAAAGCCAACGCCATAGCATACTCCGTTCACAAAGGGTTTATAGAGAGGATCACTGAAGAGGTCCCACCGTACTCATCCCTATCGCCTCTTGAATGCATGCAAACTTTTCACGGGCCTCAATCGCACGGATTGAAAAAACCTTTCCCTGCACACTATCGGGATTTTCAAGACAAAACATCAGCTAAAATTCGCTCTTCGATTATGACAGTTTGCTCATGGCAGACTAGCGAGTATGGATTGGAGCGGTAGAGGGAAGGCTTATTACTGCGCAAGTCCGGCTCTGTGGGAGCCCTGGGAAGGCAACGACCCGGGGCAACCCGGTCGTGGAATGAGTGTGGAATGACCGGCCACAACCGGACCATCGAGCACACCACGAAGAAGGCGCTGCTTTCGGTGCAAACGGAAACAACTGGGGTCGGGCCAGGTCCCCTCTACATATGACCGCAGAATCGTTGTTTTCCCTGTCCCGACTTCCCCGGTAACGGCGATGAAACCCTTCCGCTGTTCGACAGCATGGGAAATCGAGTCAAAAGCTTCCTTGTGACTCGGACTCAGAAAAAGAAACTCCGGGTCGGGAGTGATGTGGAAAGGGTGTTTGCTGAATTTGAAGAAGTCGAGGTACATTCTTAGTCCTGAGTCTTTGGGCACCAATAGGCATCAGGCTATTTTGTCGACCTGGGAAACGTCATTCTCGAATGTAATTTACAAATGCACCGGAAGAGACGGTTTTATAGCTTAAAGGGCGCCTTTCCAGGGCAAGGAAGGACTAATCGAAACCGGATCTTTTCAGTTCATGCTCCCAAATGCATCCCCCTGCCCCTCTGCGCCGATTCCCGAGTAACGTATACATGGTGAGATCATTGCACAAGGGCTTCTAACTAAGCGGTCGAGCCTTTATTGTGCCCCTCCTTCTACCAGGACCAGCAACTGCTGATCTCCAATCGAAAATGCCTCCCTGACGGTTCCGGTCACTCTAACAGTGGTACCTTTTCTGGGTAACGGGTTGTCTGATACGACGGCAATCTGGCCCGTTTTATCCTTAACGACGAAGTATTTGATTACGAACAAACTGAATATTTCCGTTACCTCACCAGAAACGGTAACTTTTTTTTGGGAATAATCACGGGGTTTATCGAGTATATTGCCTATGGGAGTCGTCCCAATCCTCTCGCATGCTGCCGCAAGGAAGATGAGCAGTGCCATGGCCCATAGAACTTTAGTCGTGTGTTTCAAAGGATGCACTCCTTCTTGGTTGGTATGAAAATTGCCGTGTTTGTCCAGAAATCAACGGCGAAACCTGCACAAGCCTGAATAATGCGTGGACTTGACCACCCACAGATCCCGACGAGCCTGTTGGAATAGACTCGATTCGCAAAAGCCAGGGGAGTCCGTAAATCATACGATATCCCAATCAAAACTCGCAAGTCGAAAAGGCTTAACAGACTATTTCCGGCACTTTCAGGACGCACCTCCATCAACGCCTGCGCCTTGTGATCGGACGGGTGGCCCGGATACTCGTATCCGGGCGCGAAGCGCAAGAGGTCCACGAAAAAGCGACTATCGCGACAGATCTTTTTTCAGGAGGCGCCATCCTGCCGAACCGTAACACCACTCCAGGGTGTTTGCTATAAGCCTCTGCTTGACGGGATTGTTGTGCATGTACTCAAGTTTCTCCCTTCCTTTGTCTACGCAGAACACGTTGAAATCGTAGAACCATGCCCTCCGGATCGGTCATTTCAGGTGTATTGCCCCGGCATAGGTAATATTCTCATATTTCTTTCCATAGGCGAGAACGTCTTCTCGTGGAGACTCTCCAACTCGTGACCGCGCTTCAACGAACCAAGGTCCGGCTTGAGCAGGATCTCCGATTCGCCTCACTAGAGATACCCCTTGATATTGAAGTGTTGCACCTGGCACAGAAATCATGCAACACGTCCGTTGCATGCAACATTACTTCGATCCAGTTCATACCCAGTGACAGCCGTTGCCATACCGTAGGTACCTAAATCTTTTAGCTAAAGTGTAATAAAAAGGCCTCGGATTCGATGGGGTATAAAACTTGCCAGAGTGTAATATTCTATTGCGTTTAAGCATAAATGAACCCTGACTTTCCGGTTCCAACCCGGAAAAGACAAAACCCCGGAAACACGGGAAATATGGAGGTTACTTATGAAACGATTAGTATTTGTATTTTCGCTGGCACTCCTGATTGGATTGTTTGCCTTGCCCGGATCCGTTATGCTTTCGTACGGGGCCGGTAACTCTAGTGACCAAGGACAGGTGACGGTCCCTGAGTCTGATCAAAAACAGGTGACGGCTCCTAAGGCTAAAGGGCGGTCAACAGCCAAGACTCACCGGAAAGCTGCTTCGCACCATCGCCACTATCGGAATTACCGTGATTATGACTCATCGTATACTAGATATAACCGCGGTTACTATGACCCCTACTACGATAACTATTACTATCCGCATAACTATTACTACGGACCTGGGTTATCTATAGATACACCGTTTTTTGGAATTGGGATTCATTAGAAACCAGGGTCACTTACTTGGTTTTAAAATAAGCTAACGAACTGGAAATGTATCCAATGGCATAAATGAAACTGGATAATAAAACGGGGGTACGTCTAATGCAAAAGGGCTGGATTTCTCTTCTCGCCCTTTTGCATTGGCGAACGCGCTCGGACCACACCAACATTGAAGTTTAGAGGTTAAGTTCCAAGAAATACGTGTTTTATGTGCTTAGAAGGCCAGTTTCGGCCTCGAAATCATTGCTGCAGGAATAGTTCACTACGGGGAAACTGCTGAGGGAAGGGGTACTTGCTTCGTGCTCTTCTTATTCCTGAACCGGTTCCGGTTCGTGGCCCGGGAATTGAGGCTTTCTCCCTTCCTACTACTGTTCTTTTGGTCCCTTTCTTCGGGCTCTTCGTGACTCCTCGTGCTCTTCGTGTTGACAAGGCACGCCATAATCAACAACGCTGGATACATCGATAATTTCGCATTACGCTCTTTATGGCGCCACGTGCGACGCAATCGCTCCGAAAGAGCATGGCTTGAATAATCAAAAAATATGATTCTTCCGTTCAAATTAGAAAAGCGGTAATAGGAATTATACGATAGTCATTAGGCTGTTTTGTGCATTCCATCAAACTTTCATTTATTATATATAGAATAGAGTAGTTTAAGTACCCACTATGTACCCCTCTAAATACCCCTTGACCGACTACTTTTCGATATCCAAATTCACCTGCACTATATTACATTACTTGCAGTTATTGGACAAGAACGATTCGGACCTCACACGGGCCAATTGTTCTCAATGATCGCGCCGACGGTTGGCCAGGTGTTACGACATACTTTCAACAAATAATTTATTATCACCTTTTTATCACCTAACCTTTTTGGGAGCTTACGGAGGAGGACCTTAAATGCCTAGAGCAAATCTTTCAAAGCATTTTTATGGACTGTTCTTTCTCATCTGCGTTGTCTGTCTGTCCCCTGCATTCGCATTAGCCGCCAATATAGGGTCTTTTGCCGATCTGGCCGGTACGTGGAACTTTAACAGTATTGTTTCAGGCCCTTCGGCGCCCTGGTGGAAAGAGGCACACTGATCGTCAGCCCGGACGGAACATTCACCGGTTCCGGTACAGACTGCAATAGCAATCCGGATACTCCCAACGGTTCCTTCTCGATCTCTTCCAGCGGGGTCGTAATAACCGGAGGCCCCGCAAACGTCGGTTCAGACGTCCTCTGCCAGGAAGATTCGGGCAATACCGTCCTCCATTGCACGGACACCTGGTCCATCGATGGTTCTTCTAATCTCTTGATTCTCACAAAACAGGCCTCTTCATGTTCATTGGCGGATTTGGCCGGCGACTGAATTCAGCGATCGTGCGCGCTATCCATTTAGGATTCGGGCTGAAGGTGACACGCTGGAAGATCTCCGCCGCAGCCTCTCGATGCGCATTGATCCAATGTCCCGCACGAATGGCCGCTCGCAGATAAGCCACGACCACCTCGGGATGCTTCTCGGCGAATTCCGTGTTCACGGCCGCCGTCAGCGGTCCGTTGGCCACCCGCAAGGTCCAGTCCGGGTACCGATTCAGATCCTCGATCACCTTGAACTCGCCGCTGGCGACCAGTGACACCGAACGCGCGGCGTGACTGTAGATCGCCTCGACACGCCTCTCCTTGAGAGCCTCCACATCCTTGCCGCCGAGCAGCCGGCGGGAAGCGTTTTGGCTCCACAGTTCGGAGGGTTTGGACGCCGGCTGAAAAACCGGCTCGTCCGCTTCCTCCAAGTCAACAATCTCAACCTCCGAACGCTTCAGGCCGGAGACGGCCAGAGCTTGGATGATGCCGTATTCGGCGCTGGCGCGGGCAAAGTCAATTTTCTCCTTATTCAGGCTCTTGAACAACCCGAAGCGCTTGCCTTTGAGATCGGCAACCCGATGGAAGCCTGAATCCGTTCTCACCACAATCTGTCCCCCGCTCTGCGTGGCGGTGAGACCGATGAGCTTCGTGTCTGTTAGGTCTGCCTTGGCCTGGATCGTCGGGATGGATCCTCCATCCCGAAACAGGTTTGGCAGCGAATGCGTGTAGTGCGGTATCCATCCCGCATTGTCTTTGAGGGAACGCAGGTAAATGGCCCGCGCGCCCACTTTCTTGAATTCCTCATCCAGCCAACCCAGTTCGACCGCCACGTTGGCGGCGTTCAGGACCGGGCAGATGGTGTAATACACTTCCGTCAGGCTCGCTCGCGCCGCCACTCGGGCTGGCGCATTTGTTGTTTCCAGTAATGCACTCATTTTGTTTGTCTATTCTTTGTTGGTTTGTTCAGCGATGAAATCACCAGGCCGGGAGCACACGCGATTTACCACCCAGCGCCTCTTCAATGAACCTCAGGATCGGCCCAATCGTTCACGTCGAAGTCGTTCTTGATATAGCCGTGCTTGAGCAGAAACTCCTTTTCGATGTTGATTCCGGCCAGATTTTGCGGCGACAAACTGGGCGCCAGATCGAACCTCGTCACCGATTCGGCGACAACCCCGGCGTCCCACCCTGGCAAGACCTTGCTGAAGATGCCGGCGGCTTCCAATGGGTGGTCCTTGATCCATCGCCCGGCCTTAATGGCCGCCTTGAGGTAGGCCACCACCACTTCCGGATGCTCGCTCGCGAGTTCCTCGCTGACGGCGAGCGTGAAGGGCGAGTTCGCAATCTGCGACGTCCAGTCCGGATAGCGACCCAGATCTTCAATCGCCTTGACATTTCCCTGCGCCTGGTAAGTGAGCGAGCGGCCGCGATTAGAGTGGATCGCCTCCACTTCGCCTGCCAGCAAGGCCCCAATTTCCCTCGTGTACAGACTGGCAAGGTTCCTCTCGGCGGCCGGTCCCACAGTTCGGCCGGGCTGTTCACCGGAGCGCCGTCGGATAATCCGGCCCCTCCAGGCGCAGATCTACCAACTTCACCTCTCGCGGTTTGACCCCGTTCAACTCCAACGCCGCCAGAATTCCGTGCTCCACCACCGCCCGGTGGAAATCGACCCGGTCCGTGGCGGCCCGCTTGGAACAGCCCAATGCGTTTGCCCTTCAGGTCGCTCACTCGGTTGATGCCCGAATCCAACCCTCGCCAGGATTTGGCCCCCATCGGTCGAAACGTCAGGCCGATAGCCGGGTCTTTCGCCCCTCAGACCGAGCCCAGATCGACGGGAATTCCCGCCATCCCGGAACTGATTGGACCGGGCATGAGTGAAATGGGTCAGCCATTCTTCCTGCGGAAGCGACCGGAGATACTTCAGGTCGGCTTTGACCTTGGCCAGTTCGGTCTTTAGCCAGCCTTTGGCCACGCGCCACATGTGAAGCCACCAGGACGGGGCAGATGGTGTAAATGACTTCGGTTGATTTAGTCGTTTTTCGGCTCATAAGAGTTCGGCATATGCGTGTAATTGGGGCCGGCTCAGAACGTCAACACCTGGATTCCAGCGGCGCCGAAACCTTTGGCGTAATCGAGGTACTTAATCTCTTTGGGAACGATCTTGAAGATCGCAGTGTCGCCCAACTCGCCCTTTTCAGCGCTAGCCTTGAACCGCGGATTCCGCGCGCTCAGCAGATCGATCGCCTTCTTCCGGTCCTCATCCTTCACCTCGCTCGCCCGCCCAATCACTGCCACGTTCTTGAAGGCGGATAATTCCTGACCCTCGTGTTGAAAGAAGAAGTTGACCTGGTTGTTCTTCTCGATGTGGGCAACTTTGCGGTCGCCTTCGGCGTGGAAAACACGATGTCCAAACCGTCGAGGGCGAAGCTGCCCATCGCCCGCAAAACAGGGGCGCCATCCGGGCGCACCGTGGCCAAGGTCGCCCAACGGGTCCCCGAGATGTATTCTTGAATCGTTTGTCTTAGTTCCTTGCTCATTGTCTGTTGCTGTTTCTGTGTTGTTTGTTGTTGATGTTCCGACGGTTGAAATCCGTCTTCAAATCTCATGTACGACTCCGGTCATCGCTTCTGGAACCTTAGGCGGGCGTAGTTACCCTTCGAAGCCTCTTCCTCCACCGCAGCAGGCTCCCTTCTATTTTTCGCGAGACTCAGGTCCACGGCAAATCCCACTGCACCGATGACCACAATGACCACGAATACCTGGCTCGTGAGCAGCATCTCCTGCGAGCGCAGGAGGAGGTAGCCCAGGCCGTAACGCCCGCCCAGCATATCGGCCGCGATAACAAAGCGCCCATGCCAGCCCCGCCCCATAGCGCAACCCGATGAAAATGGATGGCAACGCCGCCGGTCAAGATGCACCTTGCGGAACAACAGAACGCGCTTGTACTCAAATACCCGGCCCACCTCGATGTAGTCCTTCGAAACCCCTCGCATTCCCTGTAGTGTATTCAGGAACACCGGGAAAAACACCGCCTTGCCGATCATGATGGCTTTGGCGAAGGTGCCCATGCCAATCCAAAGCACAATCAAAGGCAGACCAAGCCAGCGGCACCTGGCGGAAGCTGTTCAGGGTGGGTCCCAGGAACCGCTCCGTAGTCTTGGACAGCCCGGCAGGAATCCCTACTCAGCAGCCCGCTGCGTCGCCCCCATCAGAAATCCCTCATCACCTCCTCGGCGCTGAAACGGAAGTCCATGAACAAGTCCTGATTCACCACCAGATCGTAGAACGTCTCCAACACGTATCTGGGAGTAGGCAGAAATACGGGTTTGACCCAGTGGAACCTCGTGAGCAGATCCCCGACAACCAGGATGCCCACAGGCAAGACCCATCCATCGCCTTGTTCTTTGCGTTAACTGAAAAATGGAACCTCGATTCCGTCGCTCTTCGCCGCTCCCCCTGGACGCTGCTCTTTTCGGGGCGATAGCCCCGAAGACCGATTCGAACGCGCCAATGTATTTCCGCACTCATAGTTACTCAAGACTTTCAATTTGTTGACACTCCCCCGCGAGAGCCGAGCCCGCCACCTGTACCCATACCTAGTCATCGGGCGGAGGCGGACCCGGCATCTCACGGGATTGATTGTTGTTTATAAAGAGAAAGGCGGCGGCGGATTGTGGCGCGTCACTGGGGAACCACCTCCCAGCATCCCCCAGGGAGTCCGCTCCCGCTCCGCGCCAAGAGCACCCAATTCTCCATCCGCCGCCGCATATTCTTGATGCCGGTCAAGGTCCTCTACTTCAAACTTACCAACGCCTCAGCCGGTTCGACTGCCACTCCCGCTTGGGCCACGTGCTTTTCGGGGTGTTGAGGGTATCCACGAAGTAATCGCCTCCGGCGAAAAACCGCTTATCCACGCGCGCCTCAATCTCCTTATCGCTCAAGTGGTGCTTAGTGAAGAACAAATATTGATGGAGATGGCGTACCTTCTGGAACATCTTGATCGAGTCAACCGCGTTCTGATAATCAACCTGACCCCAGGTCCACGCGATCGTGCCGTTGACCCTTAAATCGTACATCGCCACGTCTTTTGGCTCGCGGTTCTCACGGGCGGCAATGGCCGCTGCTTCTTCCCCCAGTGCGCGCCGTTGTCCGAGTTAATCCAGCGTATCGCCCGGTCGTAGCCCAACAGGAACGCTTTGACCAGATCCGGGTTCTCCACGGCCCACTTACGCATCGCAAAATAGGCGGTTCGACCACCGCCCGTCACGTAAGCTCCATCCGGCAAGGCCGTGGCAATATCCCGGACTTGGTGTTGTACATTAGAGCGGCGCCGCCGTGGACATAGCGATTACGCCCAGCCCAGGCGCTGATTATTTTCCGGCCAGGAAGGCCGAGTTTCCAGCAGCTCCAGAGATGTTCACGTACAGGATGTCCCCCTTTTTCAAAATCCGTGTCCAGATCATGGCCCTGAGCCTTGATTGCCTCACGGCTGGCATAATAGGGGCACCCGATGAGCGAGGAACCTAGTTTCTTCCCACCAGATCCCCGCCAATGAATATCGGAGTCGGCGAGCACCGGAATGGTCACCCGATACGGATGCGTTCTCGCTCTGCCAGATCGGAGCAGCATCCAGCCCGTTAGCCAAGTGCTGCAAGGCGGGATCACCATCCGGCTCGTAATGTCCAGATCCCCCCGGTCCAAAAAGGGATGCCTCGACACCCGTCGTGCCGAACGAACTGATGTTCACGAGCTGAAAGGTGCCATGGACCTTGTCGAATTCTTCCTTAAAGAACCCCTTTTGCGCCGCGATGGCGGTGATCTCGCTCAAGGTGATCTTCGCCACGTGGTCTTTGCTCGATACCTTGGGCGCCAAGGCTGTGCTCTTGGTGAGCAGCTTGTCGGCATCGG
>CAWGZP010000176.1:0-6141 GCA_963826655.1 uncultured delta proteobacterium
TTCCTGACGTGCGGCCAAGTTCCAACACTTTCCGTTCAGCATTATACTTTGATTCAGCATAAGGTCCTTCAGGACTGCACGAGTCATCTTCTTTGCACATCCCATGCGTGGCAGCCCCATACACCGACACGGAGCTAACGAGAATTAAGTGTCTGACTCCAAGGGTCGCGGCAACACCCATAACGTTGGCAGACCCTGTCTCATTGACCAGGGCAAAACGATGGCGCAGTTTCTGGCCTGCATCGAAAACGTGAGCGAGACCGGCGGCATGAATGATCGTGTGGCAACCTCCCATGGCATTCGCCAGTTGTGCCGGATTAAGAATATCAGCCTGACAATACTCGATATTCGCATCTGAATAAGTCTTTTGACGTCCGCTGGCGCGGACATTGAAATCGGCATGAGAGAGTTGGCGGACGACCTCAGCGCCCAAGAAACCAGTGGCCCCCAGTACCAGGACAGTTTGCGTGCTCATTTTGGTGTTGGTCCTTTCGGTCAGGGGAGTGACCGTACAAGCTCAAGATAGGCTTTGTTAATGGAAGCGAACGAGTATTTCGCTTCTGCAGCCTTTCGCGCGCGCTTTCCCATTTCCGCCAAAAGCTGGGGATTTTCTCTCGCTTCAAGAATCGTCTCGTACAAACTGTCGACGGCCCCAGGCGCGACAGTCCAGCCAATGTTCTCTTCTCTGACAACCTGCGCAAGTTCTGAATTCGCATCGGCCATCGCGATGATTGGTTTGCCTGCCGCCATGATGTTGTACATACGACTTGGTACTGAAACTCCGGCCATTCCCTTGACAAAGGAAACGATCGCGATGTCGCAAGCATTTGATGAAATAGGCAGTTCATGCCGTGGACGATAGTCTATGACAGTTACGTTCTTGAGGTCCTTTTCTTTGACGCTTTGCTCAAGCCACGCTTTCTTGCCGCCGAAGCCTATAAACAAAAAATGCACGGTCAAGTCGTTTAAGAATTGCTCAGCACACATCACCAGATGTTCGATCCCGTGGGTTCGGCCAATATTCCCCGAGTATTGAATCACGAATTTCCGACTCAATCCCAATTGTCCGAGCAAAGAATTGCTTTCGCGTTCAATTGGCTTTATCGAGTCCAAATCCGCCCAGTTTGGAATAATTACAACACGTCGATCACCGGCAGGGAGCTTGAGTCGCGCAATTGATGCCATATCACGGCCAAGCACAACTATACGATACATTCGACGATAAAGACCCATTGTGATCCATTCAATTGTCTTCATGAATACCGAATTTCTTTGACAGATGCCGGTAGCAATCATTACCTCCGGATAAACGTCGTGGACGATCAAAATACATTTTGCCAAGCGCAAATAACAGGCCAATAACACGGCCAATGGAATCGTCGGAGGATTTGTAACGACCAGTACATAATCACCAGGACGAAAACACTTGATGGCTTTCAAAAGAACGGAAAGAGTAAAAGTGATCATATTAAGCAGGCGCAGTGGAAGAACGTCTTTGTCTAATACGGTGCTCCAACAGCGGGTAATAAACACCCCGTTGCGTATCTCGCACTTTTTAGCTTTTTGATTACGTGCCGCGTAAGTAGGTTGGCTGCAAAGAACGTTGACAGATGACTCTTTTGCCAGGCCGTCAGCAATTTTTGTGAGGAAATAACCCGTTGAAGTCTCTTCGGGATAAAAAAGCTCTGATATCACCCAGACTCTCTTTATCATGAGCCGGCATTCCACTTTATCTGCGAATTTACATCATGATCAAACGGTTTCGTTCAATCCCTTCCATGTATACGTCTACGAGCTGATCCGTTATGATATCCCATGAATAATGCCGCGATACAAAGTCGCGTCCTTTCCTGCCCATTTCTTTCAGATTCTCAGGGTCATCCAGAAGTTCGGCGATTACCTTTGCCAGTGCGTCCGGATCAGGCTGCGCAATACGGCCCGCCCCGGCCTTTTCCACCTCGGGAAAGTGGCATCCGGGTGAGAGCACTACAGCGGTTGAATTGGCAAGAGCTTCCAATACTGCCATAGAAAACCCTTCTGCATCCGAGGGCAGACAGAACAAATCCGCGCGAGTCAGTAGCTCCTGTTTCGGCTCGCCAGTGACCATACCCGGAAACAACACCCGGTTGCCGACCCCCGCCTTCATAATTTCCCGGCGAAACTTTTCAACCATCCCCCATTCGTCCGGCCCTGCCATTACTAGCGTAGCCTTTGGAAACCTGTCATTAATCTGTAAAAAAGCGTTAATCAGTCTGTCGGCACCTTTAATAGGATGCAGTCTGGCCATAAAAAGGATTACCATCGCATCGGGCGAAATATTATAAGAAGAGCGGGAAGCGCATCCCATAAATTGCTGGTTATCCACAATCTCAACGCCATTAGGTATGATACGGCAAGGTGTCTTAAGACCTAATCCCCTATAGCTTTTGACTTCAGCTTCCGTCAGCGCGATAAGAGTTGTCGCTCTTCTCATAATGGGGCCATCGACGGCTTTAATATAACACCTCTTTTTCATACCACGGAACTTCAACCGCTCTGGATCAAAAACTCCCCGCTGGTGATAGAACAATGGTTTTTGGTGCCGTATGGCGGCCTTTCCCGCTGCATAGGAAGGATATACAAAGGGCATCTGCGTGTGAACCACATCCATGGAGGGAACGATCCGGTCAAGCTGTGCCTTCATGGCAGGAGTGTACAAAAAACCCATGGATTTTGACAGATAGGGAATGAAGGGCAACCATTTCTGAATAGGCTCCTCGCGTTTAAAATACCAGACCTGCACCCCGTTAACATCTATGGGTTGGTTGGTGGGAACATCCAGATCCTTATCCAGATCCGAATTGCTGGTGAAAACTGTTACCTCATGGCCCTTGTGTACAAGCCCTTCCGCGGCAGCGGACACCGTATGTATTGGGCCGCCGATCCTATAAGCAGGTTTGTAACCGTGAACAGCATAGAGAATCTTCATGTGAACTCTTGGGCCGATTTATGGATTATTCCGTGCAACACTATTATACTTACCGGCCCATTTCGCTTTGAGCAACCTTGCCTGGGCCGATTCTCCCCGCACCCGGTTGACAACAGCGTAAATGGCTGAAGATAATGGCGAGTGATAAATGACTTTTTGTAGTAAGGGCATTCTGCCAAGCTGAATCGTGAGATGATTTAAAAATGTACGTTCAAGGATAAAATCAGTGCGCTTAAAAGGTTTTGGATCCGTCAGCCAAGTAAGCTGCCCGTTCGATGGCAACAGTCCCTCATCTCTGGCCATAAGCAAGTGGCGAACTTTTTCTATTGGAATACCCATGAGGTCCAATGCGGCGGCTTCACCAGCGCCTACATTGCTGCAAACCATTACCGCGTTCATGTCCAGCGGCTGCCCTTCCATTGGCCCCTTGCCGCGCATCGCTATCAAACCGTCAAAAATTGAAAAATCGGGCCGCAGCTCTTTGCAAAGCGCAACAATGCCGTGATCCAATTGATGATGATAGTACATGCGGTAGGCATCAGGGATACA
Source organism: uncultured delta proteobacterium (assembly GCA_963826655.1). Taxonomy (GTDB): domain Bacteria; phylum Desulfobacterota; class Syntrophobacteria; order Syntrophobacterales; family Syntrophobacteraceae; genus SbD1. The sequence goes on from CAWGZP010000176.1 coordinate 3,518, forward strand.
CCCCCACAGGTTTTTCATTCCCAAAGTAACCGTTGTGAAAATATGATTCTTAAACAGTGGGGCAATGATAAAAAGGTCAAAATCGCGGCGACTGAAAAATGGTGAATATGGGAGCCTTACCGTTTTACCTTCCACCCGGGTTTCACGCCATTCCCACGGGGTTTCACTAACAGAAACGCAAGTTGCTCCATATTTTCTCGCGATTTGGGTCACGCCGTTGCCCTCAAAGGCATCCCGAGCGGAGTAGGAACCATTTCCACCATCACCCTCCACCAGGATGAGTCTGACCCCGCAATCGCTAGCCCATTGGCATAGCCCTTCGACAAATGCCGGTGCATTCACCACGCCGGGCAGGTAGGTTGGGTATGTCAGATTCAACTTGACGGCCCAACGCTTCCCTCTCGCCGGAAGTCTGCCAACACCGGTCAAACCGGTTTCAATCGCCGCCGCTACGCTCCGGGCTGTACGCTTTACCGGCCCAGCCCAAACAGCGTGATTTACAGCTTCATGCATGAGGCTTCATTCCCCTGGCGATATAACAAAACGCGGAATAAAGTCCTTAATGGGATAGCGTTTCACGCCGTCCTCGGTAATCAACTCCCCGTTTTCGATATCCCCGTTAACTTCATTGGTTACCATTAATTTCAATGTCTGACCGGTTGCGGGACATCTTAAAATATCGAGTAAATGAAGTTTCATTTGTATCTTCTTCTATTTATTGACTGGTAGCCGGCAAGCTCACACGATACTCTCTGCGCCACAGCTCCGCCATCGTAAGGGCAAACAATCTTTGAGTATTCGCAAGTCCGCGTTCTTGACCGTCGATCAGATCTTTAACTGTCTTCCTGTCGAACCACGCACCGGAATCCAAAAGGACGGATTTCATATAGGTTCCCCATTCACCTTCAAACCATTTTGCGAGTGGGATCGAGAAGCCCTGCTTCCTCGTGAGGTCAAGCGCCTTGGGCAGTAAATCCCTAGCCAGAAGCCGCGCAAGGATCTTTCGTTTGCCACCGCACACCCGCAGAGAATCGGGCACTTTCGAGAAAGCAAACTCAATGAGCCGGTAGTCAAGGAAAGGCGTTCTTATTTCCAGCGAGGCCAGCATGCTTGCCCGATCCACTTTAACCAGGAGGTTGTCCGCCAGGTTGGAATCAAAATCCGCGGCGGTTGCGCGCTGCACTACTGTTTTTCCGGGAAATTCCATGTCCTTCTTGAAACGCTCCGGTCGCATGAGCATGTCGGGTGACATTGTGCGGAAAGGGGAAAATAGCTCTTGGCGTGTGCGGTGGTCGAAGAATTGGTTAATAGAGGCGAGACTATCCGGCGCCGCGCCCTCTAGACCCATCAAATAATTGCGGCCTCGAAAGCCAACAGGTAAATATTGCTCGGCACAGCGTGACATTCGGCTACGCACCCAGGCGGGGACAGCTCTTCTCACCATCTCCTGGCGCAGAAGCCAGGAGTAGTGAGGGTAGCCCCCAAAAAGCTCGTCCCCTCCGTCTCCCGCGATTGCTACGGTTGCATACCGGCGGATCAGACCGGAAACGAGAAATGTCGGGATCATCGAGGAATCGGCGATGGGTTCGTCGAACTGGCGGGCAAGTTCCGGCAACAACTCGACGGAGGCTGCCGCTGCCGGCAGTACGGTGTGCTCGGTTCCGAAATAGTCTGCAACGATCTGAGCGTAAGATTCTTCATTGTACCTGGCATTTCCCGGAAACGAGATGGTAAAGGTTTTGACAGGCTTTGCAGAAACCTGGCTGGCAATGGCGGTTATGAGGCTTGAGTCTACCCCGCCGCTCAAGAGTATTCCCACAGGCACATCAGCCACAAGCTGCCGCTGGACTGTGTCGGTCAAAAGACCCTTGAACTCCTGAACGAGATCCCGCGTATCGTGCCGGTCATTCAATCGAGGCTCTGGTAGAGACCAATAACTTCTTATCGCCACCCGGTTGCTTCGTCTCTCGAACAGTAGCGTATGTCCCGGCGGCAACTTCCTCACACCATGGAGAATGCACGTGTCAGAGGGCACGTAACCGTAGGAGAGATAGAAGTTCATCGCTTCCGCATCGAGCCTTCGCGGAAGTTCGGGATGCTGCATCAATGCCTTCAGTTCGGATGCGAATATGAGGGTATTTGCACAGTGCCAGTAGAATAGAGGTTTTTCACCCGCACGATCTCGCCCGGCTAACAAAATATCCCGGTTAGCATCGTAGAGGACAAATGCAAACATCCCGTTGAATCGCTCGACACAACGCTCTCCCCAGCGGCGATACGCCTCGAGAATTACTTCTGTATCGCCCTGCGTCCGGAAACTGTGCCCGAACGATGCAAGCTCATCGCGCAGTTCCCGGAAATTGTATATCTCGCCATTGAAGACTATGGTGAAACGCCCGGAGGCATCGGACATCGGTTGATGACCGGCCGGGGAGAGGTCAATGATGGCAAGGCGCCTGTGGCCCAGCATTACGGCACTGTCCTGCGACTTCCAGGTTCCCGCGTCATCGGGGCCGCGGTGACTCATCGTGTCCCTCATGGACACAAGCAGTTGGTCACCCTGTATCGGTTCTCTTCCACAGATGCCTACGATCCCGCACATGATTATGAATAAGCAATACATT
>CAWGZP010000177.1:0-15830 GCA_963826655.1 uncultured delta proteobacterium
GAGTAGCAATACGTTATGTGCCGCGTACCTCGGCGTGTTGCCTGGAACGAAGAAATTTTTCTGCACACTGCTTCCCGAGGCCCCGCCTGCCGAAAAACCCCCGGTCGAGATCGGCCCCTGTGCGACTGCGTAAACTTTGCCATCCGGCCCATTGAGAGGTGTCATGAGCAGTGTGCCCCCCTCGATGCTCTTGGCGTCTCCAACCGATGAGGCCTGGACATCCACTCTCGCCCCAGTCCTTGAAAAGGGCGGCAGTTTCGCCGTAACCATAACTGCCGCCACGTTCATCGTTTTCGCCAAGGTCGGATCGAAGTTGATACCCATGTTTTCGAGCAAGTTCGCGAGTGTATTTATGGTGAATATCGTGTTGGTGCTGTCGCCGGTGTTCTTGAGACCGACGACAAGCCCGTATCCCATAAGCGAATTAGGGCGGGCGCCTAAAAAATAGGCCAGGTCCTTTATTCTTGCCGAGTTGGCAGTCCCGGCCGAAAGCAGGATAGTCAAAACCATGCCCGCACAAACAATTGACAAACGACCCTTGTTTTTCATGCTCTCTGCCGTGTTCTAGAAAGGTGAGACAGCATCAAATATCTGCTGAAGCCATCCCGGTTTCTGTTGTTGTGCTACCGGGCCTTTTCCCAACAGGAAGATTTTGGCTTCCGCCACATTTTGTGAAAGCACCGTGTTGTCGCGGCTAATATCAGCAGGACGCACCACACCTTCAAGAACGATCTGCTGCAGTTCATCGTTTACTTTTGTCCACCGGGAACCACGGATTACAAGGTTTTTATTCGGCAAAACATCGATTACGGTTGCAGTCATATACGCCGTCATTGTATCGGTCTGGCTGGTCGCACCGGTTCCTGCGAAGGTACTGGCGGTCGAACCGTTGTAAGGCCCAACAGAAACTGCGCTCACTGGTTTGCTCGATCCGACGCCGACACCCCCGAAGGTGAACGAACCCGTGAATGTCTTCGCTTTCTGGGCTGAGGTCGCCGATGCCTTCGAAGCTGCCGAGGTCTCGCTGACTGTTATAGTGACTACGTCGCCAATCTTTGCCGCTCTCACATCGGCGAAAAGCGAGCCACTGGCGGGGCTCCAGAGTGAACCGGTCGACCCTAGCGATGCAGGCTGCGGCCCGGCCTCAGGCATTGTCAGAAGGTTCGGTACGGCCGCCTGGGTTGCCGGTCTCAATGGAGCGGCCGGCTGCTTGTTGATAGTCGTCCCGGCGCAGCCTGAAAGAATCAGGAGCAACAGCGCGGCTGGGATGAACCGGATTGCGGCGATGTTTTTGATCGTTCCATGGTCTTTATATGTCTGCATTTCTGCTCCCATCACTTCATCCAGGGCGGAAAGTCTTCGCCTCTAGCGGACGGCTCTTACGGTCTGAGCGTCTACGACTTTGCAATAGATCCTTTTTTGCGATGTGACATTGGTCACTGCCAGCGTATCGCCCACTCCTCCATCCGCATTGGCCTGTCCCTTTGCGGTCACCGAGAGTCCAGGCTGGTCGTAGACGATCTTCACCATATCGCCTCTTTTGAGTACCAACGGCTTGTCCAGGTCTCTGAGCTCCAACGGCTGATGCATCCCGACATTTCGCAGTACGCGCCTGTTTTCAACCTGGTCGAGATTGGTGGCAAACCGGTCGGCGACATCGGTAAGGTTTATCTTCTGGACTTCCACGTCCGCCTCCGTAATCATTTGGTTCTGCTTCAGCGGATGGGCGGCCAGATATGCTTTTCCGAATACCTCGACCTTGCTGACCACATTCAGTGTCCGCGCCTTCTCCCCGTTCACATAAAAATCGATGGTCGCTGTCACGTTCCCGATGAAGCGCTCCTTGGGAGAAACCGTTACCTCATAGGTCATTTTGCCGGTGGGGATGACGGGAATGCCCGAGAATTGAACGCCAAGGATGTTTATTTGCTCCTGCCTCCATGGCGAGTTTTCAAGAACGAACTTCTTGAAAATCTCCTGCACCTGCTCCTGGGTAACCTGGGTTGACTCGCGCCTGACTACGATCCTGTCAGGAATATCGAACTTTACGTCCGAAGAATCGACCCCGTAGGAATCGAACAGCCGGATAAAGTATGTCTTGAGTTGACCGGGGTCGATGAACTTTTCAGACCCCGCTTGCGGAGCATCCCCAATGTTTAGAGAGCCCATAATCGACTTCCATTCGGCGGGTAGCGCTTCCGGATCGCAGATATCGGCAAGTGAGACATCCTTCTGAACGACCGTTACGCTTTTTAAGACCCTCACCTCGGTAATAGGCCCCGGAGCGCACCAGGCACAATCGCTGCCGGGAATGGGCATCACTCCGGGCGGCAATAATGACAAAAACAGGAGGGCGACAAGCGAAATTACGACCGAACGCATTAAACTCCCCCTTAACGCCTTTAGGCTTTGACGTTGTTTGCTATCTGCAGCATTTCGTCAGCCGATTTTATGACTTTGGAATTTGCTTCATAAGAGCGCTGACTCATGATCATATTCACCATTTCATTTACTACGTTAGTGTTGGAGGCCTCCAAATAGCCCTGGAGAATCGTTCCCGTCCCTTCCGGCCCGCCGGGCGCCGTATCCATCTCGTTACCTGAAGAATCGGTCGTGGTGAAATAGTTTTGCCCCAGGGCCTGAAGTCCGGACTGATTTTGAAAGGTGTAAAGGTGCATTTGTGTACTCAGCACCACCTTTCCGGTGGCGTCTGTAGCAGAGAGGAGACCGGAAGAATTGATACTTACCGTAACGGCGGTTTGTGGTATTGTGATTTGAGGCTGGACCATGTATCCGGCTGCGTCGACTACGTTCCCGTTTTGATCGGTACTGAAATTGCCGGCGCGAGTGTAAACATCCTGGGAACCGCGGATAACCTTGAAAAATCCATTACCCTGAATCGCCAGGTCCAGCTTATTGCCCGTTTCGGCAAAATTCCCCTGCTGAAAAATCTTTTCGACTGACACCGTCCTCGTTCCCATACCGATCTGAATGCCCGCAGGCGCTTTCGAACTCGAACTGGTGTCGGACCCCGGCGCTACAGTGGTCTGGTACATGATGTCTTCGAAATTTCCACGGCTGCTTTTGAAGCCGGTTGTGTTCGCGTTCGCCAGATTGTTGGCTATTACGTCCATGTTGGTCTGCTGGGCAGACATTCCAGTAGCCGCCGTCCAAAGGCTTCGCATGCTCATGTTGCGCTCCTTTTACTAATCACCATTCACTAATCGCCATTTACTAATCACTTATCACTATTCACCATTCACTAATCACTATTAACTATTCACTAATCATCCTGACAGCTTCGAGATAACCTGCGAGTCCAGGCCGTTATCACAAACTTGCATGGTCTTTTGATAGGTCTCAAAGTTCCTCATCGTTTCAACCATCTTGACCATCTCCTCGACGGGATTGAAGTTGGCTCCTTCGAGCGCCCCCTGGCGAACCTTGCAGCTTTGGGCCGGGACCGCTTGGGTCCCCGATACCTGTGGCGTTAAATATCCGTTCTGGGCCTTCTTCAAACTTACGTTCGACGGAAACTCCATGACAGCCAGTTGGTTCACCGCGTCGTCTCCGTCAAAAATTTGGCCGTCTTCGTTGATCCGAAACCTTCCCGTGTCCGGTATTGTAATCGGTCCGTTTTTCCCCAGTACCGGCCAGCCGTCCTGTGTAACCAGTTGATTTGAGCTGTTGACCGTCAAATTCCCAGCCCTGGTATAGAGCAGACCCTGATCGGTTTGCACACTTAGAAAACCGTTTCCGGAAAGCGCCACATCGAACTTATCGCCGGTGTCCCGGATTGTTCCCTGTGCCATGCTGGTATAGGAAACCTCGCCCATAACGTCGCTGAAATGGATACTGTCCTTTTTAAAACCTGGACTGTTGGAATTCGCGATATTGTTTGATATTATGTCCAAACGTCTTTGCTCCTCCAAGGACCCTAATGTCGCAAGATAGGATTCCAGCTTCATAGAATCACTCCTTCCGGTCCTTTGTCTTGCAACGAAGATGCCAGCTATGCGATCGCTTTCAGATTCAAACGGTCAGCCAAATTGCGACCCTTGACGGTCGAGCGCGAGGGAAAAATTTTCCGGAAAGGCCGACGGGTATTTTGGAGGGCATTTACGGAATTGGCGCCTTCTTTCGGCGGGTTGTCCTTGTAAAAAGCGAAGTTCCCGCCGCGGGCATGGTAGATGCGGGTGATTCCCGCCCGGTTCCAAATTCGTCAAAGAGTAACTAATTTATTTGCGTGGGCTTGAGTTGGAGCTTTAGGGGACAGGGTTTTTTGATTCGGCCTGGCATCATCCTTCCTTAAGGAGAAAAGAGAACATGAACATCTACGTTGGGAATCTGGCAGGAAATACCACGGAAGAAGAATTGCAGGAAGCTTTCGAAGGCTTTGGTGATGTGTCTTCCGCCAAGATCATCAAGGACAATCTCACTGGGAAATCTCGCGGTTTCGGCTTCGTTGAAATGCCGAACCAGGACCAGGCACAGGCGGCAATAGCGGGAATGAACGGCAAGGAACTGGCCGGTTCGGCTCTGACGGTCAATGAAGCCAAGCCGCGAGAGAGCCGGAGTGGCGGCGGCAGATCGTTCGGCGGAGGAAGCCGTCCGGGTGGAAGCCGGCCTCCAGGTGGAGGCGGCGGCTATGGCGGTGGCGGAGGCAGGGACCGGCGTGGTGGCGGCGGCGGCGGTGGTTCGCGCAGTGGCGGCGGTGGTGGCGGTGGCGGCGGCGGCCGACGCTCATACTAAACAGAGACAGTATCTCACGTCCCTTCGAGACACCCTGAAACCACGATAAGACGTGGCGATCACCCCCCTTTTGAAAGGGGGGCAGGGGGGATTTTGGCACCTCGCGAGGAACTTTTCGTAACGGACACCCTGAAACCACGAAAAGACGTGGCAACCACTCCCCCTTTTTTCAAGGGGGTAGGGGGGATTTTGCACCTCGCGAGGAACTTTTTGTAACAGCTCTTCACGTCCCCTCGGGACACCCTGAAGCCATGGAAAGACGTGGCAACCACCCCCCCTTTTTTAAAGGGGGGCAGGGGGGGCAGGGGGGATTTTGCACCTCGCTTGAAACTTTTCGTAACGGTACCGCAATTAAGAAGTTATTTTCTGCAGATCCAGGATCAACTCTATTTCTCCTGCCGGCCGTTTGAGGTTCTTTGCGATTTGAGCGGCGTTCATCCCCTTTTTGGCAAGAGAAAGCACTCTCTGCTGGTCTGCGTTCTGAGGACGCGGACCGGCAGCAGGAGGACTTTGGGCCGCGGGTTTGTCCTCAGCTGCCCGGGGAGGCTGCTGCTCCATTCGAGCACACAACCTCTTTGCATCCAGGATGCGCTGGTCGAGTCTGGCCGTTATTTGCTGGAGCAGTTCCTGCCTTTTTTCAAGATTTTCTTCAAAGCCTTGAGATATTCTCGCTGTTTCCTCCACTATCTTTTCGAAGGACTTCATTACTTCCTCATCTCTTTTCGAGATTCGAGGCTTTTTCATGGTCAGGATGAACACGAGAAGGCCAAGGATAATCACATCGACCCCTATCTGAAGCACTATGTTGAATGGGGCCTGAGTCTCGAATAGCTTTAATAGGGATTCCATGTGGCATCTTTCAAAGATTTTCGACCTGGGTTAAACGAATTGAGTCCGCATAGTTCTGTGGCGACTTCACCCTGAGGAAATCGAAAAGGTCTTTCTCCAGGACCGAATGCCAGGATTTTACCGTATTTCCGGATAGGTTTTGTTGCATCAGGAAAGAATAGACCATATCGCGGAAAGCCACGTTTTGATCTTTGAAGTCTTGATACCGCGTTGGATTCTGAAACCCGATTTCCATCCTTATGGCGGTGATGATCTTTTGGCCGTTAATTTCATAAACAAGCAGAAAATCGAGCATCTCCCGGTAGTCGGGTATAGGTATGGGACGCGTGATACAGGTTACCGGTTCGAGCTTTGGTGCGGCCTTTGCGAAAAGAGGAACATGCACTACGAACTTGACGAAGAAAAAACCGGCGGCCGCCAAAATCAAACACAGTGCCGGAACGCCGAACCATAGAACTTTCCCGAACCGGCGCCCCGCCCGGCCCCAAACCGAATCTTTAGCGTGGCCGGGATTGCGGGCGCCGGCTTCAGCGGCCTCTTTTCCCGGAACTGATTCGTCGCGCGCAGGCTCGGATTCGTTGAGTTTATCAGGGACATCGGGCGATGAAGTATCCCCTCGGCCCACGGAAGAACCCTCGTTTGTTCCCTCAGCCTTCGCGCCGAACTCCTCGCCTGGCGCCTCTTTTTTCCGCTCCATCAACCACTCCCGGCAGCAATCCTGGCGCCTGATTTATTATCTTCGATGAGCGTTGGGCTTGCGCTTTTGGTCTGAAGCACCCTGAGATCACCCTGCGGGACAAATCCGGGCAGATCGTCGACTTTGAGTTTTCTGGCCAGCTTTGTCTTCAGCTTCAATACCGCCTTGGTATGAATCTGCGAGATCCTGGACTCGGTGTACCCCAGGGTCACCCCTATCTCTTTCATCGTCAACTCTTCATAATAATAGAGCGACAGGACCAGTTGTTCTTTTTCCGAAAGGCTCGTAATGGCTTCTGCCAGATGCTTGCGGATTTCTTTCCTGTAGGCGGCGTCGAAAAGCTCTTCTGAACTCGAGCTGAGCAAATGGGATTCCCTGTTTTCCCGGATGACGTCATGGATATTCTCGGGCAAAAAGGAGATGCCTTTAATTTCATCCAGAAGCTTATGAAATTCATCCATATCGACGCTCATCTCGGATGCGATCTCTTCTTCTGTCGGGTCGCGTCCTAATCTCTGTTCCAGGCTCACGCAGGCCTTCTCCATACAGGTGCTTTTCTGACGCAAGGATCTGGGTACCCAGTCCAGGGAGCGGATCTCGTCGAGCATGGCGCCCTTTATGCGGATCTTTGCATAATACTCGAAGGGAATGCCCTGGCTGGAGTCGTATTTTTCAATTGCATCGATCAACCCCAGGACGCCCGCGCTGATGAGGTCCTCGATGGCAATGTGGTCAGGCAACCGCGAGATGAGCCTTAGAGCAATATACTTGACCAGGTCGCTATGCTCGAGTATGGCCCTCTCCCTGTCACTCTGGGCTGCATATGCTTCGGCAGTCTGGCCGCCGTAAGGATTTTTTCGAACCGTATACGTCTGTTCCATAATTATTATCTTTCCTAGACGTTTAAAAGCCGTTTCCAGAAGAACTGAATCGTCCCCTGATTGACATTGGGACAAGTCGAGCAAATAGTCTCGGCTATGCGCATGAAGGCCTTGGAAGCCGGGGCTTCCGGAAAAAGTTCGAGCAAAGGCCTTTGCCGCAACACAGATTTTGTTACCGATGTATCGTGGGGAATGGTGCCCAGGTAGTCGAGCGAGATTCCGTCCAAAAAATGATCGGCGACCTTGCTCAGTTTTGCGAAGATGGATTTCCCCATGATTTCGTTGCCTGCCAAATTGACAAGGATTCGAAAGTTGCGTTCGCCGTGTTTGGAGTAAAGCACCTTTATCAGTGCGTATGCATCCGTGAGCGAAGTAGGCTCCGGTGTTACTACGATAATTCTTTCGTTGGCGGCCAGATTGAAATAGAGGACGGTATCGGAGATGCCTGCGCCGGTGTCTATGAGCAGCATATCGATGTCGGTTTCCAACCCGTCGAGCAGTTCCAGAAAGAGCATCTTCTGCTCGTCCGTTAGCCTGGTGAGTTCCTGGACACCGGAACTGGCAGGCATTATTTTTACATTCCCCGGCCCGTTTACAAGCACCTCATCGAGCTTCTTCTGCCCGTTCAGAACGTGGCTCATATTGTACTTCGGAGTAAGACCCAGGAGGACGTCGATATTGGCCAGTCCCAGGTCGGCATCCATAATCAGCGTCCGGAGCCCCATTCGGTCGAAAGCAAGCGACAGATTGACCACAATGTTGCTTTTCCCCACCCCTCCTTTTCCACTGCTGACAGTCATTACCCTGACCGGTTTTTGCAGCACCGGCATGGCAGTGGAAATGGCGTGGCCCAATTTGATCTCCCCGTTCCCTTTTTTTCTAAGACCCACCGCCTGATCCATCTTTCCCCCCTTTTTACGAAGTCTGATCCCCGGGCGGGAGCAAGAACGAAAGCAACCGCTTCGGAGTGGCAAGCTCGATATCTTCCGGTACACGCTGCCCCGTTGCCATGTAGGAGACAGGATAATTGAACCGCAGCAATTGATTGAGCATGCACCCGTGGTGAACCGTCTCGTCGAGTTTTGTGAAGATAAAACTGTTAATATTGATTTCCCGGAAATGAAGAATTGTCTGCTTCAGGTCTTCGTCCTTGGCTGTGGCGCTCAGGACGAGAAAGTGATTGAACTTCTGTGCATCATTGAACAGCTCATGGAGGCCCCGCACATGCCCACGGTCCAGGTAGTTTCTGCCGGTGGTATCTACCAGGACGGCGTCACAATGCCTGAAATCCTTGAGCGCCTCCGTCAGCTCGGCCTTGTTCTGCGCCACGCTGAAAGAGATCTCGAGTATATTGGTGTAAGTCTGAAGCTGGTCCACGGCCCCGATACGATAGGTGTCCAAAGAAATTATTCCCAGCTCGATCCGGCGCTTGATTTTGAGATAAGCCGCCAGTTTGGCAAGGGTCGTTGTTTTTCCGACTCCCGTTGGTCCCAGAAAAGTGAAAACGGTCGGACCGCTTGAGCTGGAGATAACTCGAAATGGCCTGGCGCAACTGACTTTGGCCACAAATTGCCTGCTTAAGGAATCCAATATCGGGCCGCTATCGATCGGATGACCATTGAGGTCCGCTACGGCCTTCTTAAGAAGCATGAAAGCTTGCCTCTCGTCTAAACCACGGATCAAAAGCGAATGATAAAGTTCGGCCAGCGTCTGGTCCGACCTGATATCCGCCAGGTGATCTCGCGAAGAGATGAGTAGCGAGATGAAGCTCTTTATTTCCCGGACATCATCTCGTATTTCAGAGGTCACCCCCCCGTCTGCTAAACATTCCGGGGATGGCACAGGTTGTTGGTCCCGGGCCGCGCTCACCTCGAACACGGGTCCCCCCGAATCGAGTGTCGCCTTTCTGCTGGAAAGGATAATGGCATCCGGTCCGAGTTCCTTTTTGACCATGGCCAACGCCTTTTCCATAGTTTGTGCCCTGAAGCTCTTAACCTGCATAATCCATCCTGATTATACCGACCGAACGGATTTCCAGAGAATTACTCAATTCGTTATGGCTTATCACCACCACGTCGGGCAAAAATCGCTCCAATAGTTTTCTCAAGTGGCGCCTTATAGTGGGTGAGCAAAGCAGCACAGGATGATATCCCAGGCTGACCGCACGCTTGACCTCATCGCTGGTCGCCTGCAGGAACTGCTGGAGGAACCCGGGGTCGAGGCTCAAAAAGGCGCCGTGTTCCGACTTCAGGATACCGCGGGTCAGTTTTTCCTCCAGGGTCTGTTGAAGCGACAGCACAGGGAACTTTTGATCATCGGTCTCATAGGGCCGCGTGATAGTGCGGGCGAGAGACTGGCGAACGTATTCGGTAAGGATATCCGGGTCCTTATTGATCGGCCCATAGTCTGCCAGGGTTTCGCAGATCGATTGGAGATCTCGAATAGTGACCCCCTCTCGAATAAGATTCTGAAGCACTTTCTGAACAACTCCTACCGAGAGCACATTGGGTACCAGTTCTTCGATAAGTTTCGGCTGCTGGAGCGCCAGGTTATCGAGCAACTGCTGAACCGTGTGGCGGGTCAACATCTGGTCCGCGAACTTTTTGAACAACTCGGTCAGATGGGTTGCAACCACGGTCGAGGGATCTATGACCGTATAGCCCGCCTTGGAGGCTTCCTCGCGCCTGTTTTCGGGGATCCACACCGCAGGCAGGTCGAATGCCGGGTCTCTGGTAGCAATACCCTTTATTTCCACGGCGCTTTCGCCGCCGCTCAAAGCCAGGTAATGGCCAACCATGATTTCACCCTTGCCGACCGGATTGCCCTTGAGCAGCAGCCTGTATTCGGCGGGTTTTAGCTGAAGGTTGTCCCTCACGTGCAGGGCCGGGACCAAGACTCCGTATTCGAGGGCGAGTTGGTGTCTTATTGCCTTGATTCGAGGTAGCAGGTCGCCGTTCTGGGATTCGTCGACAAGTGGGATGAGCCCATAGCCGAGTTCCAATTCAAGGATATCGAGCAGGGGCGGAAGGTCTGATCCTTCTTTGGGTTTTGAACTCTGGGTCGCCTTGGTCGTCCTGCTCGGCATGCTCGGCTTTTTGCCTGCGGTCGACATATCTTGCAAGCACAAAGAGGACCGTGCCGATTCCAATCAGCGGAACCGCCGGGAAACTTGGGACCACGCTCAGGCAATAGAGCATCGACCCGGTGATCGCGAGCGGCCTGGGATGCATACTGAACTGCTTGCCGAAAGCCGCGCCCATGCCCATTTCCGAAGCCGCACGGCTCACAAGGATACCAGCCGACGCGGAAATCACCAGGGCCGGGATCTGTGCGACCAGGCCATCGCCAACTGTCAGAAGAGTATAGACTTGCAGGGCTTCCGTTATGGGCATTCCATTTTGAATCACCCCTATCGCCAGGCCGCCGAAAATGTTTATCAGCGTAATGACAATGCCCGCAACGGCGTCGCCTCGGACGAACTTGCTCGCGCCGTCCATCGTACCGTAGAAATCTGCCTCCTGGCGGATCTGCTCGCGCCGCCGGCGCGCTTCGCGATCGTCGATCAACCCTGTATTGAGGTCGGCGTCGATGCTCATCTGCCTGCCGGGCATGGCATCCAGGGTAAATCGGGCGGCTACCTCGGAGATACGCTCGGTACCCTTCGTGATGACCATGAAATTTACGACCACCAGGATTATGAATATGACGAGGCCGACCACATAATTGCCGCCCACGACGAAATTGCCGAAGGCGTGAATGACCAATCCGGCCGCCTTGGTTCCCTCCTGGCCATGCAGGAGCACGAGCCGGGTGCTCGCCACTGTCAGGGCGATGCGGAAAAGGGTCGTCACCAGTAGCACCGACGGGAAAACCACGAAGTCGAGAGGCTTATAGCTGTAGATGGCCGTTAGCAGGATAAGGAGCGCTACGGAGATGTTTATTATCAGGAGCACGTCAAGAAAGCTGCTCGGCAGCGGCAAAACCATGACGGAAAGGATGGTGACCATGCCGATACCCGCCAGGGCGTCCCCGTCCGAGGCCTTCTTCAGCCGATCTACTAAAAGACTTTTTCCAGTATCCGCGCTAGCCATTTTGATTCTGCCGCATCGATTGTTTTTGCTGGTAGATATAAGCCAGTATTTTTGCCACCGCTCTATAGAGTTCGACAGGAATTGTCGCCTCGAGCTTAACCTGTTTATACAAAGCACGTGCCAAAGGGGGATTTTGCACTATCGCAACGCCGTGCTTCCTGCCTGTTTCGATGATCTTTCGAGCCAAAAAATCCACTCCCTTGGCCACCACAGTGGGCGCTTCCATTCCAGGCTCATAATGCAGCGCAACCGCAAAATGGGTCGGGTTCGTGATAATCACGCTTGCCTTGGGTATCCGTGAAAGCATGCGCTGCTTGACAAGTGCTCTTTGGACGGAACGGATTTTTGACTTTATCTGCGGGTTTCCATCGCTTTGCTTATGTTCTTCCTTTATCTCGTGCCGCGTCATCATGAGATCTTTTCTGGTCTGCCATCTTTGGTAGAGCACATCGATGAAGCTCAGGACCAGCATGACTCCAGCTACCCGAAACAGGAGCTTGAGGGCCAGCATCCCGGTAACATGCGAAAAATCACTTACATCCAGCCCGGCCAACCCGCATAGCGTAGCGCGTTCGGGCCAGAGCACGGAGTAGAGGGCAAGAGAGACGATCGCCATCTTGAAAATGGATTTGATCAATTCCGTCAGGGACCGGATAGAAAACATCTTCTTGAGGCCGCCCAACGGATTCATGTTCCCGAAGCTGATATTCATCGCCTCGAAGGACATGATAAATCCCTTCATCTGGGCAAGATTGAGAACCACTGCCGTGGCGACAATAGTGAGGACAACAGGCGCCAGCATGGAAAACATGGATATGACGACATTCCTGGAAAAATCGGAGCGCGCGAAGTACCCGGGGACGGTAAAAGACTCTTTGGACCAGGCGGATACGAGAATCTGCCTGAAATTGTCGACAATGATATTTCGTGACAGGTAGATGGCAGCCCCTCCGGTAATGAGGATGCATACGGCTGTCAGATCGCGGCTCTTGGGGACCTGCCCCTTCTTTCGAGCCTCGGTCAGCCGTTTTCCGGTGGGCAGCTCACTTTTTTCCTGTGATGATCCAGCCAATTCGACCTTCCCCCAGTTACGGTTGTTATCTTCGTTGCCGGCTGATGGTGATGTCAAAAGTCGCATGACCGGTCAATTTTTTGTCCGATCATGTTTCCGGCATTGCCTGCTGCAAACCGGAAGGACGTTACCTGGTGAAATTCTTGAGAAAAACAAAAAGGCGGTTGAATGACTCGATTCCCACCTCACCCATAAAAACCAGGGTAATGCCGAAAAAGAACAACCCCAGGGCGATCGTAATAGGAAAGCTGGTGGCGAGAATATTTACTTGTGGAGCAAACTTCGACATCAACCCGAACCCGATCTGGGCGAGCAACAGCACAGCTATGACTGGGGCCGCCAGTTTCATCGCCAGGACAAACAGCGTGCCGGAAAGCAAAAGCATTTTGGTAAAGAGGGCCGGGTCGAGTGTGAATGAACCAACGGGAACGAGCTTAAAGCTCTCGACAAGTGTTCTGAGGATCACGTGGTGGCCGTTTACGGAGAGAAAGATCATGGTGGCCAGCAGTTGAGTCCATACGGCCAGGACCGTAAATCTCGCTCCCGTCAGCGGATCGGCGGTCTGTGCAAAGCCAAATCCCATTTCGAAGCCGATCAACTCGCCGGCCAACTCGAATGCGCTGATTATGAGGAGCATGGAAAGAGAAAAGACTATCCCATATATCAGTTCCCCTATAACTACTGAAGACAACGCGGCAGGCTCCAGCGGAAGCGGCTCGATATATTGCCTTACAACCGGAACGAGCATCAGGGAAAAGGCGAGCACGGTTAACGCTTTTACGGTGGACGGCACTCCGGCCGTGTCGAAAATGGGCAGCATAAAAAGAATAATGCTCAGGCGGAGCAGAATCGACAGAAGGATGGCAAGCTCGGCAATATTTACATTGAAAGACAACACGGCCGTTTATCTCACAACGTTCGGGATATTCACTATAACCTCATGAAGGAATCCGGCGAGTTTCCCAAGCATCCAGGAACCGAATACCATCAGCGCCAGAAAAGTAACGACGATTTTGGGAACGAAGGTTATCGTCATTTCCTGAATCTGGGTGACCGACTGGAATATGCTGATTAGCAACCCTACGGCCATACTGAGGCCGAGCACCGGCAGGCTCACAAGCAGCGTTGTCTCGATTGCCTGCCTGCCCAAACCCATAATCATTTCGTAGTTCATCGCATCGAACCTCGATTCCCAAATTCGTTAACGGTCAACTCCCAACTCTTTATCTACGCTAATCTGCGTCATCTGCGGGTTGCTCTTTCTCCCCGCTCCCCGCTCAATCACTGAAAGCTTTTTACGAGCGATCCAATCAGCAGGTTCCAGCCATCCACGAGGATAAAAAGCATGAGTTTGAACGGAAGAGAGATCATTACCGGTGGAAGCATCATCATGCCCATCGAAAGGAGGATGCTCGCAACGACCATGTCCAGGATTATGAAAGGGATATAGAGCATGAACCCGATCTGGAAGGCCGTTTTCAGCTCGCTTATCACAAAAGCCGGGACTACGGTCAAAATTGGAAGGGCTTCCGCGTTCTGCGGTTTTTCTTTTTGAGACATCGAAACAAAAAGGGCGAGATCTGCCTTCTGGGTGTGCTTGAGCATGAACTCCTTAAGGGGCGCGGCTCCGCGATTTATGAGTTCCTGACCGGAAATCTTGTGCTGCTCGTAAGGCATTATCGCTTCCTGGTTTATTCTCTGCCACACCGGCTGCATAATGAAAAAAGTGAGGAACAGGGCAAGGCCGATGATGACCTGGTTCGGAGGCGACTGCTGCGTGCCGAGCGCATACCTCAGAAAGGAGAATACGATTGCGAAACGCGTAAAGCTGGTCATCAGGATGAGAACCGCGGGCGCAAGCGAAAGGACCGTCAAAAGAAAAATGATCTGCAGCACCCCCGAAATCTGCTCGGGGCCCTTGGCATCGTCGAGGTCGAATTTGACGGCTGGAAGATCGATTCCGGCCGCGAGAGAAGAGACCGGGTGCCAGATCGAGACGGCGGCGATAAAACAAAAAAATACAAGGAAGGCCACCAGGAAACGGCTCTGCCGATCATTTTTTTCGTTGCGGCGATTCATATCTTCTCGCTCATTCGTCAAGAGTGTTTTTGCCCGGCAATGCCGGCGCGCCCACGTGCAAGATGCTCATGTTCTGAGGCGAAATGCCGACCAGGACTTTGCTCTCGCCGGTGATTTTTACCAGGATCAAGTGATGGCGCGGTCCGAATGACTGTTTGGACAGGACTTCCATCAGGGGCTGCGAGGCGGGTTTCCTCACCAGGCCTCCCCAGCGCCTGAGAACGTAGAGACAGGCGAAGAGGACCCCCAGAACCAGCGCCAGAGCGCCCAACATCTTCACAAACTGCAATCCGGTTTCCATGGATAAGCCTTCAGCGGACCGTGTTACAGACCGCCCGCGCACTCCGGTTTCTTATTATCCCAACTGTTTTACACGTTCAGTCAGGCTGATTATGTCGGTTATTCTCACCCCGAACTTTTCGTTTACTACGACTGCTTCACCCCTTGCCACGAGCTTCTGGTTTATCAAAATCTCGAGGGGCTCACCGGCCAGTTTGGACAGTTCGATGACCGAACCTTGTCCGAGCCGTCCGGCCGCACGCCCGAGGAGACGCTCTCCCTCGCGCTTCTTCTGTGGGAGCTTGACCTCGCGGTCGACGCCCAGCGGTTCCCGCCCGTCATGCTCCTCAACCAGATATGGGGACCCCACCTGACGTTCCCCAGCTGATGTCGGTGACCCCTTTCCGCAACGCGACCGATTACCGCCATTACATAGCGAGGCTTCAGGCATTCCCAGCACTATCTGGATCAGGCGACCGCGCTTCTTCGCCGCGGCGTCGGGCTGAAATGGGTGCAGCCGGCCTTTCCGCTCCGGGGCGTGCCCGACCAGATACAGGGGCAACTGGCCGACGATCCGGAGAAGAGCGTCCTCTATACCCCTTTCGGCCGCATCGAGGGGCGTGTCGCCGAGCCGGAGGCCGCCGAATTCCGCTCCGCCGGTCGTAAATGGATAAAAGAAGCGGTCTTCCCCGCCCTGGCCCGATTCCGGGCATTCGTCACCGATGTTTATCTGCCGGCGGGCGACCGGCCCATCGCGGCGACCGCGCTTCCCGACGGCCAGGCATACTACGATCATTCCATCACGACACGACGACCGACCTTAGCGCAGCCCGTATCGGCCTGGTTGCGGTGGCGCGCATCGGCGCCTCGATGAACGGGGCCATCCGACAGACGGGGTTTAAAGGCAGGTTGACCGAATTCGTCTCATTCCTGCGGAGCGACTACTTTCTCGAAGGCCGACGAGCTTATAGCGGGCTACTGCGCCATAGCGAAGCACGCCGACGCCGAGCTGCCGGGCCTGTTTACGGAGCTGCCCGGACCCCTTACGGCGTGAGGGCCTTTCCGATTACGAGGCGCCGAGCCAGACGACGGCGATGTATTCCTTCGGGGGCGGCCGACGGGTCGAGGAG
>CAWGZP010000178.1:0-16997 GCA_963826655.1 uncultured delta proteobacterium
CCGCGGGAATCGCCGCCGAGGGCTTCGCCGGTGGTGCCGGCTGCACGGAGAGTGCAAAATATGATGGAATGCCAAGGAGCGCCATAGAGGCAGGTTTTGCAGACCATATCCTGCCCGTTGAAAAAATGCCTCGGGAGTTGCTGAGCTATATACAGCAACCCTATCTCAAAGCTCCCGGAAAACTCCAGACTGAAGAGAAGCAATCCGCCGGTTACGTGCAGAAAGCCCTGATGCTTATTCGTTCCGTTACCGGCAGGGATTTCACCGGATACAAACAGAGCACCATCCATCGCAGAATCAGGCGCCGCATGGCCGTTCACAAGATTGAGCACATGGCCGACTACCACCGTTATCTCCAGGAGAACCACGCCGAAATATATCGACTCTTCAAAGAGTTGCTAATACTGGTGACGAGCTTTTTCAGAGACCCGTCGGTATTTGAAGTTTTGGCTGCCAGGGTTATTCCTCAGATCCTTGCCAACCATCAGGATGGATCGCAGGTGCGTGTCTGGGTGCCGGGATGCGCCACGGGAGAGGAAGCCATATCGATTTCCATGCTCCTTATGGAAGCGATGGATAAGCTTGACAGGACGGTGTATTTCCAAGTGTTTGCAACCGACGTGGATCCCGAAGCCATCCATCGCGCACGCACTGCCGAATATCCCGAAACAATCGCCTCGGAGGTATCGCCGGAGCGTCTGGAGCGTTTCTTCATCAAGAAGAACGGGGGCGGCTACGAACTCAAAAAGGACATTCGCAATTCGATTGTATTTGCAGTCCAGGACCTTGTAGCCGACCCTCCCTTTTCGAGGCTGGACCTGATTAGCTGCAGAAATGTACTGATCTATATGGACACGCCCCTGCAAAAGAAAATAATGAACGTTTTTCATTTCACATTGAGTGAAAACGGGTACCTCTTTCTGGGAACATCGGAATCTATCGGGCAATTCTCCGATCTTTTCTCAACCGTCGATGCAAAGGCAAAGATTTTCAGGTCAAAAAAACTTCTTCCCAGGCAAACTGCCCCCGTTTTGCCCCCGGGTGAGTCTGTTCGCACCGTTATGGCAAACCGGGAAAGGCCTGATCTCAAAGTGTCAGGTATCAAGGAATTTGTGGAAAAAATCGTGTTGGACGAGTATGCACCGGCTAACGTCCTCATTAACGAAAAATTCGATGTGGTCTATTCCCAGGGACAGATCGGCAAATACCTGCTTTATCCCAAGGGGGAGCCGAGTTCCAATATTCTAAAGATTGTCCTCGACCCGTTGCGCCACCGGCTGCCGGCGGCAATTAACAGGGCGATCCTCAAAGGAGAATCTTCCGTTCTGCGTGGATTGCGGCTAAACCTGGAGGGGCGCGCGCGAGTGGTCGATGTCACCATTCGTCCCCTGCAGTTGCTGTCAGACACTCAGAAGCTCGTCCTTTTAGTGTTCGCCGACAGACCATACTCCGAGAAACGCAATACGAAAAAGTCCGGCGACGAGGCTGACTCGTGCGTCGCTGAGATAGAGCGCGAGCTTCAGGTTACCCGTGAGGACCTCCAGGCTGTAATCGAAGGACAGGAGACAGCCAATGAGGAACTCAAGTCGGCAAATGAAGAGTTGCAGTCTACTAACGAAGAGCTGCAGAGTATGAACGAAGAGATGGAGACCTCCAGGGAGGAACTCCAATCCACAAACGAAGAACTTGTTACCGTCAACTCTGAGCTTCAAGCCAAAATAGATGAAATGTCCGAACTCAATAACGATATCAATAATCTTCTCGCCAGCACTGAAATCGGGACAATCTTCCTTAATGCCGATCTTGGGATCAAGCGTTTCACCCCTTCCATGACAAAACTCTTCAGCCTCATTCCAACGGACGTGGGAAGGTGCATCCGGGATTTGACCACCAAAATATCGTACCAAGATCTGTACAAGGATGCACAGGCGGTTCTCGATACTCTCCAGGCAAAGGAGACCGAGGTGATGGCAGAAGACGGCAGGTCGTTTTTAATGCGTATTTTGCCTTATCGGACTAAAGAAAATGTAATAGACGGAGTGGTGATAACCTTCATTGACGTAACGGATCGCAAGCGGGCCATGGAGCAGTCGCGTGTAGCCAAAAACTTCGCCGAAAGAATCGTGGAGACCGTGCGCGTGTCTCTGCTGGTCCTGGACCAGGCCCTTAAGGTAATCTCCGCAAATGCCCAATTCTACCGCAAGTTCAGGACTACGCGCGGTGAAACGGAGGGCAAGCGCATCTGCGATCTTGGAAACGGCCAGTGGAATATCCAAAGGCTTCGGGAATTGCTGGAGCAAATCGTACCCAATAACAACTCTGTTGATGATTTTGTAGTAGAGCACGATTTCCCGGGAATCGGCTTCAAGAAAATGTTCCTGAATGCCCACGCGATTCCGGGGGAGGGTGATCGTCCAGGTATGATTCTCGTCTCGATTGAAGATGTCACTATTCGAGCTGAAATGGAAAGAGAGTTGATGGAGCTTAAGAATCCGGGGTGTTGAAAATAGAGGCGCATAATGAAGGCTGTCCGGGTATATCGATCCAACGGAGGGTATGCTCATGAAGGGGAACAGTAGCCGGAAGGGTCCCGAGGATCTAAGAAAGCGAGCCGAGGAAAACCTGAAATCCGAGCCCGCAGGACCGAACGGTATGTGCTTGGAGGAGGCAAACTGCCTTATTCATGAACTGCGGGTGCATCAGATCGAACTCGAAATGCAAAACGAAGAACTTCGGCGGGTACAAAACGATCTCGAAATTTCCCGCTCACGTTATGCAAACCTCTACGATTTTGCTCCTGTCGGCTATTTTACCCTGAACAAATATGGCGAAATCCTTGATCTCAACCTCACCGCGGCCAGGCTGCTCGGGACTGAGAGAAGGCTTTTGATTAACAACCATTTCCAACATTTTGTTTTCCAACCGGGTAAAAAGGAGTTTCTCTTCCACCTCAACGCGATTTTTGATAAGCGTCAACGGCAGATTACTGAGGTGAAATTGTCTCCGAAAGGCGGCGAGCAATTCTATGCAAAGATCGAGAGCATATACATGGAGGGGGAAGATGGCGCCGGGCTTTGCAGGACAAATATGAGTGATGTCACTCTGCAGAAACAGGCAGAGCAGGTGTTGCAAAACGCCCACGACGAACTGGAGCGTTGTGTGGATGAGCGTACCGCCGAACTCAGAACGGCTTTGGCCAGACTTGGGCAGGTAAATCAACAATTGCAGGAATTTGCCCATGCTTGCCTCCCATGACCTCCAGTGAGCCACTGCGCAAGATACAGACTTTCTGTGATATGGCTATAAAGAGATGCACCCCCGTTCTGGACAGCACCTCCCGGGAATACCTCGATCGGGTCCTAAGCTCGGCAGCCTGGATGCGGCAATTATTGCGGGATTTACTCCAGTTCTCAAGGCTCGACTCCGAACCGGCATCATTCAAGAGAGTAGAACTCGGCGAAATCGTACGGGCGGCGGCGGATGTCCATCGAGCTACAGTCAGAAATACTGATTGTCGAATCGAAATTAAAGAGATGCTTTCCGTTGAGGCTGACGAAGGTCAGATGCTGCTCCTCTTCAAGAACCTCATAGGTAATTCTCTGAAGTTTCGAAGCGACCAACCCCCTCGAATCTGCATTTATGCAAAACGGGATGCGCGGGGCATGTGTGAGATCAACGTGAAGGACAACGGCATTGGATTTGATCCACAGTACGCAGAACTTGTTTTCAAGCCCTTTCAGAGATTACATGGCCGTAGGGAATATGATGGAACCGGGCTGGGGCTTGCTATGTGCTCCAGGATAGTTGAGCGCCACGGGGGAAATATCAGGGCACAGAGCGAGCTTGGAAAAGGTTCGACATTCATAATTCGGCTGCCTGCAAAAGAAATCGACCTGGAGACTGGTAGTAGTGGCGGACAGCGATCATAACCAAACCCACCGGTTGCGATGACTGGGTTCAAATAATGAAATCGCTGACCCTGAGATGGGTTAACTCCTTCCCTTCGGCATCCCTTATCGGTCTGTTTACTTTACATAAAAACTCCTTATTTTAATGACTTGGATTATTATAATGAGTTTCGTACCACATAGGCGGCAGCCTACGCTTTGCAGTAGTGCCTAATAGTCGCAGATGAAAGGATACGCAAATGTTGCCGTACCATCCTTACCTCGGGCCGGCCGTTGCTTTAGTTGCCGGGATACTGATCCTGATTCAACCCGGTTTATTGAGTGTCATTGTGGCGGTCTATCTGATTGTAACCGGCATACTTGGTTTGTTGGGAGCAAAGCCCGCGAGTCGATGGTGGTAGAGACGGATGCGAACCTTCAAATGCCTGCGGCCGTGGTCGAGGACAGGTTCTTGTCGCATTAATTTATTAATGGAAAGGCGTATGCAATGCCGTTCAATCTTCATGACCTTCCAGCTATTTCAGGGCCGTTGCTATCGTTAATTGCCGGCCTGTTAGTTTTAATCATGCCCCGGCTCTTGAATTATGTTGTTGCGTTCTACTTGATTATTACAGGCATCCTGGGGTTGCTCCATCGATAACTGAAATCACTACTGTCCGGGGAAATTCGAATTCTTATCTGTAAGTGCCTAGTTCGCTAACTCTTTTTCACAAGACTTCATTTTCGATTTGAATTCGGATTAATGATCTGTTCCCGGCGTTCCAGATCGCGCTTAATGCCCGGATAGAATTATTGATTCAATTTGTACTGGTTGGACAAGGGCTTAGCGTGCCAACCCTCTCGCCATGAAGGGCGGTGGGCACGATGAAACTGTGCCCACCCTACGCATTCCCGACTCTCATCCAAATTTACCGGACGGTAGTGAACTGAAATAATATACACGGCTTTAATGATTCCCTAACAGCTTAAGCGCTCACAGCTTATTGATTTCAACGTCAAGTTGTCCTCATCGCCTAACGAGGATCTCATAACGCCCTTCGACAAGCGACCCTCCGGGATTCGGCGAATCGCTAACTGAGGACAAACACCCGCTTCTTATGCGGACCAGTTCGAATATGTATGCAGAGTATGGAGTATCGGGCTTAATTTAGGGTGTCTTGGCCACGGTCACTCCTTCGGCATCCATTTTCTTCAGGTATTTTTCCGGGTCTTTTTTGAATTCGCGAATGCAGCCGGAGCAGCAAAAGTATACGCGCTTACCCTGATAGTCCGCATAGACTTTTTGATCGATTTTCCCGCCCAGGACCGGGCACTTGCTCTGAGATTCCGCATACCCAATCCCCTGCATGTTCCAGCCAAAAGTGAGCAATCCGAATGTTACCCCCAAAAGCACGATCAGTTTGATCTTTCTCATTTTCTTCTCCCTGGTTGGTTGTAGCTAAATCACGGGCAAGACCCATAGCATTCGTCCTCGCTTAAAAACGAAGGAACACAAACCGTATAGCAAACGGGAAGCCAATTGAGACAAACCGCCGAATTTCTTTTAACTCCAATACACAAACGCGCTGCAGGCCAAGGTTTTAGATGCCATTCCCGCTGTTCGGCCGAGAGGCCTTTTGGTTCGACAGCATACCGGACGTTTCCCCGGTTGAAACTTCCTTTCCCACCCCCTGTAAGCTTATTTCAATCCGGCTGTCCGATAACCGGCCAATTGCCGGCCACGATTTATGCTTATGCTGGGTGTGCTTGTGGGAATCGGCTTGTGATCCCCGGTGGAATGGGCTGAAGAGGAGGCTGTGCACTGAACCGCAGGGAGGTGAGAAGGTCGGTTTACGTGCTCCGGTTCCACTCACACTCTGACTCTCCGCAGACGTAAAGCATTGCCCACCACCGATACCGAGCTGAAGCTCATGGCAGCGGCAGCAAACATGGGGTTGAGAAGAATGCCCAGAAATGGATAGAGTACTCCCGCTGCGACGGGTACTCCAATGGCATTGTAGACGAAGGCGAAAAAGAGGTTTTCCTTGATGTTTCGCATGGTAGCGCGACTCAAAAGCCTTGCTCGAACAATACCCCTGAGGTCGCCTTTGACCAGCGTGATCCCCGCGCTTTCCATAGCCACGTCCGTGCCTGTGCCCATCGCGATACCGACCTGAGCCCGGGCAAGGGCCGGCGCATCGTTGATGCCGTCACCCGCCATGGCGACAAAGCGGCCTTCGTTCTGAAGAAGCTTCACCTCATCCGCTTTCTGTTCGGGAAGGATCTCGGCCACGACCTCGTCTATTCCGAGCTTTTCCGCGACTGCCCTGGCCGTAACCTCGCTGTCCCCCGTAAGCATAACAATTCGAATGCCTTCATCGTGGAGCTGTTCGATCGCTTCCCGAGTGGTCTCCTTGATGGGATCGGCAACGTTGATAAGGCCGGCGGCTTTTCCTCCAATCCAGAGAAACATCGCGGTCTGACCCTGGGACCTCGCAGAATCGGCTTTTTCGGCAAGCTCCCCCAGGCTTATGCCGAGTTCTTCCATCAGCCTTCGGTTGCCAAGCGCCGCATCGATTCCGTCCACACGCGCTCGCACTCCCTTCCCGGTAAACGATTCAAAGGAATCGACGGGGCTCGGCTTGATGCCACGCGCTTCGGCTCCCGAGATTATCGCCTCTGCCAGAGGGTGTTCACTTCCCCGTTCGAGGCTCGCCGCAAACCGCAGCGCACTTTGTTCATCGAAACCATTGACAGCCTCTACCGACGCGAGTTTCGGCTTTCCTTCCGTAAGAGTACCGGTCTTGTCCACGACCAGGGTATCTACCTTGCGCATCATTTCGATGGCTTCCGCGTTCTTGAACAGAACGCCCAGCGTTGCGCCCCTGCCCATTGCCACCATGATGGACATGGGAGTCGCAAGTCCGAGCGCACAGGGGCAGGCGATAATCAGGACAGCTACGGCATTGATCATGGCGTGCGCCATGCGCGGCTGTGGGCCGATCAATGCCCACACGACAAAAGTGATAAGAGCCATAAGCAATACGGAGGGGACAAAATAGCCCGCCACGACATCGGCCAGCTTCTGAATGGGCGCCCGGCTCCGCTGGGCATCGGCAACCATTCGCACGATCCGGGCGAGCAGGGTCTCGGAACCGACTCTTTCGGCCCGCATCACCAGGGTCCCCGTCCCATTTATTGTCGCGCCGGTTACCGGGTCCCCCGGCTGTTTTCCCACCGGAATCGGTTCCCCCGAAATCATAGATTCGTCGATGCTGCTCGAACCTTCGGCAACGGAACCGTCCACCGGAATCTTCTCCCCCGGACGAACGCGCAACAGGTCTCCGGGCTGGACCTGGTCCAAAGGAACATCTATTTCCGTACCATCCTCCCGGATGAGACGCGCGGTTTTCGGCGCAAGACCCAGGAGGGCCTTGATCGCAGCGCCGGTCCGGCTGCGGGCTCTCAGTTCCAGCACCTGTCCCAGCAAAACGAGAGTGACGATGATGGCTGCCGCCTCAAAGTAGACGGCTACCTGGCCGCCCTGTTCTCTAAAGGTGGGAGGGAAAATATCCGGGAAGAGCACTGCAACCATGCTGTAGAGATAGGCGACCCCGACGCCCATTCCAATAAGAGTGAACATATTGAGACTACGGTTCACAAGGGATTGCCGGGCGCGAACGAAAAAAGGCCAGCCGCACCACAGGACAACAGGGGTTCCCAGTATGAGTTCGATCCACTCTTGAATTCGTGGCGAGAGCAGTCGACTCAGAGGATTTCCGGGGATGTATTCTCCCATGGCGACAAAGAGGAGCGGCAGAGAAAGCACCACACTCACCCAAAAGCGACACCTCATGTCCCTGAGTTCAGGGTTCTCTTCGTCTTCCACGGAGACGGTTTTCGGCTCCAGGGCCATTCCGCACTTGGGGCAATTCCCGGGCCGGTCGCTCACCACTTCGGGGTGCATAGGACAGACGTATTCCACCCGCTCAACCGGCAAACGCATCACGATCGGCTCCAGGGCCATCCCGCATTTGGGACATGCTCCCGGTCCTTCATGGCGCATCTCCGGATGCATGGGACATGTGTAAACATCCCCGCCCATTTTGGGCTTAGCCTTCCGAACCTGTTCGGGGCGGTGTGGCTTCGAAGCCTCCGCCGAAGCCTCGATCCGATCGGGTAAATACTTCCGGGGATCGGCCCTGAACTTTTCAAGGCAGTTGGTGCTGCAAAAGAGATACATCGTTCCTTCATATTTGATGCTGCCCGATGCGGAGCCTTCTTCTACTTCCATTTTGCATACCGGATCGCGCCTTGCTCCAGCTTTATTTTGAACATGCACCGCAGGCATGACCGGTTCCTTTCAAAAGGTCTTTCGGGCTGTTCTTCTTCTGAATTCGATGGAGCACCCGTTGAAAAGTTTCTTTCAATTGCGATTGAAAGCATTCTTCAATTTTCTATTCCCTCAAAATTTCAATCGCGCCGCCCTGATCGAAATTACTCATAAATATCGCGCATGCAAGGACAGGCACAAATATTTCCCGCTGGCACCGGTATTGCTCAAGCATGAGGGATACAGTCCCGCAAAACAGCGTTGCGGGCGGAGGAGCGATAAAATGGCAACCGTGGAAACAGCAGGCAAAAATGCCTCACCTCCGTTAAGACCCCCATGTGGCGAAAAAAGCCATTCTTGGGCCTGGCGACGTAATCGATCAACGTTGGACATTCCGACACGAGGCGGATCAAATACTAAAATGGAAGGGAACTGAATGCACTCTGGCCGCGCTGCATGGATACTGCTGTTTTGCATCTTTTGTGTTTCTATTCCCGGCCGGGCACTTGCTCAGAATTCCGAGTCGCCAGGTCCCTTTGAAGCAAAAGAAATTACTTTGGAAGAACTGCTAAAAGCGGCAGCCGAGGACAATCCTGAGATCAAATCCGCCGAGCAGTCCTCAGCAGCAACCAGGGCCGGGGTGCCTGCAGCCGGCGCCCTGCCCGATCCGACGGTCAAGTTCGAGACGATGGGGCACCTTATCCCGCCAACGCTCATGAAGGGCGATCCATCTTCAGCCCGCACGTATGGTATTGAACAGGAAATTCCCTTTCCGGGAAAACGCGGTCTGAAAGAAAGCATTGCATCCTCAGAAGCGAAGGCCCAGGATTGGAACCATGAACTCGTGCATCTCAATGTTATGTCGGAGTTAAAGCAGGCCTTTTTCGATTTGTATTTGATCCATAAGTCGATAGAAACTCTATTGAAAAACAAGGAGTTGCTCCAGAATTTCGAACATGCCGCGGAAGCCCGCTACGAGGTCGGCCAAACGACTCAGCAGGACGTCCTGAAGGCCCAGGTGGAGCTGTCTAAGATTCTGGACAGGCTTCTTGGCCAGGGAGAGAAGAAACGGATCACCGAGGCTAAAATCAACAGTCTTCTCTACCGGTCCGCCGAAACCCCGGTTGGAAAACCAGCCGAATTCCAAAAAGCCGAACTCTCTTATTCCCTCGAAGAATTGACTCAGCTCGCTTTAAGCGCTTCACCCGAACTCCAGGTCAAGGAGAGCGAAATAGCTCGCAGGCAGTACGGCGTAGAACTGGCCCAGAAAGAATATTATCCTGATTTTGCGGTCGGTTTCACTTATTTTGAAAGAGATCAGAACCCTGGAATGTACGCCCCGATGATTAGCGCAACGCTGCCGCTTTATTTCTGGAGAAAGCAGCGGCCCGAACTGGAGGCGGCTAAACTGAATCTTTCGAGCGCCAGGAGTATGCGCGACAGCACTTCCTCAACGGTCCGTTACCAGGTAAATGAAACCTATGCCACGGCAACCACTTCCGAAAAGCTCGCCAATCTCTACAAGTCTGCGATAATTCCCCAGTCCAATCTCGCCCTGAACTCCGCCATAGCAAATTACCAGGTCGGGAAGATCGATTTCCTCCAACTGATCGATGCCTCGATGTCGCTCCTGGAATACCAGCTCAAATATTACGAATCAATGATCGAGTTCCACAAGGCTCTTGCCCGGCTTGAGCCATTGGTTGGCGTCGAGCTTGTGCACTAACCGGAAAAGACGATAAGAACGCTTTTGGCAAGTTACCGCGGGTCGTGGCTCGGAGGGTGTTTCGCTGAGGGTGCGCGGGGAAAGGCGCGATCCATCATGGAGTGATTTTGCCCGCATCCTGGGCTTCGGAATAGTCCTTCAGGCCGTAATCGTTTATTTTCTTTCGCAAAGTAGGCCTCGTTATGCCCAGAATTTTACATGTTTCGCCGTAATTGCCCCCGGTATGCCTGAGGATTTTCAGGATATGTTCTTTCTCCATACAGTTCAGGCTTTTGATTTCACCCTCTTCGCAGGCGGAGGCGGCCGTATCGGTAACTTCCGTCCGTTGAAACCAGCATTCGTCTAATTCGAGCACGTCGCTTCGGGAAAGGATCATGGCCCTCCTGAGAACATTTTCGAGTTCTCTCACATTTCCCGGCCAGTCGTAAGCCTTGAGAGTCTCAATGTATTCCATCGGAATTCGGGTTATGTTCCTGTTAAGTTCCCTGTTCATGCGCGTTATAAAATTTTCTGCAAGGACTACGATGTCTTCAGGGCGTTCTCTTAGCGGCGGGATGTGGATCACGAATACTTTCAGCCTGAAATAGAGGTCTTCACGGAAGCTGCCGGCCTGCACCATGCTTTCGACATTGCGATTCGTGGCCACAAGGAGGCGTGCCTTGAAAGAGACGTCCTTCAAACCTCCGACACGCTGGAACTGTTTTTCCTGAAGCACACGAAGAAATTTAGCCTGAATTTCAAGAGGCAACTCTCCGACTTCGTCCAGAAAAACGGTGCCGTTTCCGGCAAATTCCAGTTTTCCGAGCTTGCGCTGGACAGCGCCGGTAAAAGCCCCCCGCTCGTGTCCGAACAACTCGCTTTCGAGCAGGTTGCTCACTATCGCCGCGCAATTTATAGCCACAAAGGGCTCGCCCGGCGCCCACTGCTGGTGGATGGTCCTGGCGACCAGTTCTTTGCCGGTCCCGGTCTCACCCTCTATGAGCACTGTGACGGGCGTCTTGGCAACCCGCGCTATATCTTTAAGGACTTCCAGGGTGGCGTTGCTTTTTCCGATAATCTGGTTTGGCTTGAAACTTTCCGAAATGACATGACTCAGGCGCTCGATCTTTTCCCGTTCCGTGCGCCTGAGCAGAATCTTTTCGAACAATAAATCGAGGGCATCCAGATCCAGGGGTTTATATAGATAATCGGCTGCCCCGCCCTGAATGGCGGCAAGTGTCGCATCCATGTCTTGAAAGGCGGTTATCATGATGACATCGCCCGAAAGGTGCTCGTCCTTTGCCGCCGCAAGTGCCTGCGTTCCGTCCATTCCGGGCAACTGAACATCGAGCAGCACGAAGTCGGGTTCCTGATCGCGCCAAAGATTAAGCCCTTCGCGGGCATCGAATGCGGCGAGAACCTGGTGGCCCTTACTTCGGAAGTAAAGTTCCAGCGTGCGCACAAGCGAATGTTCGTCATCTATCAGCAGTATTTTTTTCATCTAAGCGCCCTGCAAGTGCAAGCTAACCACGGTGCCGGCCCCCTCGACACTCGAAACCGAAATGCCGAACCCATGGGCCTCCATTATCTTTTTCACGATAGAAAGTCCCAAACCGGTTCCCGTCTGTTTCGTAGTAAAAAAAGGTTGGAAAATGCGTTTCACGTCCTGTTGTGAAATCCCGGGGCCATTATCGGAAACCTCGATCAGAATCCCCCCGGGGCCATCTTGCCCGGTGGCTTTTGTCCTCACCTCCACCTTGCCCGCCGGACCGGCCGACTCTATCGCGTTTTTGATCACGTTCACGAGGACCTGCCGAATCTGTTCCGGGTCTCCCAGGACATCCGGAAAAGAGCCGTCGGCGTTGAGTTCGATTGATACGCCCTCAATAATGGATTGCAGTTGCTGTACACTCTCGTCGATGACTGAATCGATTCGAAACGGGATTTTCACGACCGAGATGGGTTTGCTGTAGTCGAGCAGGCTTGAAAGCATCTTTTCGAGCTGTGCTATCTGCTCAAGACCGATCGAATAATGTTCGTGCAGAACCCCGTGACGGTCCAAGGACCGGCCGATTATCTGAAAATTGAGCTTGACCGACGAGAGCGGGTTTCTCATTTCGTGGACAACTCCGGCTACGAGTTCCCCAATGGCCGCCATTTTCTCGGATTGGACAAGCTGGCCCTGCGTTTGCATCAATTCATCGTAGGCTTTCTGAAGCGAGACTTCTTTTTGTTTGAGCGAGTCTACCAGCGCGGATAGATCGCCGGCCATCGAATTGAAACTTTTCGAAAGCATGCCGATTTCATCGTGCCCCGAATAGGAAATTCTCTGGTCGAGGGAACCAGTGGCCATCTTGTGCGAGGCTTCGGCCATCTGGCTTATGGGTCTCGATATTTGCCTGCTTAACAAAAAAGCAGCCAGGACGCATATCAAACTCACCAGGCCCGCCGTGCTCAAAACAGCGATTCTGATAACCCTGATAGGGGCAAGGATTTCATCTTTTCCCATTTCAACAAGCAGGGCCGAGTGATAGCGCGGAAGCCACATGTAAGCGCCTACTACTTCCCGTCCCATATAGTTGCGGTATATCGAAACACCGTTTTTCTGATCAAGCGCCGAGACTATTCCCGGTGTCTCGAATCTCAGCTTCGCGGTTTCTTCGTGGTTCAGATACCTCGATTGGGTGACTACTTTGCGTTCTCCGTTGACCAGGTAAGCTTCTCCCGTATTGCCAAGGCCTGTCCTGTCCGAAAGGAGCGGGTCGAGTGTTCCCAAAGCATCCATGATCGCCATAATGGCCGCGCTCATCTCGCCGTCCCGGGAATAAATCGGCACAGTGAGGTGGATGTACCATGCGTGGTCCAAATGTTGGTGTAAAGGGCTCAAAACCGGGGCATCGGCGGCTTTCAGGTTTTTCAGGTCCTCCATGTACTTGTTTGTTACGATCATTTCGGAGTTGGCTTCGGTGGAGGCTATGATTTCGCCGGATGGGCTCATCACATGGATACTCTGGTAGGCCGGAGACTTACCGCGTGTGAGCGCAAGAGAGTCGTCGATCATGGCTTTCTTTACCGCAGGCGTCTTCGGACCGGGGTCGCAGGCAGGTGAGCAAATATCCCGAATTGCTGGAAGGCCCGAAAGGACGTTGATGTCATCCAGCCTTTCTCCGTACCACGTGTCAAGCCTGTTCGCGCGGTCTTGCGCGATTGTTCGAATGTGCATGTAGGCCGAATCGATGAGCGTCCGTTCGGCGGCCAGGTACAAGCCTATGCCCATAATAGAGATCGGAATGACCGCGACTATGAAAAAAGCGGCAAAAAACCTTCGAGATATTTTCTCTCTGAATCGAAACATAGTATGCCCTATATCAGTTTGGCCTTTAATGACCTGGAATTATAAGGCTTTCAGAATTTCATGCCACCTGTTTTTTGTCCAACAGAAACGATGGACACTTAAAGCGGAACCGGTGCTCCAACCACCACGAAACAAGCAGAGCCATGATGACTCTGCCTGTTTATAAGCCTGCACTTCCCATATATTCGAACACCCCCGGTCAGGAACAAGCTTTTTTCTCCACGGGCACGGTCACCCATCCAGTATGAGGATTGGTGAAAATACGTTGAGAGGTGGTCGCGGTAACCATCTTCGGGTTTGGGCAGGATACTCCGGCAGATCGGCAACATGCGAGGTAAGGATTGCGATAATTGGCGACAAGGTGATGCATAGGCAAAGCCCGTTACAAACAACATGATAAGAAATATACCGGTTGCAAGTAATTTTTTCATGATGTTTTCCTTTTTGTGAATGAGTCTTGCTAGACTCGGATTTTCTGCTCTCAAGATTGTGCGGCAGCTAGCCATGAGATAGAGCAACATTGGTGCCAGAGGCAAGTCACTCGCGCCTATTTTGTATATAGTTGATATTAAAGGATAAGTTTAATCAATGATTGCGGTTTGGATTCGGAGGGAACCTAAAATTGAAGAAATCTATTAACTGGTGTTGAAAGAAAATTTCAGACGGGCTTTAGGAGCAGTGAGCAGTGACTGCTCTTTTTTGGGTGGTCGGGTCGGCGCCTACCGTGAGAGGGGCGCTCGCAAAAGCGCCCCTCTGAATTTTTCACTCTGCGGACAGTGGAGGGTTTGCAGGGTCATAGGGCATTATATAGACAGGGGTGCCGACCTGGGCCACGCTGAACAATTCGTCGATAGCGCCGTTGCTCAGGGCTACGCAACCGAAAGTCCAGTCCGCGTAACAACCACCTCCATGAATGAATACCTGCCCGCCCAGGGCCGTGTTCGCGGGCGGCTGTCTCATCGAGTCATTTGCGCTTTTTATCGAGCAGTATTCGTTATAGGAGATCATGCCTCTGGAAAGGGCGCTCTCCGCGTTTTGCGGAGTGGGGTAGTTGATGCCCATCGACTTGTAAAAACGGCTGGAGGAATTCTTGGAGCATACGTAAAACTTTCCCTCAGGGGTTCTTCCGTCGCCTTGGAGATATTTGTCACCTCTGGGGCTGTAGCCAAGGGCTATGTGATAGTCGCGAACCAGCGTGTCGTTCTGGACCAGCCAAAGCCGGCGTTCCGCTTTGAGCACGTAGATCTTTGGATTGGTGATACAGGAGAGGGGGAAATTAAGATCCACCGAACAATACGGACGATCACAGGCCGGAGGGGCCGGCACCGGCGGTGCTTCGGTATATTTCACGGCATGTGGCGTTATGTTTGATTGGAAAAGAGAACAAGAGCACAAGGCGATGCAAAAAACACCCGCCAAAAGCAAATAAAGTCCTATACCTCGAAGAATCCGCATACTCGTCCCCATTTCTAAATCCCTCCCGTTGCTGGTCTGTTGCTGTCTCCCAGAGACTGTTTCGGTGCTGCAACCTCAGGTTTCAGCTTCTTATCCCCCTTTACCTGTTCCTTAACCGACGGCGCTTTTTGGGGTTTTTGTGGTTGGTTTTCCAAATGAGCCGTCTTGATGTCGCGGCCTAAATCGTTCAAAGATTCCGTAATAACAACCCCGGTCCCGATGGTGGCCCAGTTATAGAGTTGTTCGATGTGGGCGATCGGGACGTTTATACAACCGTGCGAGCAATTCGGGCCTATTACATCCCCCGCGTGGATCCACACGCGTTCGTAGACATGCAGCGCCCAGGGCATAAAAGCAGGTTCACCGTATGCGTTCGGGTAGGTGGACATATGGTGGATATCTTTTGCACTTACCTTGTATATTCCCCTTTTGGTCCAGGCTTTCATCTTGCCTATGCCGATATAGGTGTCGCTCACCAGTTTCCCATTTTGATACCACCCCAGAAAAGGGATGTTTTTCACCACCAGGATTAACTTGGGAAACTTGTCTGCGCCCGCAATGGTGCCGGGAAGAGGTGACCAGTCTTTGTAGGAAGAAAAATTCTTCGGCACGGTCAGCGGGCGTTTTTTCTTCATATCCTCCCGGATATATTCCTTATCCTTCTTATTGAGCCGACAAAGAATTTCGAGGCAGCGATAGAATTCGAGGTCAGGGTCCTTTTCTCCGAGTTGCCGCAGTTCCTTTTCGGTTATCGTCCGGCGAGAGGTAGACAGGTCCTGCGGGGTCTGCTTGGCTGTAGCTTTCCGGGGCGAAGGCGCCTTAGTACCCTTCTGGTCCGGAGACGCGGCTTCCATTTCGTCCTGTGGAAACCCCTGTCCGGGCCCCAGGGGTCTTTCTGCGCACCCGGAGGTCAGCAGCAGCATAATCAAGCCGATGCATAAGCCCGGGTTCAATTTGTAGACCATAGAACTCCTTGGGGACTCCGATCGAGCTCACGCCCGGCCGGTTTTCAATAAATTTGCCGCTACGGGATTGGATCAATCGCGTTCGTGCAGGTAAGTCCCCCCGGCCGAGATAAATACGTTATCATCGGCAGCTTTGCAAGAGTCATATTAGGGGAACCCGAGTGGCCGGGAACCGGGGACCCCGGCGACGCATGCGCCTGGTTCATGGTGGAAATGGTCCCCGGTGATTCATATGTGAGTTTATCCGCCTGTAATGCCGGTGAAAAATCGCTGGACTTCGCGGGTGAACTTTTCCTGCGCGTCGCCGTTGATGTAGAACATGTGCCCGCCTGGAAAAAATCGGACTTCGATATTTGCGGCGAGCCCGGGGTCAATGTCAAGATGGCTCATAGTGTAGGTCGTGGCGAAATAGGGGATGTCCAGGTCGAAATAACCGGCTGCCGCAAGGACTTTCAGACGTGGGTTTCTGGTCAGCGTTCGGCGGATCGATTCCACTGCATTATCTTCGGAAAAAACCGAGCCCCAGCTCCACCCGGAGTTGGCCTCTTTGGAGAAGAAAATATAGGGTATGTCGGGCCTGAAGTTGAGTGCGTCGCGCATATACTCGTTCAAGGCCGCCGTATACGGTCCGATAGTCAAGGTCATCTGCGGGTCGTCCAGGAAGCCGCCTCCCCCGACAGGCTGAATTGTACTTCCGTCCATTAGTCCCAGCGAGAGTCCTTCCGAGTGAAGGAGTTCGGTCATAAATTCGCGCCTGGATATCCGAAGGTTTCGACTTTGAATCCATGTTCCGGGAAGCCCGGTAAGGCTCGATAGCTTTGCTGCTACACTGTCCCGGTCGGAGCTCGAAAGGCGTTGTCCCATGGCGAGGGCCGGCAGGTATTGCTCGACAGTCCACTTCTCGGCTTCGGCAAGGACTTCGCTGAGGCCGGGCCGCGGCTCAGGACCGGTCTTCTTATGGTACCAGGCAGTTGCGGCATAGGTCGGAACGTAGAGCATGCAGGGCAGATCTTTTGAAGGGTCCTGGTCAAGGACGCTCAAATCAAGCGCGGGTGAGATCAACAGTACCCCGTCGACTTGCATCCCGGCGTTTTCATAGAGATACTGGAGAAGTCCGGCGGCCCTCATTGCACCATAGCTCTCTCCCGCGAGGCATTTGGGGGAGCACCACCGGCCGAACCTGCCGACATAGAGTTGAATGAAATCGCCGATCGAACGTATGTCATCGTGTGTGTTGAAATACTGCTTGGCGTTTTCGGTGGGAATTGCCCTGCTGAACCCCGTTCGGCGATACATG
>CAWGZP010000179.1:0-52547 GCA_963826655.1 uncultured delta proteobacterium
AGACCGGAGGAATTTCACCCCCAGCCTCTCTCAGAACCGGTGCGGGAGCCTCTCGACTCACACCGCTCCCATCAAGCGAATGCGCCAACCATCCCTCGCTGCCAGTGAACAAAAAGATGCGGCTGCCGTTTCGCCATACCCATGAGGAATTGGCAGCTCCGCGTCTTGTGGCTCCGCAACCGTTTAAACTTCCGCATGGCCCAGGCAACCAAAGTTTTATTGAAGTGCCTGAGAACTGGATACATTGCCGACCGGTAGAATCGCCCATAATATTCAAGCCAGCCTCGTAGCACAGGATTGTACATTTGAGCAATCTGTTGCAGGCTTAGATCTGTTCGATTGCGTAGATTCGAAATGCGAGTCGCTTGTCGCATGGCCGACAGCGCCTTCGAACTCACGGCTGGTGTGAAGCTCACAAACATCCTGTTGAGCTTGCAATTCTTGACCGACCGCGCCCGAAAGGTATACCCCAGGAAGTCGAACTCCTTAACCGGGTATCGCCCCTTGCGACTTCCGTCCTTGCAGTAGACAATCCTGGTCTTGTCCGGATGCATTTCAAGGCCGCATTGCGCCAGCCTGATCGCTAGAGCAGCTCTGACAGCCGTTGCCTCCCGCTCTGTTCTACAGTGGACCAATCCATCATCGGCATACCGACACCAAGGAGCTGATGCAAATGTGCGCCCCATCCAGAGATCGAAAACATAGTGCATGAAAAGATTACATAAAACAGGGCTCACTACACCGCCTTGCGGGGTCCCCTTGGTACGTTCCACCAGGGTTCCATCCGCCAGTTGCAGTGAAGCTTTCAGCCATCGCTCTATGTAGAGTATCACCCACTTGCACTCTGTATGTTTCCGGACAGCCCGCAACAGCAATTCATGGTCGATGTTGTCGAACATCCCCTTTATGTCGAACTCCAAAACCCAGTCATACCGCCAGCACCGCTTACGTGTTGTCTCTATGGCATCCAGGGCCGACTTTCCGGGCCTGTAGCCATACGAGTCCGGCAGAAATACGGATTCTACAGTCGGCTCAAAGGTCAGCTTAACCACCATCTGCGCCACCCTGTCTGCTACGGTGGGGACTCCCAGGATTCTAACGCCTCCGTTTTTCTTGGGTATTTCCACTGCTTTTACCGGAGGGGGAAAGTAGCTTCCCGACGACATCCGGTTCCAGACCTTATAAAGATTGTCCTTCAAATCTCTCTCAAAATCCTCAATCGACTGCCTGTCGACCCCGGCAGCACCAGCATTGGCTTTAACGGCTTTAAACGCCTCCATCACCAACTGCTTTGAAATGATAAACGATTTTGCTGCATTCAACAGTCTCCTCCTGTTGCCAGTTGAACTCCGAATACAACCACTTGACCCAACCCCTTTGCTCCAGCCGCATTACCAGCCTTCAACGCTCATACGGGTTGGTCCGCCCCAGTGCTCCGCATCGGTACTCTTGCCTCGTGGATTTTGCCACTTGTGCTTCTCCCTTAACATCAGAGCCACTGGTTCCCGCAGTTCCGCACGAGAGCCCGAATCAGATTCACGCCTCCTATACGCCGGCCGCCGCCTGCCCAGTTACCAGGTTTCCGGCAGACTTGTCTCAGGAGATAGAGCAGCCCCTGATTTTGACGAGCGATTCCATGGTTTACGACGCTTCAACGGAGGTTTACTTGCGTTCGTCTCTCTGACCCCCACCTGCTTGGGGTATGTCCCCGATGCTTTGACTCCAATGCTCACCACCAACGGCTTTTGACCGCAGCAGCTTGGAGTGGTTTGGAGCCCGCTCCTGAAAGCCGACTCCGAAGGGCCTACCTTCATCTCCCATGCAGCTTATGCACAGTAGGTCAGTTCACACTGAACCTCCCTTCCGTGCGCCTGCGGCGCACGCTCATTTGTCCAGTTTTTCGTGGTCACCGTCTTCTTCCGCTCGATGAAGACTTACTCCCGCCTGCCCCCCTATAACAACTCCTCCCTGCATCGTGAATTGCATTGACTTTAAGCATTTCTTGGCTTCTTCTTTTAATTTGAATTCACGATCAGGATTATCGATAATATCTATAGCTCAATTTCTAAGCTCCTCGCACTCCTTGCTGGGCTTTTCTCTTAAGATGCCAACAGCAATTTCAACATACTTAACCCTAAGTTCCTTGTCTTTTAGGGCCGAACTAAAAGAAAATCCCCACACACTTGTAACAACACCTATAGTAAGTGGGACAATAAGAGGAATTATAATTTTATCCCACCAACTTTTTTCCCACCAAAGTTTTTCCCGCTTATGGTACCCAAAGCTAATTAGTACCAAAAAAGCTATTAGTACTGCTGTAATTTCTAATACTGCCATGGTAGCTCCCGGTAATTTTGTTTTGAGCTAGATACAGCGTTGACAAATCCCTTAACTGCTGGACGATACAACAAAGTGTCTAGTTTTGCCCGCTGTTTTCACTGGTTTTTTCGCTCGCTGCCAATTATGCCGTTTGCGGCACCCAGGCCCTTTTGCGACTATCGAATATGGCGCTTTCAGCGGCAAACCCTGGTTAGCTCGTCCGCGATTCTTTCCGGGCACGATAGGCTTCCGGTTCATAGCTGGTTTGAAAGAGGCGGTGGGCTGCGCTGCGGCTTCGCCCACCCTGCGGACTCACCTTTAAAAATTAACCGGACGGTAGTGATCCCTTGCAGGCAACACTCCGTTGGACTAAAAGGTGTTGCAGACTAAATACCGGCACGAATGCGGCGTCCGGACAAGGGTGCGCACAACGCCTGCCGGGCAAGATTTCACCTTCGATCCGGCCGCCCGTTGCCGGATTCACAGGTAATTAACCGGCATGTAACACGGTCGCAACAATAGTCGACTATAGGGAATCCTGTTCGGGCAATTATCTGTGGTATAAACTGAATCTGCCAAGGAGAAAAGATGAAGCTGACCGGGATTCTGGCGTGTACTTTGATTGTTTTTCTTTCGTCTCTTAGTGTGGGACATGCGGGCAACATCCGGATAGACGGTTCGACGACCGTTCTTCCGATCGCACAGAAGGTGTCCGAAGCCTTCATGAAAGAGTACCCGGACGTGAGCATTTCCGTTTCGGGCGGCGGGTCCGGAAACGGGATCAAGGG
Organism: uncultured delta proteobacterium; assembly: GCA_963826655.1. Classification (GTDB taxonomy): domain Bacteria; phylum Desulfobacterota; class Syntrophobacteria; order Syntrophobacterales; family Syntrophobacteraceae; genus SbD1. The sequence continues at coordinate 3,108 of CAWGZP010000179.1, forward strand.
CATTATCGACGGGACAATCGACATAGGTGACAGCTCACGGTTCATCAAGGCAGAGGAAGTAAAACTCTCCGTAGAAAAAGGAGGTTATCCTGTCCCCTTTGCAATCGGCTACGATTGTATCGTGCCGATCGTTCATCCCAGCAATCCGGTTTCCAATCTGAGCCTGGAGCAACTCAAAGCGATCTACAAGGGCGACGTCACCAACTGGAAGGACCTTGGGGGGCCGGACCTGCAGATAGTTGTGATTTCACGCGATACATCCTCCGGGACCTATGAAGTCTGGGAAGAAAAGATAATGAAAAAGGAGAGGGTAGCGCCCACCGCCCTGCTTCAGGCCTCCAACGGAGCAATAGTGCAGGCCGTTTCATCCAATAAATTCGCAATCGGCTACATTGGCCTGGGGTATGTGAACCCGACAGTCAAGGCGGTAAAGGCCAATGGAATTCAGGGAAACGAGGAAACTACCCTGAACGGCACATATCCCATCTCCCGGCCGCTTTACATGTTTACCAGCGGTTGGCCGTCCGGAGACACTCTAAAGTTCGTCAATTATGTACTCCTTCCGCAAAAGGGCCAAAAACTTGTAAGGGAGGCAGGATTTGTTCCGCTTTATTAACCGGTCCGATTCGTCTCCGGGGATGAGGGAGCAGCCACACTCACTCATCCCTGAGACCCGCCGTGCCGGTCTGTTAGGGAGTCGAAAAAAAGATCAGGGGATCCGCATCGCTCTTTTCGTAACGGCCTTTGTCTCCCTGCTTATTCTTGCCGCAATTTTGGTTTTTCTCTTTGCGGAGGGGCTCCCGATATTCAAGAAGGTGTCTCTGTGGGCTTTTTTGACCGGACGCGAGTGGTATCCCACCTCCGATCCGCCATCTTTCGGGATCTTCCCCCTTTTGATGGCATCGGTGGCTGTAACGGTCGTTTCGACGTTTTTTTCGGCGCCTCTTGGCATCATGACCGCCATCTACATGGCTGAGATAGCTTCTCCCACGGTCCGCAACGTCATAAAACCGGTCGTGGAACTCCTGGCCGCCCTGCCATCGGTTGTGATCGGTTTTTTCGGGATGGTCGTCGTGGCGCCTTTCCTGCAGAACATGTTCGATCTGCCCACCGGGCTCAATCTCATGAACGCCTCCATCATGCTGGCCTTCATGTCGGTTCCGACCATCTGTACGATCTCCGAGGACGCCATTCAGGGCGTACCCAAGGACCTCAAGGAGGGTTCCCTTGCTCTGGGGGCGACTCACCTGGAAACGATCTTCAGGGTGATCCTTCCTGCTTCTTTGTCAGGAATCAGCACTGCCACCATTCTCGGCATCTCAAGATCGATCGGTGAGACCATGGTAGTACTTATGGTTGCGGGGGGCGCCGCGATGGTGCCTGCCTCACTTTTCGGTCCGGTGCGCCCAATCCCGGCAAGCATTGCGGCCGAGATGGCCGAGGCGCCCTTCAGGGGCGATCATTACCATGCGCTTTTCGCTCTCGGGGTGATCTTATTTTTGTTCACGATGGGGTTTAACCTGGTTGCGGCTTACATATCGGATAAACATAAACAGGTTGGGGCCGCCACGCTCTAGTTCGGTTTCCGGCCATACCCGCACTTTTTTCAAAGGGTGGGCTTGTGAAGAAGGCTTTAGATTTGGATGAGATGGCTTTGAAAGAAGAGGCGGCAATCGCGGCCGGGGCGCCGGGCTTCAGGCCCGCCCGGGCGAGGTGGCGCGCATTGTGCCAGCGGGTCGCGTTCGCTATGCTTCGCTTTGCCACACTGATAAATGGCGTAGTCCTCGCCATAATCGTAGGCTTTTTGATTTTAAACGGCTGGCGAGCCATAGGCTGGAGTTTTTTAACCGAGTCGCCTTATGCCTCCATGACAAAGGGAGGTATCCTTCCGTGCATAGTCGGGACGCTGATCCTGAGCCTGGGTGCAATGGCGGTCGCGCTTCCCCTTGGTACGGCCTCTGCCGTCTATCTACACGAATATGCAAAGCCCGGGGCGATGGTTCGGGTAATCAAGTTCGGTGTAAACAACCTGGCGGGGGTGCCTTCAATCATATTCGGACTCTTCGGACTGGCTTTTTTCGTAACCTGGATGGGGCTGGGAGTGTGCATTCTATCGGGGGTGCTGACCCTGGGCGCACTTGTCCTTCCCATTGTGATCGGGACAGCCGAAGAGGCCCTGTCGTCTGTTCCCGCGTGCTACAGGGAAGCTTCATTGGCCCTTGGGGCCAGCAGTTGGCAGACCGTATCCAGAGTCGTTCTGCCGGCCGCCCTCCCGGGCATTTTGACCGGTGCGATCCTCGGAGTCAGCCGGGCGGCAGGGGAGACTGCGGCCATCATGTTCACCGCCGCCGTCTATTTTACTCCGCACCTTCCCCGTTCACCGTTCGACCAGGTGATGGCTCTGCCCTATCACATTTATGTGCTCGCCACGGCGGGAACGGACATTAACCTGACCCGCCCGATACAGTACGGAACGGCCCTGGTATTGATCTGCCTGGTGCTTGGGACCAATTTGGCGGCAATTTTGTACCGGGCGAAGATCCTCAAACGATTGTAGACGGAACGGGCGCGCACGTGACGAAATATCTGTCTTTACTGCAGTCCAGTCCCTTATCGGCAGCCTTTTCGAAGCAGAACTTTCGAGATCCAACACTACAAACTAAAGACTCAAAACTAAAAACAGCAGTTCCGTTATCCGAACCTTCCCGTTATGTAGTCTTCGGTCTGCTTTTCCCTGGGCCTTGTAAAAATCATCTCGGTAGCATCCATTTCTATTAAAGAACCCATATAGAAGAAGGCCGTGTAATCCGAAACCCTTGCGGCCTGCTGCATGTTGTGGGTTACGATCACAATCGTATATTCGAGTTTCAACTCACCGATCAGTTCCTCTATCTTTTGGGCGGCAATGGGGTCAAGGGACGAGGCCGGTTCGTCCATCAGCAGTACAGCGGGTTCCACGGCCAGCGCCCTGGCTATGCAAAGTCTCTGCTGCTGTCCCCCGGAGAGGTCGAGCGCAGAACCGAAAAGCCTGTCCTGCACCTCGTTCCACAGGGCCGCCTGTTTGAGACTCTCCTCCACGCGGTCTGCTATGAAATTTTTGTCCTTGACGCCATTTACGCGCAACCCATAGGCGACATTGTCGAAAATCGTTTTCGGAAAGGGATTGGGCTTCTGAAAAACCATCCCGACCTTGCGCCTCAGCAGAACGACATCGACTTCGGGGTCGTAGATGTTCTGGTTGTCCAGGCAGATTTCCCCATCGAGCCTGCCTGTCAGAATCAAATCGTTCATGCGGTTGAGGCACCTCAGAAAAGTACTTTTCCCGCAGCCGGATGGACCAATGAGGGCCGTCACGTGATTTTTGTAGATCTCGAAGGTAATATCCTTCAAAGCATGGAAGTGTTCGTAAAAGAAATTTACTCCCGTTATGGATATTTTGACTTCCTTGATCATCTGATGCTTTCTTCCGGGCCGACAGGGCGCATTAAAGGAGCGATAAAAATATACGGATTTGTCTCATCACGCTGTCTGCCCGTCACCGGGTCCGGGCGCCGATTGATTTTGGGCTGCGGGCAGGGTGAAAAAGAAAGTCGATCCGATGGTCATGTTCTCGCGCGGGCTCTCAACCCAGATGGTCCCTCCGAGGTTCCTTACGATATGCCGGCAAATTGCAAGCCCCAACCCTGTGCCCCCGGCTTCTTTGCCCCGGCATCGCTCGATGCGGAAGAACCGTTCGAATATCCTCTGCCGGTCCTGCTTGGGAATTCCAGGTCCGCTGTCGCGCACACCTATGGTTACTCTGCCGCCTTCGAAATTCGATACGACCTCAACCTCGCCATTGGGCGGACTGTACTTGACTGCGTTCTCCAATAAGTTGCGAAAGACCTGAACGAGCTGATCGAAATCTGCCTGCACCACCGGTCCGTCCGAAGCAAGGCCATCCCGAAGGGCTATGCTCTTCGGTTCGGCAATGGGTAAGCACGCTTTCCACGCTTCGTTCAAGGCTTCGCCGACCTTTATGGGCCTGATTTCCATAATGGTGTTATAGTCTTCCACCTTGGCAAGCTGGAGCAGGTCGTTCACCATTTTGATCATACGATCCGAGTTATGTAAAATAACCTCCAGGCTTGAACAGCGCACCTCCGGATCGTCCTCCGACATGAGGACTTCCGTATAACCCTTGATGGAAGTAAGCGGCGTGCGCAACTCATGGGAGGCGTTGGCGACGAAATCACGGCGCACTTTTTCGAGCCTTTTGAGTTCCGAGATATCATGAAGGGCGATGATCGCACCGTGTTCGTCTTTTGGCTGCTCAATGCGAACAATGCGAAGAATGCGAACGATGTGAACGTGATAAAACCGGTCCGCTCCCATAGCGACTTCGCTGTGATAGGAATGGATTTCGTTTCCCAGGACCCGGTCACACGCCGCCTGGAGTTCGGGACTTCGGATCACCTCGAGGGGCCTTCGCCCTTTGAGCTCGGGAATCCAGGATAACATGGCCCTGGCCGCACGGTTGGCCGAATCGATCCTCCCTGCCGAATTGAGAAGCAGGATACCTTCTTCTATACTCTCCAGAATGCTTTCGAGTTGAAGTTTCTGCCTCGTGATAGTCTGAATGTAGGACTCGACTCGCTCGGCGTTTTCTCTGATAGATTTTGCAAGCGGATAGAAGTAACTGCGTGGATGGAACTTGGGAAGAAACTTAACGTTCCCCTGTCCGATAGAGTCGGCTGCACTCGCAAGGAGGCTGACCGAGCGGGTGGTGCTGGCCGTGAGGCCGAGGCTGATGAGCGCAAAGGCTATGAAGCCGGCAAGTATTATGAGGTTTTGAACGGCAGCGGACCTGTCCAACCCGTAAAATAAAGCGGAGAGAGGAACTGCCACGCGCAGAATGCCGGGGGGAATATTTCCCCGGCCCTCGGTTGACTGCGCAACGTAGAGCAAGTCGGTTTTCAGCGTGGTGACGTGCCGGAGGTTTGTTCCCGTGGGCTGCTCATGGGCTTCGACAATTTCAGGGCGACTCGCCTGATTTTCAAGGCTGGAGGTCTGGTCGAAGGGCACATCCGTATCCGCGATGACCCGGCCTCCTTCGTCTACGTAGGCTGTCCGAACTCCCAAAAGGCCCGAAACCCGGCAGAGCCAGGCATGTAAATGTTCCGGATCCTGAAACTGCTCCATCTCCATCTGATTTTTGAGCAGGGCGAGTTCTCGTGTGGCCATGGCCCTGCTTTCCAGCAGTATTTCGTCTTTCAGATATTTGTGGTAATAGAGCGAGGGCAGAAAGAGGGCAAAGAAAAAAATCCCCCATAAGAGGAGCAACAGGCGGATTCTAAGTCTAAATTTCCGGCGCATATCAACCCCGAAATCGATATCCAACGCCCCGCACAGTCTCGATCCAGTCCGCGCAGGAAAGCAACTTTTGTCTGAGCCGACGTATGTGGGTATCTACTGTGCGGGCATACCCTTCGAAATGATACCCCCATACCCTGTCCAGCAATTGTTCCCGGTTCAGAACCTTGCCCTGGTTGTTGGCAAGTTCCGACAGTAATTTGAATTCGGTGGCTGTAAGACTGATCTCCTGCCCGTCCAGGTTGACCCGATGGGCTTCGAAGTCTATTTCCAACCCCGATTGTTTGAAAATCGCCACGGCCTGGTATTCACGTCCGGCGCGGCGCAAAATTGCGCGCACGCGCAAAAGCAATTCCCTCGGGCTGAATGGTTTGACCACATAATCGTCTGCGCCAAGCTCGAGGCCTATGATGCGATCTATTTCCTCACCACGGGCGGTCAGTATCAGGACCGGGACGGCGGCGGTCCTGGGATCTCGCTTCATTGCCTTGCAGACCTCGAACCCGTCGATCTCCGGGATCATCAGGTCGAGAATAAGCAAGTCGGGCGGATGCGCTCGAATGACGTTTAGCGCATCATAACCATTGTCGGATACCGCGACTTCGAAACCGGCTTTTTTCATCGTGAGGCTCAGAAGCTGCGCTATGTCACGATCATCTTCCACCACCAAAATCTTCGACAGGTTCATCTCATCCTCGCTGGACTTGCCCTGAGAGTCAAGAACATAACATACTTCTCCGGCTATCTTTAACGATCCGTCACAATCGGACCGAATGCTTTAGAATCAAGCCCGTATTATGGTTTTGGGGCCACCGAAGAAGCGAGAATATCCGGAAGCTTTCCTGCAAAGGCCCCGATTTTGTCGTGAGATGCAGACCTGTTAAATATCCCCCCCGGTCTTCGCCGCCCGAGCCCGGTAGAAATGCGCGGTGCAAAGACAAGGGATTGTCATAGATGGCTGTCCAACCCGGGTCGAAGACAAGATTTCTCTGCTGCGAACCAGATACCCAATATACTACCAATTCCTTAGTGTAGCTATTGTTACGCGAATATTACAGTTGCGTTGCGCTCGTAACGATTTCAAAAAATTTCAGCTCCGCGGCGGAATTCAGCGCGGGGGCCTTGCGGGTCCTGTCGTCCATTTCAAAAAATTCCGGGCATAGCCCGGTGCAGGCGCCGCGACCGATACATTATCGATCCAGGTCAACGATCCTTTGATTTCGTCTCTTTTTATCTTGAGTAAAACTCGATGACCATCGGCATTTCGCAGCGCACCGGCACCTCGGAAAGCTTGGGAATATGGAGGGGCCTTGCCGACATCTGTTCCTTTGAAACTTCGAGGTATGGGAGCTTTAAGCGGGCAACCATCTCCGTTGCGGCTTCCTCAAAGGGCGCCAGTTTCCGGCTCGGTTCCCTCACCGATACAACTTCATTGGCTCTTAGCTGCTGTGACGGAAAGGTAACCCGTTTGCCATTGACTAAAATGTGCCCATGGGAAACGAACTGACGGGCTGCATAGATTGTGCGGGCGAGTCCGGCGCGGTAGACCACTGCATCCAGGCGCATCTCCAGTAGTTGAATCAGGGAGTCGCCAGGGTTTCCAGACATGCGCACAGCCTTCCTGACGTAGTTGCGCATCTGCTTTTCTTCGACGTTATACTCTGCGCGCAGTCGCTGCTTCTCTATAAGGTGGCGCTTGTAGTCCGATCCTTTTTGCCTGTTTTTTGTGGCGCCATGCTGGCCGGGCGGGTTCGGCCGCCGCTCGAGCGCCTTGCCTGCCTTGGCCGTGAGTGCTATGCCCAACTGGCGGGACAGCCTGATTTTGGGTCCTCTTGTGTTCATAAAGGCATTGGTCTCCTTAGGCTTTTGGATTTTCACCGTTCATGATAACCGGTGTTTTCTGAAATTTGTAGGTTAACACGCTGAAATAGCGCGATATTTCAAATGAAGGGCTGTCATTTTTTTGATGCCGCCCGGCTGGGAATCACCTTTCTGCTTCCACTTATCAACTCTATAGGTTTTATAGACACTGTTCCGACAAAGAACGCCCGCGGGCTGGACTATGGCAAGGACGGTGGGCTGGGCTGCCGCTTGGCCCCCTTGGGTTTCTCGCGATTTAGCGGTGGGACGTTGGTAGCTTCGAAAAGTCTCTCGCAACTCCCAATTCTTCCTGCCGCCTTTAAAAAGGGTGGAGATCGTCACTTTTAGATACGAGTGAGGGGATAGTCACTCTTTTCTGGTGGGTTTAACGGAGGGACATGAGTTGCTGCTTGGAAAGGGGTTAAGAGACCGACGCAGGCCTTTCGTTGCCGCGGCGAGCAGGAGGGGCCTTAGCCGGTTTTCAAGCCTTCTTTGTAAATTCGATATTTTTTCACGATTTGCTTAAGATCAACGTGCCTGTCGGGACAGTTCGACAATGTTTATCCCAACACTTATTCGGCTTGACTTTCCCATAAAGCTTTCATTCCTTTAGGAGTAGATCGCAATCAATATTTATTTTTCGGATTCATGCAAACCAGAAATAATCAACCCTTTGCTCTGTGTGCCGTGAACTCACTATGATTAGGGTTGCTGTTTTTTATCGATTGTCATTGACTTGATGTTTTATTTTCCTTATTAGGTTAAACTACTTTTTGAATGACCTCATAAGCTTAGAGACAGATCGATGATTTTATTGTTTGCCTGGAGGAAGACATGAAGAAACTGCTGGATATTGCAGCCGAGATTGTTCAGGCGCAGGCCACGGTAGGCCAGATGTCGGCTGAGCAAATCGAGCAATCCCTGATTAAGACATTCTCTACCCTGCAAAGGATGCAGAGGGCCGAAGAAAAGGGAATGCTCCTGGACAAGGGAATAGCGGAAGAAGAGGCGGCCGAGGAAATCCAGTCGGCGAAAAAGGAGCCCCGCGAATCCATCCAGGACGACAGGATCGTTTGCCTGGAGTGCGGAACCGAGATGAGACAGCTGACGACAAAACACCTCAGTTCCCACAGCCTTACCCCTCGGGACTACAAGAGAAAATGGGGGTTCTCTCTGAAGCAGCCTCTTTCGGCCAAATCTTTGACCAAAGCGAGAAGCAAAGCCGCCAAGAAACGAGGGCTTCCCGAGAACCTGGTCAAATTCCTGGAACAAAGGAAGCAAAAGAAGGCCGAAGCAGCCGCTGGAGCCGGTCATGCAGAAGAACAAAAAGAAGTCAGACCCGTTGTCAAAAGAAGACCAAGAGCGAAGAAGAACGCCTGAAGTCCTTTCGTTAAGAGCTGTCTTTATCTGCACCTGCCTAAGGGGGCATGCTTTACGGCTTGCCCCCGGTACTTTACCGCATGAACGATTTCACTTCGTCCTGAAGTAGCACTTGATAAGCAGGACGTATACTTTTCTTTTTATCACCTGCCCATGCAAAAGACGTTTGAGAACTGGGGGGGGGCCTCCCCTCCGGATTTCCTTTTTGCCGTAAAAGCTAGCCGTTACATAACACATATGAAAAAACTGACGGATTCCGGGGAAGCAGCGGAGAGGTTTTTCGAACGCGGGTTTATTTCTCCGATGGAGGTGACAGCGGATTTTGTTTATCTGCGCCTCCACGGTCCCGCCGGAAAATACCAGGGACGTTATTCAACGCAGGGATCGCACGTGTGGCATGAAAGGCTTGAACAGTGGGTGCGGCAGTCCCTCGATGTCTTTTGCTACTTCGACAATGACGAAGGGGGGGCTGCGCCCTTGAGCGCTTTGGAGTTGCAATAGATGGTCTCTGAAACGGGATCGCAGTGAACTACGGATTGAGGATAAAGAATTCTCGCTTTTTCTTACACGGAATGGAAAATACTATTGGCGTTCGGTCTTTCACTGATATAATAATACTCTCGCTTGGGAGGGGATTCTCTTTTTCAGGGAAACCGGGCCAAAATCGGGGTAAATCACCTGCTTGACAATATGGAATTGGTTATTTAGTGTATAGGTAAGAGCCTTCTGAGGCATTTTCCCATCCACAAACTGGACAGGCGCCATCCTGGTAGGCAATTTTCAGAATTGATCTGATCTATAAAAGTGGCCCGGTCTCCGGGCAAAAATGCAAATGTAGTGTACCCGCACGACGGAATTTCCAGATTTTGAATCAATGGAAAAAAGGAATGTTATGCAAATCGAGTACAAAAACATCGATCCGAAGCTTGTGGTAAACGAAATCCGAAACGGCAGGTCCCTGGAGTCTGTCCAGAAAGTGTTCGGATTAAGGTTCAAAAGCGAGGTCCAGGATCTGTACCTCAAAGGGCTAATGGAGATGGGCGAAATTCCCCAGGTTGAATTCAACAAATCTGCCGTGCCCAAGGTTCAAGGTCCGCAAAATCTGGAGAGACTTTTTTCTCACAAGCGCGAACGGTTAAGACCTCCGGTGTCCAACCCCACGGTGATAGTGAAAACCGGGAATTTCCGTACGATCGGCCAGAGCGGCAGTATAACTCTTAACAAAGCACTACTGATCGAGATGCTGGGGTTTGGAGTCGGAGATTCCTTCGAAATCTACAGGGAAGACGATAAGGTAGTTCTCAAGAAGGCCTTGACCCCCCTCTGAGCACCTGACAGCCGCCAGGTCCCTTGAAGGCTGGGGAATTCGCTGAGCGCAGAGGTCTTGCCTTTTCCCAGGCTTTGCTTCGATTCAGGCTAGATTTTCTTTCTGAGCTTGTTCAAAACATGCAGGAAACGCCACATGGCGGTCAGGTTTGTCCCGAAGGCGAGTACGATAAGCACGCCTTTCAAGCCGAGATCCATTGTCCGGGGGCTTCCGCTTAATGTGCCGAATAGATTGATGAACGGGTTGAGGATCCCTGCGACTCCAAGCAGAATGATCCTCTCGCCTCTCTGGAATGCGCCCACCAGGCATCTTTCGCCCAGGCCTTCGGCCCTTGCTCTTGTATAGCTCACCATAAGGGAGCCGAAAAGAATGAGCAGGATAAGTATCAAGTAAGGGGTCTGAGCGTTATTGCGGTAGAAATAAAACCAGATGCCCAGGTAGATCATGAGTTCCGTATATCGGTCCAGGACTGAGTCGAGAAAAGCCCCGAATTGTTTGCTCTGCCCCGTTGCTCTTGCCAGCGACCCGTCCAGGGTATCCAGAAGACCCGTAAGAAGTGTGAGTAACCCTCCCACCAGCGGGCAATAGATGAAGGAGAGCCCGGCCAGCATGCTGATCAAAAGCCCCCCGTAAGTGATATGATTCGGCGTTAGTCTCCAATCTATAAGCTTGGGAACGATCAGCCTGTCAAGGATTCTGTAGTAGCCTGCTGCGATTGGCGTTCCCTTGAGCATGACACCCTTCAGTGACGAGAATCAGGACGCTAAGGTCCCTCCGCGCAAAATCGGTAATAGAATAAGACAGTCTCTGGATACCAAATTTTGGAGTTTAGATCAAAACAATATGCAAGTCACGATTGCATCGAACAATACGCCGGAGTAAAGCACCGCTACAAATTCAAAATCGCCCAGGTCAACAGGGGAAAATCGGGAACCTTCACCTGTACGATTTCCCCTTCCGCCAGATCGGTACATTGCGGCTCCATGAGCGCATAGGCCAAAGCCCTCCTCAAAGTGGAAATGCCGTTCCGGGGTCCGGCGGCACAACGGTTAGGGGTAAAGTCGCACGAGGCGCCATTTATTTCCAGGATACCTTCAACGGCCTGATAGAAGCCTTTGCTTTTTGTAATCCGGCCAAGGCTGCGGGCATCCAGGGAGTAATTTCCGGCCGTCCCAAGACCAAGAAAACGCCGGATCACAGGTGCGGCAATCTCTTCATAGACTATTCTACCGGCCCAGGGATTCCCTGGAAGACCGAGAAAAATACATCCGTTTCCTGTTGCCAGGGCGCTTCCTTTACCCGGGACAAGGTTGAGCCGGTCGAAATGAATCACGAGGCCCAGGCTTTTCCAGACCTCGGAAATGAAATCCCTGCTGCCCTTACCCATCCCGCCCGTAGTAATCACAAGGTCTGCCCCGGTTTTTTCCAGCCGTGAGAGAATGACACCCGGATCATCCGGAGCCACTCCCAGTTCGATCGGTTCAGCTCCGCATGCGCGGACAAGATTGGCAAAAAGGTGCGTGTTGCTGCAAAAGATGGATGCGCATTCATCGCCGCGGCCCGATCCCACTAGCTCGTCTCCCGTGGCCAGAACCGCAACGCGCGGACGCCGAATCACACGCAGGACCTGGATGCCGGCTGAAGCAGCGAGCGCTATCCGCGTGGGTGTGAGCACATCGCCCGCCTCCAGCAGAATGTCTTCCCGACGCGCCTCGCTCCCGGGAGCGATCACCCCCTGACCGGTCCGGAGCGGTCCGGTCAGGACGAGTCCTTTTGCGCTGAGTGCCGCTTTTTCGAAAGGGACGACCGCATCGGCCCCCGCAGGCAGAACGCCTCCGGTCATAATGCGATGGCATTTGCCTCTCCGCGCTCTTGGAGGCTTTCTCCCGGCGGCGGTTTCCCCCCGCGCGATTTCCAGGATGACGGGGTTTTCAGGCCCGGCTGATTCGCTATCCCTGCTCGACAGTGTGAAACCATCCCATTTCGAGCGGGCATTGCCGGGAATGTCGCCGCCTGCAGATATCGGCCGGGCAACAACCCTGCCAAGGGCCGAACCAAGTTCGACCGGCTCCCAATCGAGCGCTTTTGGACAGGCCGAAGGCGATTTGTCTAGCTTCTATCAAGTCCATCGAGTTGAGCCATGTCGGAGGGGGTGTTTACGTTTTTGAAACTGAACGCCTCAGGGTCTACTTCGCGCCATTTCTCCTCGGCGATGGTTCGAAGCCTGATTTCCCTGAAAAAGCCGATGATCTTATGTTTGCCGGGCACTTCGAGATGGCGCGCTATTGCGGGGAGGCATCTGCGATTGTACATCGCAAGCAATGGCTCATAAGAATCGTTCAATTTGGGGACAACGACGTCGAACCCCTCCTTTGCGTCGATAAGCAAGGAGGCCACTTCGGGAACGAGAAAAGGCATATCGGTCGCCTTGACCAGCACCCATTCGGCAGGACTAAACAGCAGGGCCGTGTAAATCCCTCCAAGCGGCCCCAGGTGGGGGATCATATCCAACGCTACCGTCACCCCCAACTCCAGATATGGTTCGATTTCATTTGCGATCACCACGATGGGATCGCAAAACGGGCGCAACGTTTCAACCGCCCACTCAAGTAATCTTTTGTCCCCGAACTGCTGAAGGGCTTTGTTGGTGCCGAACCGCAGGCTTTTGCCCCCTGCCAGGACCGCTCCGGTGATCATGATGATTCTTTACCATAATTTGTGAAAATACCGGGCGGGCTGCGCTCCGTCCATCCCGCGCAGCTTACGATCCGCGGCACAAGGATCAAAACGATCTTATTGATCATCATCTCCGAGGCGGATGTGGATACTGATCGTTCCGGATTTCTTCCAGCCCCGAAGGCTCGATAACATCCCCTTTATACCGCCGAGCACAAAGTCTTCGACAAAATCTTTCATCGGCAGTTGTTCTCCATCGAGCTGGACGAGCATTTTTCGCTTTTTTCTGCCCTTTAAATAACGACTTTCGATAAAGTCGACGACGCCACGCCAATCGGCAAATGGGAATTTGGGTACCGTCGTGTCCACTTCATCGTCGGAAACAACGGCAATAAGATTATCTTCGGAGCCACAGATCGGTTTTGGCTCAATTGCGGAACGGAATACTTCGATTTTTGGAAAACGCTCTTTTTTGAATCCTTCGGCAATGAGGATGTCTTCGGTCCAGAAGAAGCGCGCACCAATTTCTTCGAGGGTCATTTCTGCATTTGTCTGTCGAATCGAAGCAAACATGTTTGACGATGAAATGGCTATGACGCCCGCGCCCGCGCGCCTTAACCTCCAGGTATCCTTGCCCTCGCGGTCTATCTCGAACCCGTGGGCGTCGTGCTTGATCGCTCCAACCCGGTACCCTCTTGCGGCAAGCTCGGGTATCAGCTTTTCAAGGAAAGTGGTCTTGCCCGAATTGGAAGCCCCTACAATGCAAATCGTTGGCAGCATAATTTATCTTCCATTTTATCCGTTCCCGGAGTCTATAATTTGAACGATCTTTCTTAGCCTTTCATTGAGCGCCACGGTTTTGGAGGCAATTTCTTCCAGGAGTTCGGCCGGCTCCATTTGCCCCATCTCCCTGGACTTGCCGGACCAGAGCAGATATGAACGGGCGTGTTCCTCATTGTGGCTTATCCAGTGTTCCGCCATTTTTCTGAGCTTTACGATTTCCGGAACGGGCGTCTCTTTTGCAGTCCCGTGTTCATGAGTTCCATTTTCACCTTGACAGTCGCGCATCGATTTACTCCGAAAGCATGTTCCATTGGAATAGCTCCGGCAAGAGCCTTTGAGATCAAAGAGCTTTATCGGTAAAATTCACGCATACTGTTACCCCCTGCCCATGACCGTGCTGCCGGCTCCACTATCTCCGCCCTCCGCAATTGACCCCGGCAGCCGGGTATGATAGCCTTCCTCAATCAAGGAGATGCCAAATGATTGCCTATCCAAATATACATCCCGATCTATTCGCCATAGGCCCTGTCCACGTCAGGTGGTACGGGGTGATGTACGTACTCGGCTTTCTGGCCGCCTATTTTCTGATTCAGAAGCAGGAACGGGCCAAGCAGTTGGGACTTGTCGGCACAACGGCCCAGGACCTTATTTTTTACCTGGCGATAGGACTGATCGCCGGAGGACGGCTCGGCTACATCCTATTCTACGAATATAATGATCTCATGTCGTATATCAAAAATCCTCTGGAAATAATAGCCACATGGCACGGAGGGATGTCATTCCACGGCGGCCTGATCGGCAGCGTTATCGCGGGATGGATTTTTGCCCGGCGCAGGAAGATACCTTTCGCCGCCCTGGCCGACTGCGCGATAGTGACCTGTCCGATCGGCCTGGGGCTGGGGCGGTTAGGGAATTTCATAAACGGCGAACTGCTTGGCCGCCCCACGAGTCTTCCCTGGGGGATGGTCTTCCCTGGAGGTGGTGCGGTGCCGCGGCATCCGACGCAGCTCTATGAATCACTGGCGGAAGGTCTGGTTCTTTTCGTCATAATGTGGACCTTGCGCAAAAAGCCCTTCAAAGACGGCATGATGGTCGCTTTTTTCCTCATTTTTTACGCTATTTTGCGGTTCATAATCGAATTTTTTAAGGAGCCCGATCCTCAAATAGGCTTTCTACTCGGCTACCTCACTATGGGGCAGATCCTGTGCATCGTGATGGTTCCAGCCGCCATTTTGTTAGTTCTTTACCTGAACCGCAACACGGCGGCCCAAACGGCGCAGTAACCGGATTTCGGGGCCCCGGGTCGAGCGAGGGCATTTCAATGGCATTCGGCGAACCTGCAATTACGAAGCGCGAATCTTCCCCTGGCATCCGCGATTGGCGATCACTCTACGAACGACGAAAGAAGAGCGCCCAAAGGGCACTCGAGATGATTCGCAACGGGCACCGTGTTTTCATGGGTTCGGGATGCAGCGAGCCGCAATACCTGGCCCAAAGCCTCGATGAAAGACTCCCGGCTCTCGCCGACATTGAAATTCTGCATATTCTGAGTGTGGGAAAGCCTCTGTTTACCTGTGGAGGCCTTGACCAGTGCCGGCTTAAGTCGTTCTTTGTCGCCGCCTCGAGCCGTGAAGCCGTGGCCCAGGGGCGCGCCGACTACACACCTGTAAACCTGGTGGATATCCCGGGGCTGTTTCGCTCCGGCTCCATTCCCATCGATGTTGCGTTGATCCAGGTATCCCCTCCGGACGATCACGGCTTTTGTTCCTATGGGATAGCGGTGGACATCGTCAAGGCCGCGGCGGAGAGCGCCCGGCATGTGATTGCCCAGGTAAATTCCCGGATGCCGCGTACCCTGGGGGATTCCTTCATTCACGTGAGCCATATAGACGCATTCGTCGAATACGAGGAGCCGCCGCTCGAATTCGGGCTTCCCATCATGAACCGGATCGCCCTGGATATAGGCAGGCACGTGGCGGGGCTCATCGAAGACGGTTCGACAATTCGAGCCGGGGTCGGCAGCGTATCCACCGCCGCCCTCTATGCGCTGGAAGGCAAGAAGGACCTGGGGGTACACACGGACATGCTTACCGACGCCTACCTGAACCTCGTGCAAAAGGGCGTCATCACCAATTCGCGAAAGACCCTCCATCCCGGTAAAATCGTGGCCAGTTTCTGCCTGGGGTCCAGCGAGCTTTATCGTTTCGTCGACAATAACCCCATGGTGGCTCTCTTCCCCATAGATTACACGAACGATTACCTGGTTATCTCGGAAAACGACAAGATGGTGACCATCAACTCGGGCCTCGAGGTAGACTTCTCCGGACAGGTCTGCGCGGACTCGCTCGGTTATGAAATATATAGCGGCGTTGGCGGAACGATCGACTTTCTGCGGGGCGCAATGGGATCCCGTGGGGGCAAGACCATAATGGTGCTCCCCTCAACCACCCTGGACGTGTCCAGATCGAGGATCGTTGCGGCACTCACAGAGGGCGCCGGAGTGGTCACAACGCGCGGCGGAGTGCAGTACGTGGTTACCGAATATGGCGTTGCCCACCTGCAGGGAAAGAGTCTTCGGGAACGGGCGCTTTCGCTTATTTCCATAGCGCATCCAGACTTCAGGGACGAACTGATGGAGTCCGCCCAGCGAATCCATTACGTGGAAAAAAACGCCGCGCGCGAGGCGACAAGCCGGGCAATCTACCCGCACGAGTGGGAATATTCGCAACAGTTCGATAGAGTTGGCCGCATATACTTCCGGCCGGCAAAAACAACCGACGAACGGACACTTAAGGAGTTTTTCTATTCACTGCCCAGGGAAGGGCCCTATTTCCGGTTTCTTTCACTCATGAAGGTCTTCCCTCAATACGACGTCAAGACCATGGTAAATATCGATTATCACAGGGACATGTGCATCCTGGGGTTCACTGGTGAAATGGGTTCCGAGAAGATCATTTCATTGGCCCTGTATCACCTTGACGATGAAACAATGGCGGCTGAAGTCGATTTTGCAGTGCATCCCGATTTTGCACGCTCGGGCATTGCCGCATCGATGGTCGGCCATATCGCCGACATGGGCAAAACGAGAGGCATAAAGACAATCGTTTCATACATAGCACCCGGAAACGAACAGGTATTCGGAGTCTTCCAAAAGCTTGACTACGTGGTGGAAAACTCACTTTCGGGCAGTGTTTATGAAATTACGGTCCGGCTGGACCAGCCGGTGGCAGTATCTCCGGTCCCGACCGGAAGCGCGAAAAAAGGTGTGGGCGGCCGGGAAGGAAGTGGCGCAAATGGACCGGCTGGAGTTGGTCGAAAGAAAAATAACCGAACTGACTGAAAGGGTCGCTGTCCTTGAGCGGGACATCGAAATCCTTTCCTCCCAGGTGAGACATCCGGTCGAAAAGCTTCTCCAGCAGCTCGGATTTCCGGTTTTGTCGCACGGCGGCCATTCCCAGCTTATCTTCCCGCGCGGCCTTTCCGGCTCCATGCTGGGAGACTTTTATCGGATGATGAGACGTTACTCGTTCAGGCTCTTCGTCAGGGACCTCATCCAGGTCCCCGAAGGAGACGACCTGGCCCGGCTTACCCGCTACTGTTCCCTCAGGACCGTTAGAACCTACCTTGCAATTCTGGCGCAAATGGGCATCGTTTCCCTCACGGGCAGGGGCTACAGGCTCATCAGGAAAGTGCCCAGCTTCGGCCCGACACTCGAATGGTACGTTAATGAAATCCTCAGGCTTGAATTCCTCTCACCCGCTCTTTTCGCGGTGAAACTTCAAAACACGAAGATAGGCGGAGACTATGATGTCATTTCCGTTATTGCCGGGCATCTCGTCTACATAGAAGTCAAGTCCTCCCCGCCCCGGGGGGTGGAGCACCAGGCTGTCGATGCCTTCCTGGCCAGGCTTCGCGACCTTTCGCCCTCGATAGCCCTTCTGTTCGTGGACACCGAACTTCGAATGCGCGACAAGCTCGTTCCGCTCATTGCCGAAGGACTTGAGCGCGAAGGAAAGACGGGACCTTATTGGGAGGTCCTGAGGCTGGAGGATGAAATATTCCACGTGCGCCACGCTATTTACATTTTGAATAGCCGAAAAGGGGTTTACAGTAATCTTCGGACCTGCTTCCGTGACTTTCTCCGGCAAAGGCAGCTGCCAATGTGCAGCCATCCCCCGGGACTTCATCCTTCCAACCTTAAACCGTGACGGCGAATTTGTCTCAAAAAGGCTGCTGTAGAGACGGGAGCAGGGCATGTTTTTTTAGCCGCCGCATCCGCCGTGTGCCGTTTCCGGGATAATGTCGGGGCCAAAGCTTGCGGGGCCTTGATCCGAGGCGGGCACTGTAACAATCGGCTGCTGTTATTGACTTTGGACTGGGAGGATGTATAATTTGTATAGCTTAATCGTCCGATAATTACGCATTTTCACCACTGCGAAGGGGGCGAAACGGGTTCGACGGAGGTAAAGAAGCTTAAGTTGCATGCCGAGGTTCCTGACTGCTCGTTAAACGGTTGGGACATAAAACAAACGCAGACGATTACGCGTACTCTGTAGCCGCTTAACCGCGGCTGCCGTCTCAAGGTCTTGATCCCGCGGGGACTGATGAGGCGTCGACTAAGCGGGATAGGTGCTGTCATGATGTCCGCAGTGACGGTAGCGAGATTTAGCGGGCTGGTTCTGGGCAAATCAGGTCCGCAGGAGTTGCTCAGAGCGAGATACAAAGGGCGGAATAAGCATGTAGAAGCTTAAGGTGAATGCTTTCGGACGCGGGTTCAACTCCCGCCGCCTCCACCAAAATTTACAAAATAAAGTCTTGGTTTTGGAAAATTGAGCCTTCGACTTTCGCCGGTCATGGTAGCGAAAGTGGAGGCTTTGTTTTTTCACAAGCCGTTAAAGTCATTGCCAAAACACTCCGGAACCTCCGTGTCCCTTTCAAACCCCCGAAGGTAGTTTGTTATAGGCCATTTTCTTCGGTCGCCGTTAAAGGGGCTATTTGGGGGCCGAAAAGCACCCTTTAAGACTCTGAACCAGCCAATTAGCGCCAGTCTTTCCTCGGGCAGCCCCGTTTTGGCGTGGCCCGACCCTGAATGGATTTAAAAGTTTTGATTTCTGGAATTATCGCTGCTGGGCTTTTCGAAAATAGGTTAAAGCCAACGTACTCTTCTTTGATCGGAAACCAGCCAGCGAAAAGCGTGGACGGAAAAGCTCTGGATTTACGATCTCCGAACCAACATGCATTTTGCACTCAAAACGAACCCCCTAAGCTTGACCGACCTTCAGGACTTTATCGTATGCTACAATCCTGAGAATCGCCACGACAGGAAAGAGACTGAGCGGTTCAGGGCATTTGGGTATGAGGAACTTATACAGCGAGAAAAAACGAACCTTGACATCTTCTGGTTGAAGGACGAAAGTCTTGAGGATTCTGATAATCTCCCTGATCCCGAAGTGCTTGCTGCCGAGATCGTCGAGAATCTTGAATCGGCTTTGGAGCAGTTCAGGGCGATATGCGAAGACCTTGAAAAATCGCAGTGACTCTACTGGACGGAGTTCAACAGCATGCCGACAATTTCGCTAACAAGCTATTTATTCAGGATCAAGTCCCGCTCCGACAAACAATATCTGAAACTGGGGTCTTACGAGAAGGACTCGGATTTCCTTCAGACAGCCTCAAACTACTTGCTTTCGCTTCAAGGTACCAACCATATCGATCTAAAGAAACAAAAGATTATCGGTTCAGCCGAACTTCAGACCAAAGGAAGACTTATTTACGGAACCATCAAGTCCGGTGAGTTTGGATTCAAGTGTGATCTTTATGACACCGAAGCCTGTTTAGTCGCATACGAGCGCAAGGTTCAGGATGCCGATCTAATGCCATTCTATTTCCTTATGGAAGTTCCAGACGATGCGGATGAGGGAATAATGGTCTTCCAGAAATACAACCAGCTTGGAATAAAAAGCCTGTTCTCCGATTTTCTCAAAGACAGGTTCCAATTGGAACATCAGGATATGATGCTGGATGTCCACCCTTTGGTTCCAGAGCAGATTCTCAACCAGTTCATCAATGATGGGAGAGTGATAAAAATTAATTTCACACGTTTCAAGCTCCCAACGGACATTGCAGACGCTTTCGATGGTCAACCTCATAAAGAGGTTAACGGCACAACAGAGTTGGTTCTAAAAGTTTCCAAGAATGGTCAATTTCCGATCTTGGGGCGGATCAAAGAATGCGTCAGCAAGCGCAGACCGCTCAATCAGTTCATCACAATTGAGAATTTCGAATATGATACAGTTCGCATCGGTGTGGACTTTAATGGGCGTGTTCGGACTTTTGACCTTTCTGATCTTTACAAAGTCAGCCCCAGTCTCGATATTAGCAGCGAAGTTGAGTTGCAGGACGGGCACCCCACGTTTACCAGCATTAACAACGTGGCAATGAGCTTTCTCGATGATCTGGCGAAACAAATCCGTGGGGCAAGCGGACATAGCTGAGGTGCCAATGTTCAATAAAATAGATATTTCGAATATCTTCAAAGATCATATAGCGACCTTGGTGGACAATAGTACTGGCGAAAGATCGAAAGGGGATATCATTCTATTTTTTATTCTACCCTTGGCTCCAACTGCGCTGATGGTGTGGTACAAAGCTTCCTTGGATAGTAATGTGGTTAGCATTCTGGTGACGTGTATGTCTGTTTTTGCTGCACTTTTATTCAATCTTATCCTTTTAATCTATGATATCATCAGAAAAGATGCAAATGGCACCAAGAAAACGGATACAAAGTTTAAACTCTTAAAGCAGATTTACAGTAATATATCCTTCTGCATACTCACAGCTATTTTAACCCTTTTGCTTTCATTATCCAACTTTGTTATTAACGATTTGCTTCCCGTTAGGGTGGTGGTCGTTGCGTTTGTATATTATCTAGTTATAGTGTTCATTCTAACATTGTTCATGGTATTAAAAAGGGTTCACGTGTTGTTATCTCACGAAATAGGTTAAACATTTTAGTTTCGTAGAGTACGATTACAGAAGGTTAAAGGTTATGGCATTCTCTGATATCGTTCGAGAGATTTTGAATTCAGTCTCACAACCAATGACCCCGCAAGGAATTCTGAAGAAGGCGATTGAGGCAATAAGGCAGGAGAAAGCCGCAGCATCCTCGCAAGCGGTTACTAAGGCTGAGGCTGGTGCAGCCAGCAAACCGAAGCTGACTAGAATTCGGAAGAAGAAGACGGCGGTTTGATTTGCGATAATTAGCCAAATCTCTGATAGGTTGGACAACTCCGATGCTTATAATTTTTTAGATAAATCGGAGTGTGGATTCCTGCCTCATGGGATGACAGGTACAGGTAATTAGATATGGATGAAACATACCATTACCCTCCAGAGCTTTTCCAGCTTCTTGTTGACACGATTCCTTTATTGTGCCGATCAAAAAAAGACATCCTCTTATTTTTCAAGGGAGCGGGTGTGGGTCTGCCGATAATGTCGGATTTGCAGCACAAAGTGGCTACAGACAAGGACAGTATCAACAAATACGAGATTGCAAGGACAATTCTGAGCAGGGTCAATGAGCAGGGTGATCGAACACTACGAGAGCGGCGAGAGATCTTGAAAAGGGTGAGCGAATTTGAGGATTTTTCGAGTTGTTGGGCTGATGACCAACTTAAAGCGAAAGGTTTGGTGGCACAAATCGGCAAACTAATCGGAGTAAAGGATTCCTTTACACGCATGAAGCAGGAGCGTGAAGAAGAGCGCAGAAAACATCTGCTTAAGCGAGAGACTGAGATCCAGAAGATCCAAGAGCGGAAGGATTCCATCGAAGCAGTCAAAAAACAGTTTTATGCTCTATTTTCCGAAACCGATCCTCACAAACGTGGAGTTCAGTTGGAGAAAGTCCTAAATCAACTCTTCTCTGTTTACGGCATCCTAGTTCGGGAATCATTTCGGCGCACTGGTGAAAAAGGAGAAGGGGTTTTAGAGCAGATCGACGGTGTAGTTGAGTTTGACGGCAATACTTATTTCGTCGAAATGAAGTGGCTAAAAGAAGCCATCGGCATTCCAGAAGTATCGCATCATCTTGTCCGAATATATCACCGAGATTCCAGCCGTGGCATTTTTATTTCTGCTACTGAGTTTACCACTCCTGCGCTAAAAATCTGCGAAGAGGCGCTTCAAAAGAGAATTGTCATTTTAGTCACTTTGCAAGAAATAGTTGGACTTATCGAACGGGAAGGAGATCTGATCGCATTCCTGAAGGAAAAAGTTGATGCTGCCATCGTGGATAAAAAGCCGTTTAAGCGAATCTTATAGGTTTCGATGATGAGCTACAAATACGAAGCTGCAATTTCGTTTGCCGGGAAGGACAGCGGTTTTGCCAAAATCTTAGGGGCGGATCGCATCAAGAACTGTAGCTGGGAATAGGGATGATTCGTGAGTCATTTGCACCTAAACGGGTACTTATACTTGGCGCTGGTGCGTCAAAGTCTGCGGGTGTAGGGAATCAGAATAAATGGTCAGAATGAGGTGGGTTTTTTCAGAATAGTTTGACAAGTAGGCGGGCAGTATCGGAATAAGTGGGCCTCATGAGAGAGGCCTTTTTTATTTAAGAAGGGCGGGGAGTTTTCGCAGAACTCGCCGCCCTCAAAACTTAGGTGCGTAAAGCACCTGAACAAGGTGAGAAAATGATACTGCCTGTTGCAGCTCTTCTCAAGGACATTTGCGAGAAAGGCCGTTATTATCTGTGGCCCAGTCCTGAGGTTTGCCCTAACTGCAAGGCTGGAAGGCCGTGGGGACATGGGTTTGTTTTGGCTTACTTTGATAAATTCGTAGCGGGCATTTTGCTGCGCCGCTATCGCTGTCCGCGGTGCGGCTCTATTCGTCTCAGGCCTCAAGGCTACTTTGACCGATTCCAATCCTCCATCGAAGCCATCAGATCAACTATAGACGAGACTGTTGAGAGAAAGACCGCTGCCCGTCCGGTATTTGCCGGACACGTCAGGCTCATGGGGGCTAAAAGCTCTAAAACAAAGGCCAGGGCATATTTTGGCGATCCATTCGAACACAATTTGATTGCGGCATTTGATCGTTTGATAGCAATGGGCAAAATACCGGTGAGCCGGTCCATCTGATCTCGAAGGCTTTCCACTCTTTACCCACCCTACCCAAGGGTGTCGTCGCAAAGAGGGCGCTCATGTTGTCACCGGTCTTTTTCAAGAGCCTGCGGATTTTCACGACTATTTTTGCCAGTTTTACAAAAGTAATTATGGGCATGTTGGAGATATCAGAGATGCTGCTGATAATTTTGCCAGAATGACTTCGCTATTCGAGCGTGAGCACGGTTACATTGATTCTGCAAACGATAAAAAAGAGAAGCTAAAGGACTTGATCAGAAAGGCTCGAATCTACCTAAACACCAACATTTTGGACGATATTCTGTTGTACTTGTCGGTGGGAGAATTTGAATGGCATTGCGACAGCGTAGGTTTCGTAAATACCTATATGGAGAAATGTTTTCCAATATAATAGATCCTGAATTATGCAAAAAGAGAGATGGAATCAGAGACTCATTGATGGTTGACTTGCCAAAGATAATAAAGTGATAAAAAATTGTCGATTGGCAAAAGAGTCATGATGCCAAAGGAAGCGGCACAAAATAGTCTACTTTGGAATCGATTTCTTCCGTCCGCAGATTTCTTCGAATCGCTTCCATCATTTGCTCGTTCAACTTTGCTTCCACTGCATAAGTTAATCGGATGTGGCGGTCAGTGGATCTAGATAGCTTCTCGTGTCCATTTTCCCATCGAGATACGGTCACTCGATCCACTCCGAGCAACTGTGAAAACTCATTTATTTTTAAAAGGAGGTTTTTTCGAAGAAATCTGATCTCAGCCCCGTTCAGATTAGTGGGTTTAAGTAGGATGCCCTCACCGATTAATCCCATCAGTTCTGTTGAATGAGGAATAGAAACGATCTTCTCGCCACAATCACCACATATTCCAATTTCCACATTGGTCAGGTGAACGTTATCCAACCCGCTCTCAAGAAAGTGGTGATGCGCTCTCGTGAAAGTAAAGCGATCACTTCCGCATGTTGGGCATTTTTCACGATGATCCAAGACTGGCTCCTTCAAAGATGGTCACAACCAAAAGCGCACGGGTGCTGACGATGACCGTTATTGCTGCGGCTGAATCACCATCAATTGTGTTCCCTTCCACTCGATACTTATATTGCTCATGTTTTTCATCGTATTCAGGCAGACTCTTTACATCTCCGTTCAGCAGCACCGAAACGAGATCCTGAAAACTGAACCGCCTTTCTACCATTCTAATTCGGCAGTGTTCAGTTGTCCGAACATCACCGAGTCGCACGATTTCCCGAATGCGTCTGGTCGCTTCAGAGGGTGTAAATTGCTCAGCCAAAATAATAATTCCCATGAGGTCGAAGAGTCAATAGAAATGTAACATTTTGTTACCTAATAAATTCAGTGCGGCATTATACCACCGTTCAGACACCATTGACCACTTTCGCCAAACTTTCCCCATACAGGGGAATTCTTACAGAATTTCGCTGAATTTTGACGGACTCAAACCAGCCAGAAAGTTAGACTAAGCTATTATAAGTATTGGACATTGTTACAGATCAAAGATGACCCAAAAACTCAGGTGACGGATTCAACTCCCGCCGCCTCCACCAAAATTTACGAAATAAAGTCTATGGTTTTGGAAAATTGAGCCTTCGACTTTCGCCGGTCATGGTAGCGAAAGTGGAGGCTTTGTTTTTTCACAAGCCGTTAAAGTCATTGCCAAAACACTCCGGAACCTCCGTGTCCCTTTCAACCCCCCGAAGGTAGTTTGTTCTAGGCCATTTTCTTCGGTCGCCGTTAAAGGGGCTATTGTGGGGCCGAAAAGCACCCTTTAAGACCCTAAACCAGCCAATTAGCGCCAGTCTTTCCTCGGGCAGCCCCGTTTTGGCGTGGCCCGACCCTGAATGTTAGATTTTGGCGTGGCCCGACCCTGAATGGTTTAGAACCGTATCGGACTGTCCCATGTTATGAATCGGCAACTCATTGGTGCTTAAATGAGCTTGCGGTTACTCCTTGATTTAGGGCGCTGGAGTTGAGCCCAGATGGAGTCCTGAGGGGGGTTGCAGCACGGGTGGTTCATAGACTCCGATTGAGGGTGGATTTTTGACGGGATTGCCGAAAAAGTCGGACAGCATGTTGGGTATCGGCGTTCCGGCCCCTATTGCTGATGAACCCGGCTGGAGCATAAAGTCAGTTGTCAACGTATTTGAATTCGAGCCGTTTGTGAACAAGGGGTTGGCGGTAATGGCGCCAAGATCGAACGACGATATGTTTGACGCTGTGTAGTTCGTATTATTATAACTCATAATCGCTCCTCCAGAAGGGCGATAATATATGTTATGGGATGCTGAAAAATTCCCCGTTATAGTAGTGGCGTTAACATCCGTGGAACTGTTATTATAAAAGATATTATTTTCAAGAATAACCCCTGCATTGTGATAAGAAGCCCCCCACCAGGGAACTAAATTCAATCCATATCTATGAGCCCCATAAATGACATTGTTAATAATTCTGTTGTTGCTATCATGGGAAGCCCCGATTGGAGCGCCGGCCGCAATATTGTCAATGTTATTGAAGAATATATTGTAACTGACCGTATTATTATTTACGCCACCGGCTTCACCGCCCATCGAAATGCCGGTGCAGGCGCCATAGCTACTGTTGTGATTATAGATAATATTATTATAAAACGCATTTCCATTAGATGGTCCATAAAGCGTGGAATTGTCTCCATAAAGATCAATGCCTACGTTGTAGTTATCGTGTATTATGTTGTTGAAAAAATTATTGTAATTTGAACTTGAAATGCCAATACCATAGTTCTCGCCCAATGGCTTTGTGTTATTATAAAGTGAGTTGTTGTAAATATTTGAATAGTCCATATGTCCAGGATAAAGCCCTGAACTGTTATTATAACTTGTATTGCCGTAAATGGAGAAATATGAAAGCTGATGTCCCGCCACACCGGAACCTGTTTGAAACGCTGCTCCGAAAATATCGTGAAGCGTGTTGTCGCTGACTTGATTCTGGGTTGATTCACCGGATCCAAGGCCAAATGCGATTCCGGCTCCATAAATATACGCAAGCAAATTAGAATCTATGACATCATGGCTGCTATCAACGAAAAAAACGCCCGCTCCGTAACTTTGGGTGATCTTACAATTTGTAATATGAATATAGTTAGAATAGAAAGCGTCAACGGCAGAGTTATTCCAGACAGGGCTGGCAGGGCTATTCCCTCCAGAAATAGTCAAGCTATTGAGTGTAATATAACTTTGTCCGTTCAACTCAACAACATGAGGCCTCATGGGAGCCAGCACTGTGCCATCGGGACTTCCTGTTGAATAGACATACAGAACGTTCGACGCCCAAAACCAGTTCCCCGTGCCCGTTACGGCGTGAAGACTTGCTACGGGAGGAAGTGGAGTTAAAGCATCTGCTCCGGACAAGGTGTCGATGATGAGCCCATAAGGCTGTGTGGTGAGGGCTAGTCGCCAGACATTGTGCGAATAAACGGTAAATCCCGAAAGGGGTTTGCCATTATTACCCAAGCCGGAAATGACAGGATTGCTTCCTGTCCCATACGCCCCGAATGTGATGGGGTTACCGAGCGATCCTGACGAAGGAACGATGAGTTCTTCATACCATATGTCCCCTTTGTTGAAAAGAATCTGGTCGCCCGGATTGAACGTTGACGTGTTGACCTTTTTGATTGTCAACCAGGGCGCGGAGGTGTCTGTGCCGTCATTGGAGTCATTGCCGACAGAATTGGCATTCGAAACATAGTAGTTCGTCCCCCACGCCCCCAAAGGCCACAACAAGACGATCAGTATTGTCAGCACTTTTCCCATGTGGCTCCCCCTTAACTTCAAGGTTCTCCAAAAGCACTCGCGATCCTGCCTGTTCATGGTTAATCGGCCAGGAAAAGACAGGCAGTGAAGTAAAAAAACGCGCTATGGGTGTTCGTCATGCCGAAACATTTTGGGCGTTTTCTTTACCGGTTTCTCGCGCCCTTCAATTGCGGTTGAGTCCCTGGATACATGGCCGATCAATTCCGGCTTCAGGCTGTTTTCAACGATAGCATTGTGGACCCTGTCGTCAAGTTCACTTTTGGCAAATTCGGCAAATGCTCTTGAAAAAGTAGACTCGGAGGAACGTCTGAAACACTTCAAAAAGACCGTTGATGAAGCTTACATCTTCAGATGTCTTCATTGCCTCCGGCGGATTTTTGCAAGGGGCTTCCAGGTATGCTTATTTTTTCTTTGAAAATTTTCCGAATCCGGTGATGAGTACCTCCGATTCAACATTCCCGGGAGCACTGCTCAAAGAATGCCCGGATTGTCGAGTGAGGGTGAGGATAGGCGCTGTTGGCGGAACTTCGGTTCGTTTGTTCCGGTTGGAATTAATACTGGATAATAGCCAGCCTTCTGGAATCCTGCGGCGGCATCACCGCAGGTATTTCAACGTCAGAGTTGAAAGCGAGATGCCCACTATCGGCCTCACCGCACGATGAGCACAGGAATCTTTGCCTCGTTATGAATGACTCCATAGGCAACACTGCCAAGTACTGCGGCCGCTAAAGCACTTCTACCACGGGAACCCATAACAATGAGATCTACCTTTGACTTTTTAGCTTCTTTCACAATAGCCTCAACAGGACGCCCCATCGTTATAACGGTCTCGGATTGGACGCCACTATCATCACACAACTTCGCTATCTCTTCAGCATACTTTTGAGTAGCCTCGCGCAGATAATCCTCGGTAGACTGTGTTACAAGAATTGGAGTATCCACGGCAGGAACTATCTTGGCTATAAGATCAATAACGCTCAGGACAATTATCGAGGCATTTAACTGTTTTGCAAGTTCAACCGCATATATGGCTGCCTTTCGAGCTGTCTCTGAACCATCTGTCGGCACGAGAATCTTTGAAACCATAAGCCTCCTTTAATATTACATAAGCGGAGCCAGTGCCCGAGTTTATCGCCGCCTGTCTTTATTGCGATTATAATGCAAAGCAGGAAAAGGTTTCAGTAAAAACAAGAGGCTGTTGCAGAAAAGAGACAGTTTTACGATCGATCTTCATTTTACGGTAAAAGGGTCTTCGCATGAGGCTCTGGCACTATAAACTTCTACATCGACTGCCATCGAAACAGCTCCTCGGGCTGCACCGAGAGTGTTGCGCACTTCGGGGACTCGCCTGGGGACGGAAGCACAAAACCGTTCAGTATGTTTTCCGCTACTCACGCTCGCGGCTATTTGCCTACCACGTTATGGCGATGGAGGAGATGGCGGGACGGGGATACAGGGTGGCCCCCTTGTGGCGCAATCCCCTCTACCGGGGAAGGCGAGCCCCTTCGGATTCGCCTGAAATTTTCGGGAACGATTTTGGACATTACCCGGAACATGACGACGAATACTTGAGGGAATGTATTGAGAACCTCAGACAAAAAGGCATTGATTTGGAATCAGGACAGGATTAAAGGCAAGGGATAGGGCATAATTGTCTGAAATGCCTTTACTGGTAATCTGGCACAAAATTACATCATCGCCATCAAGGGGCGCAACCACTAAGGCGGGTCGCTTCTTCGAAGCACTTAGCTCCGAAAATGGGGATGATATAACGACGACATCGCCTTTTATAAATCTGCCCATGCAGCGTCCTCTTCCGGCCGATCCCAATCACGGCAAAGCACTTGTTCCGAGGCGAGCAACGTTTGCAACGAGTCTGAATCGGTCTTACCGAATAGTTCCGCTCCTTCACGATCTAACAAGTATGAAATGAAATCGTATACCACTCCGAGCTTCTCTGGAGGCAATCGCCGCAATCGATCTTCAACCTGGCTAATGGTTACCAAGTGCGCCATGTGATTTCCTCCTTAAATGGGTCTTGCAGCGATTTCAAACTCTAACCAGCCTACTGGCTGAATGGTACCATAAACACTTAGACTTGCAAGGGCCACCTGGCAAAGTTGCCGCCTCGAGTTAATTGCCATGTTTGGAGCTGCAACCTCATTGATCGTCTTGAGCCCTTTTACTGCTTCTAACGCTTCTTTGGCTTTGAATACCGCGTCGTACTCTTCCCGCTGCATCGATATTCACTTCCTAAGATATCGGACTTATCAAATCAGTTTAACATGTCGTCCAAAAACCGGGGGGGATTGTATTCTTTGCCAAACTCCGGACATTGCGCGCGACAGTGGGATGGATGCGATGATCCGGCCGATACACAGACCTCAGGCAACTTCGTTGACAGCTGAAGTTAGGTGTTTAGCATTTATTTGAAATGTCGGGCGGAAAGCAAAAAAACCGGCCTGCCGTAATCCCGCCACCCTGGCGCTAAGGTTGCTCTCCAGCAGCGGACGTAGCCTTGGGGTGGGCAAGGTGACGAGATCGCAGCCTTTAGGGAAGAGGCTTCTCAGAATGGTGAAAAAGCTTGGTTGGCTCATTTTCTTTCCGGACTTTGAGTGGGACCTTATACGCCGGCGCACAGGACTGTTCCGGATATCGAAAATGATTGGTACGGGGAGAAATGGCATGAGATGGTTCATGAGAATATTGACGACGTGTACGATGGTGTATTTTGGAATTGCTGTTACGGCCTTCGCGGCCGACATCACTGGAGCGGGCTCTACCTTCGCGTATCCATTGTACGCCAAATGGGCTGATGCCTTTAAGAGTCAAATGGGTATCAGATTGAATTACCAACCTGTTGGTTCCGGAGCCGGCATAAACCAAATCAAGAATGGGACCGTCAATTTCGGCGCCTCGGACATGCCCCTGGAGACTGCGGAGCTTGAAATGGAAGGCCTGGTTCAATTTCCTACGGCCATTGGGGGTGTTGTGCCAGTCGTCAATTTGAAAGGTTTCAAGCCGGGTGAAATCAAATTGAGTGGTGAGGTATTGGCGAAAATCTACCTGGGAAAAATTACGAAGTGGAATGATCGGGAGATAGCGAAGCTCAACGAAGGCGTCAAGCTTCCCGACCATTATATTACCGTCGTACACCGCTCCGACGGTTCCGGAACCACCTTCGTTTTCACCAATTACCTGTCCAAGATCAGCCCGGAGTGGAAGCGGTTGGTGGGAAGCAACGTTAACGTATTCTGGCCCATTGGCGTGGGCGGCAATGGCAATGAAGGAGTTGCGGCCAACGTAGGCCACATTCCCGGTTCCATAGGGTATGTTGAATATGCATATGTGCTCCAAAACAAGATGACCTACACCATGATGCAAAATCGGGAAGGGCAGTTCGTCAATCCGGATGAGAAGAACTTCCAGAAAGCGGCTGCGGAGGCGGATTGGGCAAACGCCAGGGATTTCTATGTGATTCTTACGGATCAACCGGGTAAGGACACCTGGCCCATCAGCGGCGCGACATTCATCCTGATGCATAAAGTACAAAAAGACCAGGAAACCGCCAAGAGTGTTCTGGATTTCTTCACCTGGGCCTATCAAAATGGCGGCAAGCTGGCAAGCGAATTGAGCTATATCCCCCTGCCCGCCGACGTCGTCGAACTCATCCACAAGAAGTGGAAAGAGGAGATTAAGGGACCTGACGGCAACCCCGTTTAATTTTTGACACGACGGCGTTGCGAGCACCTATTTTGTGGGACGGCGCCGTCCAACGGGAGCGTCGCCGGCGCCGAATCTAATTCAGGTCACGCGGGATCTTTTCGATAGACAGGTGTTCGACCCAGAATACTTTGCACGCTCCAGCCCCGGTTCGCGTGTTGGTGAGCGATGTAACCCATATCCACCGGCCTCCTTCGCGGACTCCTACGAGGTAGCCGCTCAAGTCGATAATCTCCCCGACTCGAAGCCCTTTGAGGCGCCGCTTGATACTGTCGTCGGCCGGAAGCATATGCATATTGCAACTGTACCGCATCAATGCCGGGAGTGGGACCAAAGGGGTTTTGGGATAAAGAAAGTACCAGCGGCCCCGCTGCGAGACTTCCAGTTTATCGAGAACACCCTGGTCCGACATTGGCCCCCAGCCAAGCGCAAGGTCTAGTGGAGAAATATCGGCGACGTCGTCCGACCCGTACTGTTCCTTGCTGAGCACCCGTGCCGTAAGGCTATAAGCAGCGAGTGGCACTATCTCGCGGCCCCCTATTTTCCAGGATTCGGGATTGCGAATCATAACCTGTCTCGGTTCAGACTTTACGAGAATCCCAGGAGGATATTTGATTTCGCGGGAGATAAGAAGATTGCAGACGATAATGGAGAAAACAACGACCAGTAAACAGAGCAGAACAATTTGCTTCCTCTCTTTTACTGTGTCGTAAATGATGATCGAACCGGAACTGACGGAAGGTTCGGACTTAATTTGCGCAACATTCCGATAACGGTCGAATATTATCCCGCATTGGATGCACTCGGGGGCTTTTGCCTGTACGCAGCCACATTGCGGGCAGGTAACTTTTCCCTCTGCATCGGGGTTTGACGGGGTTTCATTTTCCGGTAAGCGCGATGGCGCCGCCGGCGCCGGCCTCCCTGCGTCCTGGACAGGCACCATGGAACAAAGGACTCCCGCATTTTCAAAGGCGAGCAAACACTTTCGAGCCGTCGACCGATCGACGTTTTTCTTTATAATCAGCGGCCGGCCGGAGAAGAGAGGCTCAAGGTCAGCCTGACTCACCTTAAGTATTTCAGCCAAGTTCTTCCTGACCGCGCCGGTATCTCTACCCGCAGCTATCCCGCCGCTTAAAATGATGTTATATGTCTCTTTGCCCTCGGTCATGGCGTCTCCCGCACTTTGGCCTCCCCGGTATTCCCGCTCCACCCATCCTGCGAACTCTTGATGGTTTCAGGGTGTCCAAAAGGGATTTGCAGTTAGCAATGTTTGTGCCGTCTACTCCCTTATGCTGTAATATCGCCTTACTTAATCCCACTTATCTCTTCTAACCTTTGGCGGCCGGCTGGTTCATAGCCCTGAATACATTGAGCAAATTCTTTCAATATCGCGAACAGTGTGAGAAAATTCAGCCGACTTATCATCCGGTCTACGGTATAGCGATTCCTTTGGATCGATTTTCTAAATTGTGTGTCGAGGGAAAATGCCGATGAGTACAAAATACATCTTAGCCTGGTTCCCGATGGTGCTGATCGCCATACTCAACGGGGCCACGCGCGATTTATTGTACGGAAAAAAGATGCCCGAACTCCGTGCCCATCAGATTTCAACAGTTACCGGGGCCATGCTGCTGGGCGTCTATATCTGGGCACTGGTTCGATATTTGACGCCCGAGAGCGCGCAACAGGCAATTAGCGCCGGCTTACTTTGGCTCGTTCTTACCATTGCCTTTGAATTTATCTTCGGGCGCTTTGTCGCGGGGCATTCCTGGGCCAGGCTGTTGAGGGACTACGACGTTTTCGCGGGCAGGCTTTGGGCGCCGCTGCTTGTCTGGATTGCCCTGGCCCCCTATCTGTTCTTTGAACTCAAATAAATAGCCGGGAGTCCCAGTAAGCCTATATCCGGTGCGTTAGTTCGGTCATAAGATCGGATATACTCAAGTCCGAAAGCGGCTGGAAAAAGTTTGCCTTAAAGATCAAGCGGGACAATCTCCGGCGTCCGGCCTTCCAGGAAGAATTTGCCAAGGACTTCCCTGATGGCGCGAATTCGTGTGAGCGCCCTTGCGCCGGGAGACGCCGGAAGAAGCGATAATCCGAGGAGCGGCGTTTCTCATCAATATGGCGTAGCATTATGCCATGCGATTCCATATCACATTATACTGTTACGAAAAGAACGCCCACGAGGGGCTAAACTACGGTAAGGACGATGGGTTGCGCTACCGCTCCACCCATCCTACGAATCTTTTCATGGTTTCAGGGTGTCCCGGGGGGACGTGAAGAGCTGTCTCGAAAAGTTCCTCGCGAGGTGAAAATCCCCCCGGCCCCCCTTTGAACAAAAGGGGGGTGATTGTAACGTCTTTTCATGGTTTCAGGGTGTCCCGGGGGGACGTGAGATACTGCCTCGTAGCGCACCTGCTGGATGATTCCCGCGCAGTGCTATTCTTTTCGTCCCGTCAGTTCTGCGACATCGGCATAGAGTTGCGGAAGCAAAGCGTGCAAGATATAAGCATTGATGGATTTGGCGCGTTGCCTCTCCACCACATAACGAAGCTTCAGGAGATCGGGCTCTGCAAGCCGGAGGTTGTATTGCTTCACAACATCTTCCCGAACGCCGGGCACTTCCCAGGGAGGGCTCTCTTCTTCGGCCACGGTCCGGGGCTCTTTGGAATCGACGGCCCCTCCGGGCGCCGAGCCAATAAACTCCAGTGCCGCCGCTTCTTTCTCGTCAACCTGGACCGGGGGTCTGATACTCATCCTGACCTGCTCTTTTCGGGGCTTAGTCATTGAAGACCTCCTCGTAGAGGGTCTGCATCTCTTGAACGGCCTTTGTGTCGCCAGGTTCGAATTCCGCAACTCCCAGTCCCATGCGCGCCGCTTTCCGGTAAACGATCCTGTCGCGGATGACCGACTTGGCAAGACCTATTTTCTTGTTTTCGAGATCGGCGATAAGTTCCTGGGCCTCGCTCGTTTCTGCGATCAAGGGGTTGGTCGAGGCGCACGAGATAACGATGGACGCTTTGAGGTTTTCATTTATTGCGAGGGCCTGGTCGACGAGTTGGGTCATGCGCGCAAGCGTCCACAGGTCGAATTGACTCGGCTTGGAAGGAATGAATATGCGTTCCGTAACAACCATGGCGGAACGGAGTTCGACTGAATCGCGTCCGCCGGCATCGATCACTATGTCATCATAGCGGGTCGCCAGGTCCTTTACTTCATGCCGTATACCCTGGCCGAACTTGGACACGCAGGCAATACGCGGGAGCACCTGGTTTTCGTCACGTATCTGCGCCCAAAAA
The DNA here is from genome assembly GCA_963826655.1 of uncultured delta proteobacterium. Taxonomy (GTDB): domain Bacteria; phylum Desulfobacterota; class Syntrophobacteria; order Syntrophobacterales; family Syntrophobacteraceae; genus SbD1. The sequence goes on from CAWGZP010000179.1 coordinate 36,447, forward strand.
GATGCATTCCCTTGTTGATCCGTGTCGAGCAGAAGCACGTCCCGCCCGGCCAGCGCCCTCAGAACAGCGAGGTTCACGGCAATTGTCGTTTTCCCCGTGCCTCCCTTTTCACAACCTATCAGTATGATGCTCATTGTTTTCACCTTCCATGCTGTACTGTCCAATGTGATGTGATTCCATACCATATAGCATGGCATAATGCCATATCATTTGCCGCAGGAGCTTAGCCACCTTCGTTACCCTGTTGCATGTAGTACGCAATTTATAGCAGTGATCCAAATTCTTCTTTAGTAGACCTTTGTGCGTGGGATTTGTTATGAATGAATACCGGGCCTGCCTATCGGGAAGAGCAACCGAAGCGCTCCCCCGATGGGATCATTTCCCGCCCGCCCTCCACCGGGAAGGCGCTTTGTCTCTTTGCTCCGAGAATTGCCGCCAACCTTTGACCTCCACATCTTTTGGAAAAAGAGGATGCCATGGAACAGGAAATCTATAAAAGATTGGCCAAGCATTTGGACAACCTTCCTGGAGGCTTTCCACCCACTGAGAGTGGCGTGGAACTGCGAATCTTAAAGAGGCTCTTCACCCCTGAGGAAGCAAACCTCGCCCTCTATCTTACCCTGCTTCCGGAGGAACCGAGGGTCGTTTCGCGCAGGGCCGGGATACCTCGGGACGAGGGCGCCGAGCGCCTGGAGGAGATGGCGAAAAGAGGGCTTATTCTAAGGCTGGAACAGGCTACAGGTCCCATAAGATACATGGCGGCTCAATATCTTGTCGGGATCTGGGAGTACCACGTCAACGATCTGGATAAAGATTTGATACGGGACATGAACGAATATATTCCGGCCCTTACCGAACAGACCTGGAAGATCCCGCAAATGCGCGTCATTCCTGTTGGCCGCAGTATAACTCCGGAGCATAAAGTGCTGCCGTATGAGATGGCTGAGGAACTGGTCAGGGCGCAGAAGAGATTCTCGGTCGGACCCTGCATCTGCCGCCGTGAGCACACCATGATGGGAAAAGGGTGTGACACGCGGGAGGAGAGCTGTTTGGGATTCGGCATGGCTGTGGATTATCGAAAACGCAATGGCCTGGGGCGGGAGATTGACCTGCAGGAGACACTGGATATCCTCAAGTGGGCCGATAAGGCCGGTCTCGTTTTGCAGCCCGCCAACGCCAAAGATGCTCTTTGGATGTGTCTTTGTTGCGGCTGCTGTTGCCAGGTGCTGAAAATGTTCAAGCGTCAGGCCAAGCCGGCCGCAATGGCGTCCAGCCCTTTTTTCGCGGCCTATAATCCTGAAACCTGCAAAACGTGCGGCGTCTGCGTGGATCGCTGCCAGATGGAGGCCCTGACGCTCGATGCCGGGACGCTGCGGCTTGATGTCGATCGTTGCATAGGCTGCGGGCTCTGCGTTTCCACCTGTCCTGCCGGGTCGCTCAGTTTGGTTCGGAAACCTGAATTCGAACAACCGGAGGTTCCCCGGGATATTATCGATACCTCGATTAAATTGGGAAAAGCCCGTGGAAAGATCACCACGCCGAGACTGGTGAAGATGATGGTCAAATCCAAGGTGGACAGGATTCTTACCTTGGCAAAGCCCTTCGATTGAGGGGTTCCATATGAATAACCCTGAACATAGAAGATGAACTGCTCGACAAAGCAGCGAAATTGACGGGCATTAAGGGAAAAAACTCCTTCCCTGCGTCAACCATCGGCATGAACAGTTGCATCGTAATGTCCTGAAGTCACTATGCCCTCAGGTTGAGCAGGGTGATCTCCGGCGGCACATTCAACCGCACGGGGGTAAACGTGGTGCCGATCCCTCGACTTACGTAAAGTTTTGAAGCATTGAACCCGTATAGCCCTTCGGGATAAGGGGTCACGAGGTTAGCCAAACTGATATTTCCAACCTTGATCTGCCCTCCATGATAATGGCCGGAGAGGGTCAGTTGAATTCCATGCGCGGCAGCCTGAGGGAAAACCTCAGGCCGATGCGACAGCAGAAGAGTCGGCATGGAATCCAGTCCCTTCAAAGCTGCATCGAGATCGGGGCGCCCGGAGCGAAGATCATCGATTCCGGCTACTGCGAAAGAACCTTGCCTGCAGCGAATAACCTCGTGGGTATTGACCAAAAGCGGGATCTTTGAGCGCGCGAATAGGGACCGGATCTCGCCCGGGTCCCCGTACCAGTGTTCATGGTTGCCCAAGGAGGCAAAAGTGCCGTACCTGGCCCGGACCCTCGCTATTTCCTCTATGCAGCCCGGAAGAAACTCCATCGAATTGGAGATATAGTCGCCGGTCAGGACAAGCAGGTCGGGTTCCAGGGCAATGACCCGATCCGCAAGTTGCCGTACCTCTTCCCTTGTCATGTAAATGCCCGCATGAATATCCGTAAGCTGGACGATGCGCAGTGGGAGGCCGAAAGACAGGGAAAGTTCCCTGACTTCAAATGCTTTGCTGGAGAAGAACGCACCGTATCCCGAAAGTACGAACGGCGCTACGGCTAATCCATTCAGCCCGGCCTGAAGAAAACGGCGGCGGGCAGGATCGGGGAGAGCGGGTTCATTGCTGCGGCGGAAGCAGACATTTTGGGATCAGAAGCAGACATCTTGGGATCAGAGCCAAACAGGCTGCGGGCCAACCGGCGAAACCATCCGGCAAAGTGAATAAGGAAGAGTACAAGTGCGGATGGAATGGACCCGAAGGTCCATACGGCCGAAGCATAAACAAGGACTTCTTCGGCCAACTTCGGCGAGCCTGCCCAGGTGAGCGGGTTGAGCATGATATACCTGTTCGCGGCAAAGAGCAGGACAATCGCCAGACCTACGAGAGCGACGGCGCCGGACTTAAAGCGGCCGGACAATGGCAGGGACTTGATGGCCCGGCGGATGTGTACAAAAAGGTATAATTGGGCGAGTACGGCAAGCGTGCCGACAATCAGCCGAATCGCCGTAAACTCTATTCCATGTGCCATGAAGCGACTCCAATCGCGGACAGGCGCCAAATGGGCTGCCGCGCAAGAAAGAGGTACTTTAACGAATCTTTTAAAGGACTGCAATGGACGATCAGTCTTCAATTCCCGGAGGATTGGCGCTCCGCCCGCTCCAGACTGTGAGTTGCCCCGCGAGCCAGGGATGTGAAGACGCCGAGGCCGGCAATGATCATGCAGGTCAGCATAGCGACGTGAAATGCGTGAATGAAAGTATTTTCGAGAGACGCCGAGTACCGGCCCGTGTTCCGGATGAGCATCGATCCAGCCCGCGCTCCGCCAAGCGAAGTAAAAATCGCACCGGCCAGGGCGACGCTTGATCCCTGTCCCAGCACGCGCACTGTTGCAAGAAAGCCGGAAGCCAGACCGATGCGGTTCGGCGGCACGGAACTCATGATTGCATTGTTGTTCGGCGATTGGAACAGCGCTTGTCCGAGTCCTGCGAGGACCAGGGGCCAGACAATGCTAAAAAGCGATTTCTGTTGTGTAAGTGTGCTGAGGAAAAAAAGTCCGGTCGAGGCGACGGCCAACCCAAGAGAACTAAGCACCCGCGATCCGAAACGATCGGAGAGCCAGCCGCTTACGGGCGCAACCAACGAAATGGTAAGCGGCACCGCGGTGAGCACCATGCCTGCGTGGCCGGGCGGGAAAGAAAGCAGTTCCTCCAGGTAGAAAGGCATGAGAAACATTACCGCGAAAAGAGACAGAAAACTGAGGAAACTGCTGACAAGAGCCGCCGACAAAAGTCGGTTCCTAAAAATCGACAGGTCCACAATCGGATGCGCGACGTGTTTCTCAACGAGTACGAATATAACGAGCAAGACCGCAACAGCGGCGAAGGCGCCGATAATTACCGGAGACGTCCAGCCGGCCTCCTGGCCAAAGCTCATCGCCAGCATCAAAAGGGTCATGCCCGCGGAAAGGAGCGTTGCGCCGATCGGGTCAAACCGTTTTTTGGCTCCGCCCAGACTGATCGGTTCGGAAAGAAACCGAAAGGCTGCCACCATACCGACGATGCCGATAGGCACGTTGACATAAAAGATCCAGCGCCAGGTTAATGCTTCTGTTATGAGGCCCCCAAGGGCGGGACCTGCGCTCGTGCCTACGGCAACAACAGCAGCGACCATGCCCAGTGCCCGTCCGCGTTCCCTCGCGGGGAAAGCCCGCGTTGTCATCGCAGGACTGACCGCCATGGTCATTGCGCCGCCTATGCCCTGAAAGGCGCGGGAAACGACCAGAAACGGCAGTGAAGATGCGGCTCCGCACATGACCGAGCCAACTGTAAAAACCCCCAGACCAGTCACCCAGAGCGCCTTGCATCCTATCATATCCGAAAGCCTGCCCAAGGTGAGAAGCATGCTGGCAACCACGACCAGGTAGGCAATGATGACCCATTCCACCATCCCGTTCAAAGGCACATGGAAGTAAAGGCTGATTTTGGGCAGGGAGATATTGACTATGCTGGCATCCATGGTGGCCATGAAAACGCCGATAGCCACGTTTGCAAAAACGATCCATTTATTCTCTGTTTTCTTCCGGGAAATGGGCGCTGCCTTCCCCCAGCGGTCTGTCATGCCGATCCTTTTCTCCCAGTGTCCAGACGCTTCGAGAGTGCTCTTTACGGATTTTCTCCTCAAACTCTACAGCAGCAACCTTTATAAAAAAAGAGCGGAACCTTGAGAGTTCCGCTCTTTTTCTGCGATTGGTGCTGCCCGGCAGGGCGCGCTTAACCGTGCCGACGCTTACGTCCGGCCTGACCGGGGTTCCCCCCTTCAGGCCGGGCGTCCTTTATTTCACTGTAATAACCTGTCTTGCCTTTGACCTTAGACCATTCGTATCTTTCACTATCAAATCGAAGGTAGAAGTGTTGTCGTACCGCCCCGCTTTTTTTGCGATAAAACTGGGGGTTGCCGACGCCGGTTTAGACAGGGTTACCGGCACTCCGGTTGTCTGGCGCCACTGCAACGAGGCGATCTTGGCCCCCGAATCTGCGGAACCTGATCCACTAAGCTTGACGGTATTACCCGCATTTGTCGTTTTGGCGGGCCCCACGACGACCTTGGGCGCCGCTGAATCGCTGGTGACGTTGACAAAGCAAGTGTCGGTGGACTTCAATCCGCTGATATTTGTTACCGTCAGCTTAAAACTCAGGGACGCGTAGCCTGTCGTGCTCAAAGGCGCTACAAAAGTGGGCTGAGCCGAGTTCGCATTGGAAAGCGCCGCCACCGGGCCGTCAACCTGCTGCCAGGCATAGGAAGCAATGGCATTGTCAGGATCCGTGGATTCCGACCCGTTCAACGTGACGATGGTCAGCTCACTTACCGTTTGATCAGCACCCGCCTGAGCCGAGGGCGCCCCGCTGCCCGATGTCACGTTGACGATGCAGGCGCCGGTCGTCTTTAAGCCATTCTTGTCAGTAACGGTCAACTGGAAAGTCAGCGCCTCGCCCGCCTGTACCTGAGGAGCAGTGAAAGTCGCGGTTGCGGTAGAAGGTTTCGAAAGCGACACTGGGGTTCCTGCCACCTGGGTCCAAAGATATGATGCTATCCCGGGCCCGCCCGTATCCGTTGAATTTGAGCCGCTGAGCGTCACTGCAGCTCCAGATGCAACCGTTTGCTCGGGTCCTGCATCGGCGACGAAACCCTCAACCGGCGCTGATGAGGATACCTGGGAGCCTGTCGGAGTGATCGCAGTTGCCTGGCTTGCCGCGGAGTTCACTGCGTCGGAACTGGTTGAACTCCCCAATCTCCTGTGCTTCGATGCAAAAGTGGCTGATATGGTGTGGTTGGCCGCTGTATTGGTGAACGTGTAGCTCGAGACCGAGCCGACAGAGGTCCCGTCCACTAACACGTAGGATACCTGGCAGCCTGTAGCCGGAGTGATCATAAAGGCCTGGGTTGCCCCGGACTTTACCGCAACCGAACCCGAAGGGGAAATGGAGCCGTTTGAACCGGCAGATGCGGAGATGGTGTAGCTCGATGCTGTGCTTGCCGCGAAAGTGGCGGATATGGTGTGGTTTGCCGCTACACTGGAGAATGTGTAGCTTGCGACCGCGCCAACCGAGGCGCCGTCGACCAGCACGGAGGATATCTTGTAGCCTGCAGCTGGAGCTATCGTAAAGGCCTGGGCTGCCCCGGATTTAACCGCAACCGAACCCGATGGGGAAATGGAGCCGTTCGAACCGGCAGACGCGGTGATGGTGTAGCTCGTCGTGCTTGCCGCGAAAGTGGCGGATATGGTGTGGTTGGCCGTTACACTGGAGAACGTGTAGCTCGTGACCGCGCCAACCGAGGCGCCATCGACCAGCACGGAGGATACCTTGTAGCCCGTGGCCGCAGCTATCGTAAAGGCCTGGGTTGCCCCGGAGTTCACCGCAACCGAACCCGAAGGGGAAATGGATCCGTTTGAACCGGCAGACGCGGAGATGGTGTAGCTCGTCGTGCTTGCTGCGAAAGTGGCGGATATGGTGTGGTTTGCCGCTACACTGGAGAACGTGTAGCTTGCGACCGCGCCGACCGAGGCGCCGTCAACCAGTACGGAGGATATCTTGTAGCCCGTAGCCGCAGCTATCGTAAAGGCCTGGGTTGCCCCGGAGTTCACCGCAACTGAACCCGAAGGGGAAATAGAGCCGTTTGAACCGGCAGACGCAGTGATGGTGTAGCTCGTTGGTGTGCTGGCCGCGAAAGTGGCCGAAACGGTATGGCCGGCCGAAATATTGGACAACGTGTAGCTCGTGACCGCGCCGGCCGAGGCCCCGTCAACCAGTACGGAGGATACCTTGTAGCCTGAAGCCGGAGTGATCGTAAAAGTTTGGTTTGTTCCCTGGGCCACGAAAAAATTTCCAGCAGGGGATATCGACCCGCCCGATCCGGCAGATGCGGTTAAACCCTCGACGACCAGTTCCTGCGAATAGGCGCTCTGCACATTGCTGCTGTTGTAGGCCGTCAACGCAATATAAGCTGGGGCGGAAAGACTTTGGAAAGTGTAGGTGGTGTTATTGCCGACGTCTACGTTGCTCGTGTAATTCCCGCTCGATGGACCGTAATAGACTTTATAGCCGGCAACTGAAGATGAGTCCGCGCTCCACGAGATCTGAGGCTGATGGGAATAGGCCTGCGGTGCCAAAAACATCGAAACAAGGGTAAAGACTCCAATGGTGGTTAAACCCATGCAAAGTGATCGAAACAAACTGATCCTGGTAAAAGTCGAGCGTCGAAACATTCTACATCCTTTTGCCCGAAGGCAGTTCGGGAAAGCTTTGGAGGGGCCCGCCTGGTGTTGGGACCCACACGGCGAACCGGTCCCCCCCAAGCTGCGGCCGTATTTCACCACGACCGGCTTTAGGGCCAGTTGCTCCGTGCTCCTCGTCTTTCCTGTGTCTTCTGTTTGTTTTGGATGTGTGTCTTGTGCTCGGGTTCGTGCAATATAGGTACCAATGGTTGCCAAATCAACTCCAGTCAGCTGATTTTTCCCCTGATGAGGTTCGCAAAATGGCTCCCTGCCTTACAGTGCCAGATTTCAAAAATAGAAGGTCCAGGAAGTATTTTTGCGGAGTTTCCGCCTGCCGCGTCCTCTTATGTGGAGGCTTTTGAATACAGGGGCGTAGGCATAAAACCGCACTCGGGGTTTCCAATTCGGAATCCGCCTATGCAGGGACTCGCTTCAGGCCGGTTACGAGAGCGATGCAGCGGTTGGACTAACTCGGGCGGGCTTACTGTTTTTGGCAATTTCGAAGGTGGCTGAGATTTCTCTGCAAGCTGGAGCCAGGAGAAGTTATGCCGGTCTACCTCGGAAGAGACGATAAAAATAGAAAGGGCGATTCTCTCCGGGGGAAACAACCCCCGGTGAATCGCCCTTGCGAAAGCTTCGCGGTTTTTTTGGGCAAACTCCATGGATTCGGCGCCGGTATTGGCTTCAATTAACCCGGCTTACTTGAGGCCGTGATGAATCTTGCAGGCGCGCACCGTGTTTTTCATGAGCATTGTTATAGTCATCGGTCCTACTCCGCCGGGGACCGGCGTGATGGCGCCCGCCCTTTCGACGGCTTCATTGAAGGCTACGTCTCCCTTGAGGATTCGTTTGCCGTCGGCTGCTCTTCCCACTTCATTTACGCCGACGTCGATCACGACCGCGCCCGGTTTTATCCAATCTCCCCTGACGTATTCCGTGACTCCAGCGGCCACGATAAGGATGTCCGCACGCAGACAATGTTGTTTTACGTCTCTTGTCCGTGTGTGGCAGACGGTCACCGTGGCGTTTGCTCCCTTGGCCTTCTGCATGAGCATCATGGCTATCGGCTTACCGACGATATTGGACCTACCGACCACCACCACCTCGGCGCCGGCAACTTCGGTCCCCGAGCGCACAAGCAGTTCCTGAATCCCGGCAGGCGTGCAGGGAAGATAGTCGGGCTCACCTACCATCAGCTTTCCGATGTTTACCGGATGAAAAGCGTCGACGTCCTTTCCCGGGTCGATCGCCAGAAGCACCCGATGTTCATTTACATGGCCGGGCAGAGGCAATTGGACCAGAATTCCGTCGATCTTCGGGTCCTCATTGTAGTTTGTAATGAGCTTTAGCAGGTCCGTTTCGCTCAAGTCCGCGGGCTGGCTATCCTGAATGGAATAAAATCCCAGCTCGTGAGCAGTATTCTGCTTCGCCCTCACGTAGCTCATCGACGCAGGGTTCTCGCCGACCAATATAGTGACAAGCCCCGGCACGACCCCATGATTTTCATGCAACTGTCGGACTTCCGCTTTGAGTTCGGCCCGAATTTCGCTGGCTACCTCGGCCCCTTTGAGCAGCTTGGCAGGCATATACCGCCTCCGTTCTGGAAACCGGTCTGCCGGATACGCAAACCCGGCGTCCGGCGAAAAGTTAGAAAAGGCCTGTGACTTTGCCGGTCTTAACATCCACATCCACTTTACGAAACGCCGGGTTGGAAGAAGTCCCGGGCATCAGGCTGATGGTCCCCGCGCATGGGCAGAGAAACTTTGATCCCGAATATATGAGAATGTCACGAATCGGGAGAGTCCACCCCTTCGGTACGCCCTTGACGGCCGGATCGTGCGTCAGGCTGAGGTGGGTTTTGACCATCATTGTGGCGTAATCGTCATACTTTGGGTCGGCTTCGAGCATTTTGGCTTTTGCTTCCGCTTCGGGCGTCCAGGAGACGCCATCCGCGCCATAAACCTCTTTGGCCACCAAGGCAACACGGTCCCTTAATTTTAACTCAAGGGGATAAAGAAATTTGAACTCGCCGGGTTGTTCGCAGGCTTCGATAACTGCGTCGGCAAATTCCAGAGCGCCTTCTCCGCCCTTTGCCCAATGCTGCGACACCGCGCATCGGGCGCCGGCTGCTTCGGCATGCCTGCGGACCGTGGCGATTTCATCCTTGGTATCCGTGTGGAAAGCGTTGATGCAGACGACCGGGTTGATCCCGGACTTTCGAATTGTGTTGATATGGTGCACCATGTTGGGAATGCCGCGCTCGAGCAGCGCCACATTCTCCTTGGTATAATCTTCGGGGAGCGGAAGGCCGGCCACAACCTTCGGGCCGCCCCCGTGCATCTTGAGCGCCCGGATGGTCGTGGTAAGGACCGATACATGAGGTTTTAGACCACTGTAGCGGCATTTGACATTCCAGAACTTCTCGAACCCGATGTCGGCTGCAAAACCGCTCTCCGTAACATGGTAGTCGAAGAGCTTCAGGCCGACGCGGTCTGCGATAATCGAAGACTGGCCCACCGCTATGTTGGCGAAAGGACCCGCGTGAACCATGCACGGCTGGTACTCGGCCGTGCACATCAGAGTCGGGTTGATAGTGTTTCTCATGAAGGCCGTCATCGCGTTCCCGACTTCCAGATCTCCGGTAGTGACCGGGTTTCCTCGCTTGTCAAACGCCACGGTGATTTCATTGAGCCTTTTCTTCAGATCTGCCAGATCGTTGATAATCGAAAGAGTGGCCATTAATTCCGAGCTGACCGCAATCCCGAATTTTGACTGCATCATGAATCCGTCCTGCCTGCCGCCGATCCCGATGATGATATTGCGCAGGGCCTGGGCGCAGAAATCCATGATCCAGCCCATCTCGACACGGGTGGGATCGACGTCAAGACGCCTCATTCGGGTCAAGCGCTGAAGCTGCTCGTCGTTATAGTTTCTTTCGTGCTGCATGCGGGCCGTCAGGGCGACCATCGCCAGGTTGTGGGCGTTCATGATGTCGTTGATATCACCTGTTAGCCCCATCGAGAACTCGGTCATCGGGATTAGAAGCGAGTTCCCGCCGCCAGCGGCAGTGCCTTTTATATTCATGGTCGGACCACCCGAAGGCTGCCTGAGGGCGCCGCCAACATTTTTGCCTCTTTTACCAAGGCCTTCCATCAGGCCACAGGAAGTTGTGCTTTTGCCTTCCCCGAGAGGAGTGGGAGTGATTGCCGTCACTTCGATGTATTTGCCATCGGGACGATCTTTAAGCCTTTCGATGATCTTCATGAAATCGAGCTTGCAGAGCCGGCCCATGGGAAGGATCTCGTCCTTTTTGAGCCCCAGTTTTTCCTGAAATTCCCATGGCGTGGGCATATTCGCTTCAGCAGCTTCCGAAATTTGCCAATCTTTCATTTTTGTCGCATCGTAGGGCATCCGGGTTGGCCTCCTGTTTAAGATTTTTCACTGCTCGCATTCGCCTGAAACCAGGTAATAATTCTATCAGCTAAGCTGTGATCCGTTTAGTTGGATCGAATTGTAGAGTGCTGGAGACACGGATTTCTGAAAACTGGAACGCAAAGAAAAAGGGGTGATCGATGCAGGAACAACGAGAGAGCGAGAGGCATAAATTGCACCAAAAAATAACCTAAGTTAGCGGAATTGATTTTGTCAAGAAAAAAGTTGGGATACTGCTCGTCTCTCCATGAGCCGCCGGATCATACGTTCCCGGCTTCCCGTTAAGCAAAAACGGGGATTTCAAGAACAAAAAAAGAGATGCCGTCATCCGGGCGCTTTTGGGGACCAACGAAGGCAAAAGACGGCGCCCAGCCATCCCGAAGGCGCGCACGCCTTGAAATTGCATATTTTAAATTAAATTTGTTTTTGTTACAATAGGGCCTTCAATATGAGCCGATTGGTGAAAACATGACTTCCCATGAGGCGTACGATCTTACCGGAATCGGCGTTTATAGTTATAATTAAACCGTGAACCCGACAGTGTGGAATACTATCCGGTCGCTTTCGACCGTGAGAACATAGAACCGGGTCGCGGGAGGAGTCTGTATGTGGGACTATACTGACAAAGTCAAAGACCATTTTCTCAATCCCCGAAACGTTGGAGAAATCGAAGACGCCGACGGTGTTGCCGAAGTTGGTTCGATTGCGTGCGGCGACGCGCTGAAGTTCACCTTCAAGCTGGATGAAAACGGCAAGATAAAAGATGCCATGTTCAAAACCTTCGGTTGCGCCAGCGCAATAGCTTCAGCTTCGGCCCTGACTGAAATTATAAAAGGCATGACGGTCGAGCAGGCTTCAAAAGTCACAAACCAGGACATCGCAAACTACCTCGGCGGTCTCCCTCAGGAAAAGATGCACTGCTCCGTTCTGGGCCGGGAGGCCCTGGAAATGGCGATCACGTATTATAAGGGAGCGCCGGCGAAGGCGGAAGAGGACAAGATCGTTTGCGAGTGTTTCGGCGTGACTGAGAAGGAAATTGAACGGGCCATCCGTGAAAATCGTCTCGCGACAGTCGAAGAAGTGACCAACTACACCAAAGCGGGAGGGGGCTGCGGAAACTGCCACCCGATCATCCAGGGAATAATCGAGAAGGTCCAATCCGGGATGAGCGGCGCCCCGGCTGAAAGACCCAAGCTGTCCAATATCAAGAAGATCAAGATGATAGAGGAGACCCTGGAGCGTGAAATCCGGCCCGCCCTCAAGCACGACGGCGGAGATATAGAATTGGTGGATGTGGTGGGCAATCGCGTGGTTGTTGCAACGCGGGGCGCATGCGCATCCTGCCAGGCATCCGACCAGACGCTGAAAAATTTCGTAGAGGCGAAACTTCGTGAGTTGGTCTCGCCGGAGCTTGTAGTCGAGGAGGAATCGGCGTGAAACCTGTATATCTGGATAACAATGCGACGACCCAGGTGGCGCCTGAAGTCCTGGAGGCGATGCTGCCGTATTTCCATGAATTCTACGGAAATCCTTCGAGCATGCACACTTTTGGAGGCCAGGTAAAGAAACTGGTTACGAAAGCACGCCAGCAGGTCGCCACTCTTCTGGGCGCATTACCTGATGAAATCGTCTTTACCAGTTGCGGCTCGGAAAGCGACAACGCGGCCATCCGCTCGGCCCTTGCCAGCTACCCCGAGAAGAGGCACATCGTTACCAGCAGGGTCGAGCACCCGGCGGTGCGCGCACTTTGCGCTCATCTGGCAACACGGGGGTACCGGGTAACCGAATTGCCTGTGGATGCCGAAGGGCGGCTTGACATGGAGCAGTACCGGCGGGCACTGACTCCTGATACCGCAATCGTTAGCCTCATGTGGGCAAACAACGAAACAGGGGTTATTTTTCCCATAGCGAAGGCAGCGGAAATGGCCCGCGAACGCGGAATCCTTTTCCATACCGACGCGGTTCAGGCGGTCGGAAAAATCCCCATCGACCTGTCAAAATCAAAAATCGATATGCTTTCGCTCTCGGGCCACAAGCTCCACGCAGCCAAAGGGATAGGCGTACTGTATCTGCGCAAGGGCACGAAGTTTTCGCCCTTCCTCATCGGAGGGCACCAGGAGCGCGGACGGCGAGGCGGAACGGAAGCCACGCCGAGCATTATCGGGCTGGGTGTTGCCGCTGAGCTTGCGCAAAAGAATATGGAGCGTGAGAATACCTTCGTAAAAGGTCTGAGGGACAGGCTTGAGAACACTCTTCTGAAAATCGTACCCAACACGAAAGTAAACGGAGACAGGTTAAATCGACTTCCCAATACGGCCAACATCAGCTTCGAATTCGTGGAAGGCGAGGGCATCCTGCTGATGATGGACGAGTTCGGCATCTGCGCTTCGTCCGGATCGGCGTGCACGTCGGGATCGCTCCAGCCTTCTCACGTGCTGCGGGCGATGGGTATACCATTTACCATGGCGCATGGATCGATCAGGTTTAGCCTGAGTATCTACAACACTGATGAGGAAATGGATTTTGTCATCGAAAAACTGCCCCCCATCATCGATACGCTGAGGGGCATGTCTCCCTATTGGAAATCCGGCACCGCCCGGGCCTGCGAAAGCGCTTAGACCCGGCGGAAAAGGGCGCTTTTCCCGAACGGCCGGTCCACTTACTCGATGGGCCGGCTTTTTTGGGCGCCGATCTTTTGGCCGGGAACGTGATTTTCCCGGGCTGAAATGTTAAATGGAATCTATGGCGCTCCACTGCTTACTGAGATCGAATTTGCCGGCTTAGCCGGCATCGGCGTCCAATTTATCCAGCTCGCCGGAATCGCTTTACCGGCCGGAGGAAGGACCATGGCGGATAAACTTATTTTCGATCATTGCCAGACCGAAATTGAGGTTGACCGGCATTTTCGGGAGGAGATTCCCGGGATTGTCGAAAAGCTTGTCGGCTCCTGCGCCAACGGGGAGTGTTTCGACCACGTCGGACCCGAACCGATTCCGTCAAAAGAGGCGGTAGTGGACATCGTGGACCGGGTTAGAAGGCTGCTCTACCCGGGATATTTCATCAGGAATCGGCTCGAGAAGTTCAATCTTGCCTATTACTTCGGCCAGGAGGCGACGGCCCTGTTCGAGTTGATGTCGGAGCAGATAGCCCTGGCGCTGCGTCATGACTGCATACGTCACGACCTCCCCTGTGTCCAGTGTGAAGAACTCGGCCAGAGGGCGACAGTTAAATTCATGAAAGACCTGCCTTCCGTGCGGGTCATGCTGGCAAGCGATGTGCGCGCTGCGTACCAGGGCGACCCGGCAGCCATGAGCTACGACGAGATAATTTTCTGCTATCCCGGTCTTTTTGCCGTAACTATTTACAGAATAGCCCACCACCTGTGGGAGCAAAGAATTCCCTTTATCCCCCGTATTTTTACGGAATACGCTCACAGTGTGACCGGGATCGACATCCACCCCGGCGCGCATATCGGCGAAAGTTTCTTTATCGACCACGGAACAGGGGTTGTCATAGGCGAGACCACCGAAATCGGCGACCGAACAAGACTTTACCAGGGCGTTACACTCGGGGCGCTTTCGCTTCCACGCGATGCGGGCGAGTTGTTAAGGAACAAGAAACGGCATCCGACCATCCAGGACGATGTGATCATCTATTCAGGCGCGACTATCCTGGGCGGAGATACGGTCATCGGGGCGCGATCCATAATCGGTGGTAACGTCTGGTTGACCGAATCCGTTCCACCGGACAGCCGCATAATCCTGAAAAAACCCGAGCTTATTTACGCCGAACAAATATGATGAGGGCAACAGGCCCTGCGCGCTCAATGCAAAAACGGAAGCGTGAATATCTGAAGATATCCGTTTGCGCACATGATCGTGCCGGCCGCGGCCATCACGATCGAGAAAAAGAATACGGGAAGGCTTGCCGCGATTATCGACACCGATGCCATGACAATGGCTATCTGCAGTAGAACTTCTGCGTATTCGAAGTAGAGGTCCCTGGCCCTGTTGATGTCTCGCTCTTTTTCCAGCTTGGTGGCTTCCTGCTGGATTTCCTTCTTCTCATCAGTGAACCGGGATTCCTCGGCGGCAAGATTATCGATTGAGGCTTTTACGCTTTTCGTTGCATCGGGGTTAAGAGTGTCCGAGAGCAGAAGTTCGTTTTCGAGCAACATCTTCTGGCTCTTATAAAGGTGCTCCCGGATTGACTTGGCCTGGTAGTAGGCCCACTGGTCCGAGGCCTGCTCCTGGGAGAGCAGCATTTCCTTCATCGCATGGTTTCCTCCAAGGGAGGCAATCGCGAGCACCATGGCAAAAACCGCGGTGATAAGGGCTGTTTTCCTCGCAAAACCTTTCTCCCTGATTTCTCTGAGTTCCTCCGGATTTGGTACTTCCACCTCTGCCATTTTGCTGCTTGCCTCCTTTCCATGATTGGTGATTATATTCTAAGATTGCTTTTGCTTCCTTCAATGCCGGTTGTGTGGGATAAGGATAGCGGCTATGAAACGTAAAGTCCTTGAATACCTGATATGTCCGGCCTGCCTGCCCGAAGAGATCCCGTTGCGCCTGGGGCATGCTCAAATCCTGGGCGAGGAGATAAACGAAGGCGTTCTGGAGTGTGATCGCTGCGGGCGGGCCTATGAGATAGAAAAAGGGCTTGCCCGGCTCGCAGCCGGGCATGTCGACCCGACCGGGGAAGGTTTGCGCTATGAAGCCCCGGACCTTTTGTCCGCGTATCTTTGGAGCCATTACGGCGATCTTTGCCAGGACCCGGATGCAACCGGTGCTTACGGTCAATGGGCCGAGCTGATTTCACCGGCCTCCGGAGTGGGCCTCGACGCCGGATGCGCCACGGGCAGGTTCTCTTTCGAAATGTCGCGAAAGTGTGAGTTGGTTATCGGTGTGGACCTTTCCGAGAGTTTTGTCCGCGCTGCCAGGCGGATCATGGAAAAACGCGGTCTGATCTTCCAGCTCAAGGAAGAAGGCCTGATTCATTCGGACAGGGGCTTTGTTTTGCCTCCTGAATGGGATCCGGAGAAAGTGGAATTCATAGTGGCCGATGTGAGCGCGCTGCCATTTCGCACCGGCTCCTTTGCCTGCGTGGCCTCTCTTAACCTGATAGACAAGATTCCACACCCGCTGCGGCACCTTGAGGAGGCGAGTCGCGCAGCATGCGGCCTCGGGGCTCAGTTGCTCGTATCCGACCCGTTTTCGTGGTCCGAGGCGGTATGCGCTCCCGACAGGTGGCTTGGGGGCGTTGCCGAGGGAAGATTTGCCGGGGCCGGGCCGGATAATGTCGCGCGCCTTCTATCCGGTGTGGGCCTCGCGGCGGATTCTGCCTGGAAGATCACCCGAAAGGGAGAGGTTTGGTGGAAAATCCGCAATCATCGGAACCATTTTGAGCTTATCCGAAGCCTGTTCGTTAAGGCAGAGCGCTAAACCGCTTC
>CAWGZP010000180.1:0-50223 GCA_963826655.1 uncultured delta proteobacterium
TACTCCGGCCAACTGTTTTAATGCCGGGATCACGGTCCATCTCTGGATCTCCGAAAGTTCCATCAGGTTTTTCGTATCGGATTCCAGCGTATAGCGGTAAATTTCGCCAACCGGACCGCTCACCGGATCGAGGCCCGGCTGGATGCCGGAGGGCAGGTTGACCCCGTTTATGCGATCCATGATGCGCTGGCGTGACCAGTAATCCTCGGCGCCTTCATTGAATATAATCGTTATGAGAGACAGGCCGAAAGTGCTGCTCGAACGCATGTTCGCCAAGCCGGGAGTTCCCGCCAGGACGCGCTCCAGTGGGATCGTGATGAGCTGTTCGACCTCTTCGGACGCCAGTCCGGGCGCCGGAGTGATGACCTGCGCGGTAACGTCGCCGATGTCCGGATATGCCTCTACCGCCATTTTCGTCCAGGAGTAATAACCGAAACCGGCAAGCAGGAGCGCCACGATCGCCACCACCAGCCGTTTGCGGATGCATATGCCGATGATTCGATCAATCATTTACCAGCACCCCGCCCTTGACCACGATGTGATCGTTCGGACTCAAACCCTGGTCGATTCGCGTGCCCTCGCCTTCCGCGTAACCGGGCATGACCGAACGTTTGACAAAGGTCCAGGGCGTAACCTCGACCAATACAATGGTGCTGTCGTTATTCATGAGCAAGGCCGAATTCGGTACAAACACAGCCGAATTCTGGGGTACGTTGAATTTGGCGTTCGCGAACATATTGGGTTTCAGTTTGCCGTCCGGATTGGCGAAACCTATTCGCACCTTGGTGCGGCGTGTATCAGGTTCCTCGACGGCGCTCACGAATGAAACTGTGCCGTGAAGCACCTGGTCCGGATAGGCAGGGAAGGAGACATCGACTGACTGACCTTTGGCAATGCAGGCAATGTCGTTTTCCGGCACCATCGCGGTGACCCAGACCGAATCGAGGTTCGAAATCGTCATGAGAGAGGCGGTCGGATCGTTTGCAAATGCGCCGGTAGCGGTCGTAAGGGCGGTGACGCTTCCGGTGAGGGGCGCAACAAGGGTCAGGAGCCGCGACTTACCCTTGGCCTCGCTCGAGACGCCGATCTCCTTTAGCCGCGCTTCGGCCCGGTTGAATTCGGCCTCCGCCTGGGCGTAATCGTCCTCCGCCTGCTGCACGTCCTTCAGGGGGCCGCCTCCGGCCTCGTGCACGCCGCGCGCCCGATCAAGGCTGAACTGTGCCCGCTTCAGCACAGAGCGCGCCTTGTCGTCATCCGCATAAGCCTGGTCGAGGTCACTGGAATCTATAACCGCCAGTGGCTGGTCTTTCTTAACCAGGTCGCCCAGTTGGACGTCAAGCTTTACTACTTTGCCCGCCACAGGCGGCAGAATGTTGACCGTGCGCGCGGGGTCGGCCTCGACTGCGGCCGGCAACTGCACCACGCGCGGGCTATTTTTGACTTCCACCGGTTGCACCTTCAGCCGGGAACGCAGCCCGGACCCCTCGGGGATGATAATCTTATCGTCCTGACGAATAACGGCCGGCACAGGAGAGTCCTTGTCGCTCTGTGCAGAGGCGTAGCCCGCCGGACCGGGCGTCCTGGCCTCGAACCAGGAACCGAGCGAAACAATCACTATTGCGCAGCCAATCTGGAAAAAGCGCATTCGATGTGGAAAGTTACTCAAGATGGACATGGGACGGCTCCTGACGATCTACTCTGAATTTGGACTATGGGTTCATTATTTAACGATGCCGAGTTAGTTAGCACTAACATTCTTAGGTGTCAATAATTTTACCGTTGCCAACTCGTTGGTCGATCACCTCCGTGATGTCCCCATCGACCGGGGCTACGGGCGATAGACACCTTGGAATCGCGAATCGACGGCAACGTAAAACTGAAAGATGACTCCGGAAGAGACTGCCAATCAGGGCCGGTCCTCAAGCCCAATGGCGCCCGCCATAATCCGGGAAACCGTGTGGCAACCAACCAACAGGAAAACTATGAAGTCCGGGAGAACGCGGGTGGGCCTCGAACCCATCGATGGAAAAAGAGGGTAGTTGAGTGAAATTCCGATTCGTAAGACCGGCAGACGCCGGATAACAATGTTGCGATGTACAAAAGAAGAAGGAACAGAATGACTTGCGCTGTCTGGAAGGCCTTTACGATCATGCACGCCAGGCATGGCTGCGCGGCACCCGTGTTAAATGCGTTGCTTGCGGCATAGGAAGCCGGTTCACAGGCGGCCGATTGAAAATCGGTATTGCTGTGGGTTAAATTGACCAAGGCTGTAACGGCGAATATGAACGTCGCCGCCAGGAAAAAACAAAATCGCGAAGTTCCTGTTTTGTGCCTTACCGCGCCGAAGATCAAATCTATTTCTCCCACAAAAGCAACATTGGTACTACTATAACCGGCAGGGATGGTTTCTTGTCAAGCAAAATCCGGGTAACCCGGAATTGAGGTAAGCTTTCACCACGGAGACTGGAACGTAGCCACTGCAATCCGAAGCTTCTCATTCTTCGTGCGTTCTTCGTGTTCTTCGTGATTATGGCGTGCTTTGTCAACACGAAGAGCATGAAGGAGTCACGAAGAGCCCGAAGAAAGGGACCAAAAAAACAGTAGTAGGAATGGAGAAAGCCTCAATTCCCGGGCCACGAACCGGAACCGGTTCAGGAATAAGAAGAGCACGAAGCAAGTACCCTTTCCCTCAGCAGCTTCCCCGTGGTGAGCTATTGCCCAAAATGTTGTGACGAAATGCCTGATGCTTAGAAGTCGTGTCCTATCGGTAACTGTCAATAATAATCATATTCAGAAAGATCGATCCCTACTAACGTGCTCAGTTGTTTGTTTGACTCAACATACCGGTCTCCAACCCATTCTTCTATTTGTTGTTTAAACCTTTCTTTCAAGATTGTGTTTAAGCGATTAGGCAATAATACTCCTACAGTATTAATAAGTGTCTTGCTGGCCCCAGAGGCATATTTCATGACAAGTGAAGAATAGTTATTAAGGGAGGATTTCTCTCGACAGTTATTCAATATCCTCAGGTAATATATTGCAAATTTGAACTTGTGTTCATTCACAATAATTTTAAAAAGCTTATCGTCAACGCCAATATCAATATTTAAAGCCTTCCCAATAGTGTTAATAAAAACCGACGGCTTGGTTTTAAATAGTTCCCACGGTAAAACAATTACACGGTCTTTGCCATACAAATTATAATATTCGGATATCAGTGATAAGTATTCGATATGGTGAGGTGAAAAGAATGGCCGTTTGCCATCATATTTTGTATTAAGATATTTGTTTAAACTGCATGTTCCCCCCTGTGCAAGAAATTCAAAATAACTTGAAAGTATAAAGCTCTTTTGCTCGCGAAAAACTATTAATATATTTGCCTGAGGGAAAGTACTTTTTAGCATCAACGCTATTTTTCTGGCGTCAAACCCACTGCTATGAGGATTCCCAGATAATCTTTCGTGAGAGATGACAGGGATTTTAGAGTCAAAATCAGCTTTACTTTTTATTATATTTTCCACTTCTTTTCGTATTCTCATTTTATTGTATTCGAAAGGCGACAGAAGATAACCTTCATCATCGTAGATAAAGTATCTGGCCAAGGTACTGTGACCTCTGTCAGTGAGTGAAAAAGGCTCGAAAACCTTACTATCTGTAGTAAAGAGCTTCTGTTGAAACCAAGACGAGGCAGATTTATGATACCCTATATGAATTAATAAGTTGCTCGGATTGTGATTCATAGCAGTTCACCTCGGCTCAATGGGAAGTATATCTCGATGATCATAGGTTGCGCCGTTATGGTAAGGCACTTTTGCAGTGCCGCAGTATCATGATGGGCGTCCCGGAGTGCCTTGCAGAACTGAGCAAAGCGCGAGCCATTGAGGCGTTGTGCCAGTCTTATCAACCAGTCAGGATTTGTTAGAAAAATGCCACAGGGTTTAGTGCCTGGATAATCGGAATAGCCGCAACTATTAGCAAGGTAGTCAATAAGAATCCTCCGCCAGAGATCGAAGTGGGTATAGAGGAGCTTGCCCCGGTTAATTCGGGAGGAGGAAACAGGATAAGTCGAATAATGGATGGGTAAGTATTGCCCGAACACTGTCAGGAGAGAATCGTGGAAGCTTGAAGCTGGGGTCTTGGGAATAGGGACTGAAATCAGCATAAGAAGTTAGCTCCTGGTGTGAAATAAAGCTTAGGATTGGGAGGGGCTCGAATATGCAGACTGGAATCGCTGATACTGCCGATGCGGCTTGTTGTTAAATATCGACGGGAGTAGGAGAGGTTTGCGATATGCTTCCGGCAGATATCGGGGTTGACATCGCCGTCAAGCCTGCAGACTCCGGCGACGTCCAAGGGAGGCGCGCAGGCTACAACGGCGCCCGGGTCCATATGGACCAGGCCGCGCAAGTACCAAACGGCAACATCACCGGTTGTGGAATTTTTCCAAAGGATATCGGGAGACCCGTTGCCGTCGAAATCGGCAATTCCAATGATTTTCCAGGGAGGAGGGAGAGTTTCCATAGTCTCCGTACGTAAATGGAGACTCCCTTTCATATACCAGACGATGGTCTCTCCGGTCGCAGGATTTCTCAAGAGAATTTCCGGGTTTCCATCCCCGTTGAAATCTCCAACCCCCGCAACGTTCCATGGGCTGTCCAACCTGGTGATTGTAGCCTGGCCAATGATGTCCAGCCCGTTCATATACAACAGGAGTACGTCGCCGGTTGCGATATTGCTCAGGACAATGTCCGGGTTTCCATCCGAATTGAAATCTCCCACCCCAACGACATCCCAGGCGGAACCGGGCGCCGGCTCAAACTTCTGTTCGGCGGCCAGGATAGTACCGTGCATGTACCAAACCGCTATATCCCCGGTTGCCTGATTTCTCCACAGGATATCCCGGCATCCGTCCCCGTTGAAATCCGCGACTCCCGCGATGTTCCAGCCTGGACCGCTTACTAAGCCCGCCGCAGAAAGGGAGGGACATAAGGCCACCGTGATGAGAAGAACCCAAAGAGAGATGAAGCTACACTTTTTCATGTCAACCTGAATAATCCGTCAACTTAATTAACAGAAGATGCCGCAGTGCGTTTTGCACACAGATTTCATCCGAAAAACCCTTTTTGAACGGATTAAAAGTCCCGCAAATGAATCCAATATGCAAATGAAAAATGCAGGAGACAGGCCAAGGAGAACGGTTTTTTTATAGTTTCGGCAGGATGGCGCTTATGCGGGGGGAGCCTTCCAGGGTGTTTGTTTTTGAGCCTGCATCTCGCGACGTACAAAGTGGAGAGACGCCGAGAATGGGTCCAATGGTATAAAATTGATAGTTTATTTCACTGAGGGCGTGATGATTCGCAGGGTACACTCTTCACTTTTCTTATGACAGGCGGCCGTGAAGAATTAATACAAAGGAAGAGCCGACCGCCAGGATCAGAACGATCAAAGTTGCCAGTATACAGATCCCTGCGATAAGTTTGTGAAGGTATGTTTCCTCCTTGCGTTCCTGGTACCCCAGAACAAATCCTGCCAGCACCCCGGAGAGCAGTCCTCCGGCGTGCGCCCAATTGTTGATTCCGGCCACCAGGAATCCAAACGCGAAAATTCCAATGGCCCAGCCGCCCACCTGCCGATAGATCATCTGTCCGAAGTATCCTCCCCGGCTTTTCCCGAAGTAGAGCGCCGCACCGATAAGGCCGCAAACGGCGGCGGAAGCCCCTATAGTAAAGGGGACTCCAGCCCAGTAGGAGACCAGGTAACCCCCGACCCCGCTGAGCGTGAAAATAGAAATCGTCCTGTAGCTTCCATATTCCTGGAGAATAAGCGGACCGATTTGCCACAAAGCCATCATGTTGAAGAGTATGTGCAGAATGCTCCCGTGCAGATAGTTGGCGCTAAGGACCGTCCACCAGCGATGGAATTGGTCGATGGGGATCGTTCCCGTCGCCCCCAGGAGAAGCAGACTTTTTGAGTCGGGAGAAAGAAAACTCAGCGGGTTTGCAGAAAAACCTGTGGAACCCGGATTTATGAGGAGCGACAGGACGAACATTATCGCGTTGAGCGAGATGATGTTAATGATGATACGGTCGGCGCTAAAGAAGCCTTTGGCCGCGAAAATATTCTTCCAGCGAGAGCCGGGGCTTCGCATACCACAGTGGGGACATACCGGCTCATCCGTGCTGATAAGCCTCTTGCAGTTCGGGCACAGTATCGCGTGCGACTGTGTCGAGTTCGTATTCGGATTTTTCATGATTATCCAATATTCATGCGAAGCGGGACTGAAATCGGCGGACATAATTCGGATTGAAGCTAATCATATCCTCATGCCGGGACAAGAAAAGAGCAATGATAACACGCCACGGACGCCGGCAAAAGGATAAACCCGACACGGAGACGGGAAGATGAGGTGACGCGGAGAGGGTTTTGCCTCCGTGTCACCCCGTGGGACATGCTGGACCCAATGCCGTTAATTTAAGGTGGTTAGGTTTTTTTTTGCGGGGCTGGCTTTCCAGCCCGCCGCGCCCAGGCAGGCTGAAAAGCCTGCCGTAAACCGTCGTCACGGTTTTGGAAATCCTTCGATGGATTTTAGCGCCCGCTGAATTTCCTCATCTGCCAGCCTGTGCTGAGTGAGCTTTCCCGAAAGGAACGCATCGTATGCGGCGAGATCTATTATTCCGTGGCCGCTGAAGTTGAACAGGATAACCTTTTCCTTTCCTTCCTCCTTCGCACGTTCGGCTTCCTGCACTACGGCTGCTATGACGTGGTTTGTCTCCGGCGCCGGTATTACCCCTTCGGTCCTGGCCCAGTTCACCCCGGCTGTAAAAGTCTCGATCTGGTCATAGGCCCTCGCCTCGACTATGCCCTCCTTTACGAGATGGGAAACTATGGGCGCCATTCCGTGATACCGCAACCCGCCTGCGTGGATCGATTCGGGCAGGAAATCGTGGCCAAGCGTGTGCATGGGCAGAAGCGGCGTTGTCATGGCGGTATCCCCGAAGTCATAGGCGAACGGACCACGTGTCAGGGTTGGACAGGAGGCGGGTTCGGCCGCTACGATAGAGATTTCCTTGCCATGGATCTTATCTCTTACGTAGGGAAGGGCTATCCCGCCGAAATTGCTGCCTCCGCCTGCGCATGCCATTACCACGTCGGGATAGTCACCTGTCAGCGCCATCTGCTTTTGGGCCTCCAGGCCGGTGATGGTCTGGTGGAGCAGCACGTGGTTGAGGACACTGCCCAGGGCGTAACGGGAATCTTTGTTTCCAACCGCGTCCTCGATTGCTTCGCTTATGGCGATTCCCAAACTCCCGGGTGAGTCCGGATTTTGGGCCAGAATGTTTCGCCCCGCCTGGGTCAGATTGCTTGGACTCGGGATACACTGCCCCCCCCAGGTGGCCATCATGAGGCGGCGGTAAGGCTTCTGTTCGTAGCTGATCTTCACCATGAAGACCCTGCATTCCAGGCCGAACATCGCGCAGGCCATGCTCAGGGCGCTTCCCCACTGGCCGGCCCCGGTTTCGGTCGATAACCGCTTTATACCGAAAACCTTGTTGTAGTAGGCTTGTGGGATTGCCGTATTGGGCTTGTGAGAGCCGGCAGGGCTCGCTCCTTCGTACTTGTAGTAGATCTTTACCGGGGCGTCGAGGAGCTTTTCGAAGTTGCGGGCCCGGCAAAGCGGCGTGGGGCGCCATAGAAGGTATTTTTCGAGTACCGGTTCCGGAATGTCTATCCAACGTTGGGTCGAAGCTTCCTGCTCTATCAGGTTCATGGGAAAGACTGCGGCAAGGTCCTCGGGGCCGACCGGTTTGCCCGTTCCAGGATGCAGTGGAGGACTCATTGGAGTGGGCATGTCGGCCAAAATATTATACCATTGTCTCGGGATTTCATTGTCTGCCAGGATTACCTTTATTTGTTCCATTTTCCGCTTTTCCTTCCTGCCGATTGAAGGTTAAAAATCGTGTTGTCAAAAAATAAAAAGAGGCCTTGGAGACAGGTTGAAAATGAACCTGTATTTTTAGACTAAAATTAAACGGATGCCACTTTTTCTTCCACCTTATTAACGACCTTGTCAATAGAAGTTAATAGCCGGCGTCTGGATTAGCGCGATGGAACAAAAGAGCTACGAACAGGGTCCGATACGTCCTCCAAGCGAAGCAGGGAGCCTGCTTTTTCGTTTCACCAGGAACTGCCCGTGGAACAGGTGCACCTTTTGTCCGGTGTACAAGGGTAAACAGTTCAGCAGACGTACGCTTGAAGAAATCAGGGCCGACATCGACACGGCGGCGGAGATTTATGAGGAAATAAGCGCCTTTTCCCCAGGCTCGGCTACGGGGGCAGTATAACCCGAGAGGTTTTGGAGAGCGTATATACCAGCCCGCACTTCAATGACTTTCATCGGCAGGTCGCTCTTTGGCGTTATATGGGAAAAGGCAGCGTGTTCATCCAGGATGCCAACAGCTTTGTGCTTCCCGCCGCGGTGCTTGTCGAGGCAATCGGGCATTTAAAGCGGAAAATCCCCGGGGTCGGCCGAATCACATCTTACGCTCGAAGCAGCACGCTCGCCAAAATGAGCGCAGCCGACCTCAGGCAAATCCGGGAGGCGGGGCTCGACCGGATTCACGTGGGCATGGAGAGCGGGTCGGACCGTGTGCTCGAATTCGTCCAAAAAGGGGTTACCGCAAAGATCCAGATCGAGGCCGGCAGGAAAGTCATCGAGGCGGGCATGGAGCTTTCGGAATACATCATGCCCGGACTTGGAGGAAAAGGGCTTTCCGACGATCACGCAAGGGAATCGGCACGGGCCTGAGCGAAATCAACCCGCATTTCATAAGGCTCAGGAGCCTGCGGGTTCCTTCCCGCGCTCCTCTTTTCGAGGAGATGCGCTCGGGCCGTTTTACACCTCTCTCGGACGATGAAACCGTCCTCGAGATCAGGCTTTTCATATCTTCGCTCAATGTGCTCTCAAGCCGGCTCACGTCGGACCACATAATGAACCTGCTCGAAGAAGTCGAAGGCACGCTGCCGGAAGACAAAGAAGCGATGCTTGGGGTGATCGACAGGTATCTGGCACTGCCTGCAGAGGAGAAGCTGTTGTTTCGGCTGGGACGCCGTGGAGGGGCTTTGAGGTCGCTCGATGAGCTTGAACGATCCCGTGGTGCGGCAGCGGCTGCGAATGTGCAATGAGCGAGATGGCATCGGAAACGGGCGGCGATGCGGAGAAGTTATAACGGAGTTGGCGGATCAGTATATCTAATCCATGATTTGTCAAATGAGTGCTGCCGATCACGCCTCAGGTTATCCGATGATCGCCACGCGGTGAGGAGGGGCGGATTGGTTTCATGGAACTTCCGGCAGTTAGGACTGCTTTCGAGCAGTTTATTCGAGAAATCCGCTTGATTTACGATCTGCATCCTCAGTGGACAGGGAAGGGACCGGCTCGTAACTTAAAGGACGTTATCTGCTGTCTCGAAAAGTTCCTGGTGGGCTGCACTCCGCTTAGCCCACCCTACGATATTTTCATGGTTTCAGGGTGTCCCGAGGGGACGTGAAGAGCTGACTCGAAAAGTTCCTCGCGAGGAGCGAAATCCCGCCTGCCCCCATTTTATAAATTCTTTTTAAACTGAACTTGGGAGATATTAATGACCCCAGTCGTTTTGAGGGCAGGACCGTACCGCTTCTATTTCTACAGTCATGAACCAAATGAACCTGCACACGTTCATGTTGATCGGGACGATCAGTCGGCTAAATTCTGGTTGTCCCCCGTAAGTCTGGCGTACAATCTCGGTTTCAGCCCTAAAGAACTTAGAATTATTGAATCTATTACAAATGAAAATCAACTACAACTTTTGGAGGTTTGGCATGTCTACTTCGGAACCTAAAGCCGGTGAACGCGTCAAGGATGTCCATTTTCGGAAGATTCAATTAGTGTTGACCTGGCGGATGGACGTACAATTACCGCCCCTCTTGCGTGGTACCCGCGGCTCTTGCATGCTACTGTCGACCAAAGGACCAATTGGTGCATTGCCGGAGGCGGCTATGGTATTCATTGGCCTGACATTGATGAGGATTTGAGTACGCAGGGATTGCTTCGAGGATCACCTGCTCCAAGAGCTTCCGGATCGGCAGCGGCCTAGGAGACCGACACCTATAAATTGCATAGCATACAACATGAACCTTTTCGAAGAAGTCGAAGGCACTCTGCCAGGGGACAAAGAAGCGATCCTTGGGGTGATCGACCGATATCCGGCACGCCTTCCGGAGGAGAAAGCTGATGTTCCGGCTGGGATGTCGTGGAGGGGCTTTGAGGTCGCTGGATGACTTGAACGATCCCGTCGTTGCGGCAGTCGCTGGAATGTGCAATGAGGGAGATGGCCTCGGAAAGCGGGCGGCGATGTGGAGAAGCTTATCAAGGAGTTGGCGGATCAGTATATCTAATCCATCGCAGTGGGATGAGGGTTATATTGAATGAGTGAGCAAGAGAAGCTCTTGGTTCGGATACTCCGTGGTACCTCGGATGCGAACATCATTTTTGATGCAATGCGCGGCCTATTACGGAATTTGGGCTTTCGCGAGCGAATTCGCGGAAGTCACCACATATTCACTAAAGACGGAGTGGAGGAGATCTTGAATTTGCAGCCAAAAGAAGGCGGTAAGGCGAAGCCGTATCAGGTCAAACAGGTCAGGCAAATAATTCTAAAATATGGTCTCGGAGGTCAAGAATAGGATGTCCGGTAAATTTCGCTACGAAGTTATCATCTATTGGAGCGATCAGGATCAGGCATTCATTGCCGAGGTCCCTGAACTACCCGGATGTGCGGCAGATGGAGCGACCTATCAAGAGGCAGTGGCCAATGTAGAAACAGTTATCCAGGAATGGATTGAAACTGCACAGGAACTCGGCCGCTCCGTTCCCGCCCCCAAGGGGCGGCTGGTGTATGCATAGCAGCTCCGCCTTTATGCATACCGCTGGCTGCCAAGACCTATAAATTTACAATATGAATCTTCTCGAAGAAGTCGCTGGAAAGCTGCCGGAAGATGAAGAAGCGATGCTCGCGGTAATAGACCGCTACCTGCCTGACCGGTTGGACAAAGGCAGTCCTATTTTCGCCTGGGCTTCGACACCGGGCCGGGAGAAGACGGCTTCCAAAGGGCCTCCGCCAGTGCTGCGGTTGTTATTTCGTTTAGTGCCTCTTCGAGGCTTCCTTCGGGGACGAGAGGATCAAAGGCAAGGAGCGCGGGATCCAGCTTCGCATCCTCGATGACGGGAGTCAGAAGCTTCTCGATCATCGCCGGCAGGGATGTCAACTGCCGGTAGCTTTCGTCTATGGTGCGGAACTTATCGGGATGGAATTCCGGTGGATAGCGTCTGACCAGGCGTTGATAAGCTTTTTCCACCGCCTCCGGGGCGGCATCGGGGGGGAGACTTAAATTGTGGAGGGCTTCTTCTCGGGTCATCGTCGGGGCTTTCGTTTCGAGGCGCTTTTGGCGCCGCTTTTTACCAGCTTTTGCATGAGGCGCCTGATTTTGTCCATCGCCGGCCGAGGGCTCATGTCACCTGCTTCGACCCTTCCGGCGAGCACTTTTTCCAGGCGGATTAGAAAGGGCAGGTGGCCGGGGCGAATCCTCGGGTGTGCCAGGAGTTCATTTAGCAACGGTCCCAGAGTATCTATCGGAAGCGTCGCGAGTTCATCTGAATGCTCCGTCATGAAAAGTATTACGGCTTCGAGTTTTTCAGCGATCATCCTCTCGAGTGGTTCTTCGTGGGAAAACATATTCTTTCTCACCTGCACTCTCCCGCCGCGCTTTAACTCATCCGCAACCAACCGCCACACCTCAGCCGGACGGAATGAACGGAGGGCATTGAACCAGCACAGGTGTTCGTCGACGGTAAAACGATCGTCCGGGTGACAGCGCAGGTAGTGCCGAACAAGATCGAGCGACTTGTATTCGGTAAGGGCAACCAGTTCACGGCGTATTATGCCCGGCTCCACGGGCTTCGCTGAATTTCTTTCAGCAAGCTCGGATATGGGAGAACCGGCCAGGAGACGGGACTCGCCCAGAGAGAATTCCAAATTCGAACAAATCTGATCACAAAAAATCCCGAGAAGACTTTCGTCCTGTTTGTAGCGGGCCAGAAGCGGCCTGAGCGACTGCACTTCCGGGTAATAGTATTCGGTCCACTCCGTTGCGAGCCATTCCATATCCTGCCGCGCCGGCGCGGGTAATTGGTCGAGATATTTTTCAGCGTGTTTTCGCAAGTCGCCGTTGCGGTAATGCGAACAGATAAGGACAGTCAGCAGTCCCAATCGCACACCGGCGCAGCCGGCCTTAAGGACGGCGCCGAGAAAGTCCATAAGATCTTGTGCGCTCGGGATGGCGTCCCTGGTGAATTCCAGGTCCTGCAGGAGAACCGGCTCCATCACCCTTACCAATTCTTTCTTCTCTCGCGTGGATAAACCTGAGAGCCGGCCGGATATATCTTTTAGAACACACCGATGCAGGGACAAAAGCTGTTCGGTGAATTGCCGCATCCGGTAATTCCGCTCACCCGGAAAATCATCGTTGCCCCATTCATCTTCGCGGTCGAAAATGTCAGGGAAATCCAATTCCGGTTCCCCGGATTGACTACTGCGGACTTCGATCCGCAGGCCGTTCAGAAGAGCCAGCTTTTCCTCGATGCTCAGGCTTTCCGTTTTCCGGGCAAGTTCATCGCGCCTATCTTCATCATCGCCTTGCATCAATTGCCTGCAATTTAACGATAGCTTTCGTTCTACTTCGTCGAGTTTGTCTCCTGCAAGCCGCGGCAGAAGGAACTGCATCGCGCCGGCCAGTTGCGAGGCGTGATCGAGGAGCGCCTCAGGGGCAAGGCGCCGGCACATGAGCGCAAGATTGTGCACAAAGGGATGCAGGAATATCTCCCGAAGTGCGGGGGGCATGATATCAGTGTACATTTGCAGGCTGCTGTCCAACTCATCTACATCGGAGAGGTCGATTGCGTCCCATCCTCCGGAGGCGACAGTCTTCCGATTGAAACGGCGGGCACGAGAAATCGACTCACCCAGATGGAATGCACTTTGTCCTAATGCGCCCGGCAGCATTCCAGCGACCTGTTCATAGTGCCTGCGGGTGATCTTATCGGGTTCCAGGAGAAATTTTTGTAAAGCGGTTCTCAGTTTTTCCCTGGCGGGCCGTGTGGAGATAAAAGCGGCGAAATTGGACCTGAGCCTTTCGGCATCAGGGGGCAATCCTTTCAGCTCCAGGAGATCGTCGGCGGAATTTCGGCCCTCGATATATCCTCCAAGGCGCATGAGGAACCGGAGGCCCGGGTCATCGGGCAGCGACTTGAGCGTACCCATTTCGTGGCGGAATTGATCAAATGCGGATTCATCCTTCAAAGCAGCGCCGATCACGGCCTTCCATGATTCCCAGTACTTATCGGCATTAGCCGAAACCAGCCCCTCGCTTTCCAGGAGCCTCAAGAACTCCCAGTAGCGGCCAGACCGAAAATATTTTTCGATGTCCCTTCGAATACGCTTCTTTTTACTCACCAGGCTCCAGTACCTCTTCTGCCTGTTCTATTATAGTCAACAAGCGGTCCTCGAGTTCGTCCACACGATCTTCATCTTCCCCGGTTCGGATGGCAGCCTCATATTCCGTAGCGGCCTGAAGGATGTCGCGCCCCAGATCTTCCTCCAGCCGTATATCTGCTGCGAGCCTTCGAGCCTTCTCCGAGATGTAATTAACAGGGGATTCGTCCGATCCGGTCGAAACAGCGTCTTCGACCTTTCGGTTGCGGATGTCCAGGGTGACTTCCTTGCGGTTGTCGTAACCCTTCTGGTCGATGCAAATACGAACCAGCCCCTCCCTGTCGTAGGCAAACTCCACGACTACGGGTGATCTGGAGGGCGCGGGCTCGAGCTGGTAGAAAAAGCTTCCGACAAGAGAGTTCCGACCACAGGAAACGTTTTCTCCCTGGAAAACCTCCACCGCTATGCCTCTTTGCTGGTCGTGGATCGTCCAGTAGACCTCGGAGCGGCTGACGGGAATTCGCGTGTTTCTCCTGATAATTGTGGAAAAATAGTCAGCATCGCCCGTTTCCGGATCTATCTCATCAATGGTCTTCACACCAAGGGAATGAGCCGTCACGTCGAGCAAAATCTGCCCAATAGACTCCCCTGAAATGAGCCCTCCCTGAATGGCGGCCCCGAGAGCCACACAGAGGTCCGGGTCGATGGAGTGAGCTATGGGTTGATCGAAAAGAGTCGATAATGCTTCATGAACAGCGGGCATCCGTGTGGCGCCGCCGACCAGGATGACCTTCCCAATTTCTTCGGGGCCCAGGTGCGCCTCTTCAAGCGCCTCGATAACTTTGCTCCTGGTCCGCTCGATCAGATCGGCTGTCAAAGATTGGAACAGTTCCCTGGTGAGTTCAAGGTCGAGATTGAGCGGCCGCCCATTGAGCAACGCCACGGCTACTTCATCGACTTTTACGTAAGGGCGGTCGGAAAGGGCTATCTTGGCCCGTTCGGCAATGTCCAGAAGCCGCACCTTCAAGCCCGTGTCCTCCTTGAGCGCTTCTTTCCCGGCCTGATTTCGCAATTCTGCAAGTAAGTGCTCTTTAAGCCGCTCATCGAAGTCGTCCCCTCCCAGGCGCGTATCTCCACCTGTGGCGAGGACTTCCTTTATTTCTCCCTTTATCTCGAGGATCGAAACGTCGAACGTTCCTCCACCAAGGTCATAGACCAGGACATAGGGCGACTCATCACCCCGGGGCGAGAGCAAATGATCGTATACCAGAGCGGCAGCCGTGGGCTCGTTAACGATTCGCACCAAATCCAGCCCCGCAAGCTCCACCGCGCGAATCGTGGCCCTTCGCTGGGCATCGTCGAAATAGGCGGGCACGGTAACCACCACCTTTTCGATCCGTTCACCCAGTTCCGCCGAAGCACGCTCGGCCAGGTATTTCAAAATGCAGGACGAAATTTCCTCCGGCGAAAAGCTCCGTTCGCCTACGCTGAGGGTTGTTTCCTTTCCCATCAACCTCTTTACGGAGGTAACGGTGAGATCCGGAAAGGCCGCCCGGCGGTTTCGGGCGCGCTGTCCCACAAAATGGCCGTCCTTTGCCGGCTCAAAGCTCACGACGGACGGCAGAATGGCAGTTCCCTCTTCGACCGTGATGGCCGTAGGGACCCCCTCTTTGAGAAAGGAAATAACGGAGTTGGTGGTGCCCAAATCTATGCCGCAGATAATTGACCTCATAACGGTGCGATTCCTTCAGAAGTGGTCAGGTCGCCCGATGCGCAAACGATCACCCTGGCAGGCCGCAGGACCTTCCCGTCTAGCATGTAACCCGGTTGAACCAGTTCGAGCACATCGAGTGAATCCGATCCGGGGCTGCGGTTTTCCACTGCTTCGTGGAGCCTGGGATCAAAGGATACTCCCTCGTCCAGGATCATTTCTATCCCCAGGGAAGCGGCAAACAGCTCCGCTTTCTTCATTACCATGTTGAGGACCTGGGCATGCTGACGGGACATGAATCCCGGATGCCGGAATGCGCGTTGAAGGTAAAAAACCGAATCGCAAAGCTCCATGGCAGAATTTGCAGTCCGGTCTTTCGCCGCCGTCGCGGCCTCCTGCTCCCTGCGCACCTCCTCCATCAGCACCGATTGCTTCCGGAGAAGCTTCTTTATGCCCTGTAATTCTTCCAGGACCGGCGACTGAGCATTTTCTATCTCTTCATTCCTGCTTTGAAACCACTTGATCTTTCCAAACGCCACGTGCTGTTCCCCCAAAGCTAATACAGGCAAAGGAGCGTACCTGGCGCACAAAGGCCAACGGGGTTGGCGTGCGCCGGGATTCCATAGGATGCCCCTTGTTATTCGGTTTGCGGCGAATGCTCAATGGATTCGACGATCCGTTGTGCCGGCAAGGTTACGTCGATCTTCTGCAACAAGTCCGGCCAGAAAGAAAATAGCATGTCGACGGACCTCAGACAACGATAACGTGCAGTTTAACGAGCATGTTGGTCCATCGCTTGTGGAAGACGGTGACCGTGTTTACCTGGTAAGAAAAAACGGCGCTCGTCCCGAGAAGAGATTTAGAGCGCTTCGAGGTATTGCCGCGGTCAAGATGACGACGGATGAAATCATGGCAATGACGAGAGGCACGGAATGAGGGGTCTCCTTGTGGATTCAAACGTACCGTAACAGTATCTCACGTCCCTTCGGGACACCCTGAAACTACGAAAAGATCCGTAGGGTGGGTTAAGCGGAGCCCAGCCCACCGGAACTTTTCGAGACAGCTCTTCACGTCCCCTCGGAACACCATGAAACCATGAAACGACGTAGCAATCACCCCCCTTTTGTAAAGGGGGGCAGGGGGGATTTCGCACCTCGCTTGAATCTTTT
Source organism: uncultured delta proteobacterium (assembly GCA_963826655.1). Classification (GTDB taxonomy): domain Bacteria; phylum Desulfobacterota; class Syntrophobacteria; order Syntrophobacterales; family Syntrophobacteraceae; genus SbD1. The sequence continues at coordinate 16,407 of CAWGZP010000180.1, forward strand.
CGTAACAGGCATGTATCGCTGGCCGTGCTTAAGTGGCTTGACGTAAACAATATCGTGGATACAACAATTGCATGGAGATCGAATTCGATCCCGCAAAGAATGCCCGAAACATTGAGTTGCGTGGAATTTCCTTCGAGGAAGCCGAGCTATTTGAAATGGGGGAGTGCGGTAATCGTTCAGGATACCCTTTGTGATTACGGAGAGCCACGCTTCCGGGCTTTCGGCTTAATTGACAATCGTCTCCACGCCTTAGTTTTTACCCCTCGTGAAGGGATGATTCGTGTTATCGGTCTTCGTAAGGCCAACCGGCGGGAGGCGCTACGCTATTAAACGCAAACCCAATCCAGAGTTGATTGATAAAGAAAATCCGGAATGGACCGCTGAGGATTTCCAGAATGTCCGGCCAGCCTCCGAGGTGCTGCCCGATTTCTTTGGGCCGCAAGTTGCTGCCGAGATGGTGAAACCACGCGGCCGCCCAAGATCTCCTGTGGTAAAAGTCCATGTCAACATCCGCCTGGACGCCGAGGTCCTGGAAACTTTTAGAGCAACGGGGCTCGGCTGGCAAACGCGGATCAATAAGGTCCTGCGCGAATGGATTAAAGAGAAAGAACCGCCATCATAGAGCCTTGACTCAGCTTGACTTGAACTGAGCTTGTCCGTAGAATCTCACCGGACTGCTGGTAAGGCTTGGAAGCTGTAGTTTAAAGGAAGGTATCAAAATGAACACACCGGAAATCAGGAAAATGAGCAGAATTGAGCGCCTTCAAGCCATGGAGGCGCTTTGGGAATCGCTTACTTGCGACGAATCCGAAATCGAATCACCGGAATGGCATCGGGACATCCTTGAAGAGAGAAAAAGAAAGATCGAAACAGGCAAAGCAGAATTCATTTCTCTTGAGAAGTTGAGGGCAAGTCGTAAACCGTGAAAGTTAAAGACGTTGTCTTACTGAAAGAGGTCTCTGACGACCTGAACGACGGCAAAGCCTTCTATGATCAACGAGAATCCGGTGTTGGTGATTATTTTTGGGACAGTAGTCAGCATCGCAGAATGGAACCGCGCAATTTACCCACCCGCACCTCCGCCTGAGTGACAAAAATCTCGCGGTGCAAGCGAGGTTTTATTTCCGAATTCCTTCTTATCTCCATCGGATCGATATCTCAAACAACGGCCTGTGCTACGTTTCACTATTGACAACATGGGCTTAGACCATAATAAGATAGGTCTGGCCGTTTAAGAGAGCCCTGCCGGACGTTCGGGGCCGGCCGCCGGAGCAAACCTTCTGCCAGGCCACGGTGATTTCCTGTCGCGATGGAGCCGAGGATATCGGGCAGCGTACAGAAGCGCTATCGACAAAGACATCCGAAGGGGGATTCATGGAACGCTTCCTTATCTCGCTTGATTGTGGCCCCGGCTGCACCAAAATTATCGAGTACATCCTCAGGGTCCTGAGCGGGGCACGGAACTGCGAGTTCGTGATCTTTCACGTCCTGCCAACTGAATCTCCCGATAAACTGAGAAAGGACGCAGTCCAGAGGATAGAGCTGGCGCATGCATCCAGGCCGGACCTGGCGGGATATTTTTGGAAGGAGGAGGATGAAGGAAACATGATCCATTGTTTCGCCGAAGCTAAGGAGAAGCTGGTTAAGGGCGGATTCAGGCCGGAATCGGTGTCGTGCCGCTTCGGCGTTGAATCCGGCTACATGGCCGGCATCATTTTGGCCAAAGCCGCGGAGCTGGGATGCTCGACAATCGTGCTGGGCCGCAGGCGCCCGGGCCGGGTCAAGGAGTTCCTTCTTGGCAGTGTATCGTCCGCTGTCGTCAGGTTAGCACGCGGATTGGCAATATGGGTCATTGACATTTAGGCAGTTACGGCACTCGGAGAAAGGAGAGGACACATGAGCCAGGAGCTTTTTAAAATCGTCGGTTTCTGCACCGATTTTTCCGAAAACGCGGACCAGGCTTTTCTCGTTGCAAGGGAACTTGCGGTCCGGTTCGGCGCATCCCTTGAGATCATCCACGTGATGGCGAGCTTTTCAGTCTCTCCACCTGTGCACGCGGCCTACATGCCTTTTGAATACGACCCGAACTTTATCGAGGAGGTCAGGCAGGCCGCTCTGAAATCGATCGATGAGAAATATGCGGAAAAGCTTCCCGCCAGCCTGTCCTGTAACGTCGATCTCGAGTCGGGCTACGCGGCCACGGAGATACTCAGAATAGTGGAGGAAAAACACATAGACCTCCTGATCATGGGATCCCACGGTTTAACGGGCCTTGCGCACGTGCTTTTTGGGAGCACCGCGGACAGGGTGGTTCGAAGGGCAGGATGTTCGGTCCTTACTGTCCGTTTTCGAAAATCTTAGGGGCAAAAGCCAATGCGGGCATGAAGCAAAGCTTTGTGCCCGTTGATCGTCGACCGGAAATATTTTGGAATGAGGTTTGGCTTAAGTAATGGAAATAAAGGGGAAAAGAGTCGCGGAGAGCAGGGGGGGCATGACTAAGTTGATGAATCCGCACGATGCCAATCCCGTCGGCAATGTTCATGGGGGCGTGATAATGCATATGATCGACTCCGCCGGGGGCGTGGTCGCAATCAGGCATTGCCGCACAAACGTGGTTACCGCCTCGATCGACAGGCTCGATATACTCAGGCCTGTCTTTATCGGGGACCTCGTTACATTTAAAGCAAGCATAAACCTGGCCGGCGTAACATCGATGGAGGTAGGGGTCCGCGTGGATGCGGAAAATCTCAGAACGGGAGAGGTCCGGAAAGTGGCCACCGCTTATCTTACTTATGTGGCCCTGGGCCAGGACGGACGGCCAATTCCGGTCCCGCCTCTCATCCTGGAAACCGAGGAAGACAGAAGGCGCAATGACGAGGCTAAAGAGCGGCGGGAGGCACGCCTCGTGTTGAAAAGCAAATCGAAGCGTTGAACGTTTCCTTTTAGCTTCTTGTTGGCCGGCCATCAATGATTTATAAATTAAATGAAGCGGCTTCTTTTATAAAGGGGGCATTGCGCCTTCAATGATAGCGGTACGGAGGAAGAACTAACGACAGCAGCAGAGAAAAAACAGCGGTTTCGGGTGATGGTTTTATCCGTTTCCATCAGTATGCTTCTGATGGTGTTAAAGTTTTGCGCCTACGGGCTCACCGGTTCCTCGGCAATTCTTTCGGACGGTCTCGAATCTATAATAAACGTGGTTGCGGGCGGATTTGCCCTTTGGAGCGTATTGCTGGCCTCAAAGCCCGCCGATGTCGATCACCCCTATGGACACGGGAAAATCGAGTTTTTTTCGATGGGTTTCGAAGGGGCGCTGATCGTGATCGCGGCAGGGGGAATACTCTGGGAGGCCCTGCCTAAGATCGTTGAGCCCAGTGCCCTGCCAAAACTCGATTTCGGGCTTCTCATTCTTTCGGGGACCGCAGTCGTCAATTTTTGGCTCTCAAAGACCCTGATCCGCACTGGGAAGCGCACGCGGTCGATGGCCATAATTGCCGACGGCAAGCATATTCTCGCGGACGTTTATACCTCGGCGGGCGTGGTTATCGGACTGTTGCTGGTTAGACAGACGGGATGGTACTTCCTCGACGGAGTTGTGGCTTGCCTGGTAGCGGCAAACATCCTCTTTGTCGGCGCAAGGCTGGTCTACGAGTCCTTTTCACGCCTTATGGATGCCTCCGACCCTGAACTGCTGGATCAGATCGGCGAGATTATCACCCAGCACCGGAAAGCTTTGTGGAAAGACGTTCACCGTCTGCGCGCCTGGCGTTCGGGCCAACGGATCTATATAGACTTTCACCTCATTTTGCCACGCTATTTGAGCCTTGAGGATGCGCACCGGGAAGTTACCGACCTGGAGCGGCTTCTTAAAAAAGAGTTGCCGGGTGCGGGAGAAGCCATGATACATGCCGAGCCGTGTATTCGTCCGGAATGCATCATATGTTCGGAGAAACTTTGCGAGCTGGGCGGTCAGCCGCTTTACGGACATCAGACCTGGCGCAGTAAGCCGCTAACCTTCCAGGGCCCGGAGAACAACCGATGAGGTTGCAAAGGACGAATGGAGAAGGATACGCTTCCCGCTCCTGCTTTTTGCTCCTCGTGACAGGGGGATGAAGCGGATGCGGATCGTTTTGATCGGGCAGGCGCCTTTCGGCGCCAGGTGCCTGGAAGCTCTACTGGCCTCAGGTGAGGATGTTGCCGCGGTTTACACGCCACTCGCAAAGCCCGGGGTCAAACCGGACCCGCTGAAAGAAACCGCCCTGTCGAAGGGAATAAGACACGTCGAGCCCGAAACGTTCAGGGACGACCAGGTTTTCGAAGAGTTTGCCGGGTTCGCGCCTGAGCTTGTGGTGCTCGCCTTTGTTACCACTATCATGCCCGTTCGCTATTTTGACACGGCCAAAAATGGGGCCATCTGCTATCATCCTTCCTTTTTGCCGCGCCACCGTGGAGCGAGCCCGATCAACTGGGCGCTTATTATGGGGGACAAAAAGACCGGACTGAGCATCTTCTGGCCGAATGCGGGAATCGACACCGGTCCGATACTGCTGCAAAAAGAGGTCGCTATCGGCCCTCGGGATACGGCGGGCTCGCTCTACTTCGACCGCCTGTTCCCCCTGGGAGTGGAAGCGATAATCGAGTCGGTCAAACTCATCGGGGAGGGGAAAGCGCCGCGGATCGCGCAGGACGATTCGATTGCCACCTACGAGCCTCCCTGCGACGACCGGTTTGCGGGTCTTGACTGGAAAAAAACGGGCCGGCAGGTCTATAATCTCATTCGGGGGTGCGACCCTCAACCTGGCGCTTACGCGGAATTTCGCGGGGAGAAGGTGCGCTTCTACGGCGCCTGTTTCATACCGGGAATAATCGGCGGAGACCTCGGCGTCGCGCCCGGAACTATCACGGGCCTTGATTTGAATGGCCTGAGAATTGCGGCCAAAGGAGGAGAAGTTCTCGTGTCCAAGGTTCGCACCGCTTCGGCCGGCAAAGTCGATGCCGCCGCATGGGCCTCGGCCGCTAACGTCAAGCCCGGTGAAAAGTTCGGTAAATTATCGCAATAGTTTATAATTTAATCCACTAAACTTCAGAGGGGCGCCGGATGTATTTCCCAGTTTACAGGGCAAGAAGATTCAGACGCAGCGAAAACTTGCGGCGAATGATCCGAGAAACCAGGCTAAGCATCGACCAGCTCGTATATCCTCTTTTCGTTATGCCGGGGAACGGGGTGAAAAATCCGGTGCAATCGATGCCTGGAGTCTTCCAGTTTTCGGTGGACCAACTCATGGAAGAAATACGCGAGGTCGTTGCACTCGAAATCCCCGGGGTGCTTTTGTTCGGCCTGCCCGAACAAAAAGATGAGCGCGGCAGCGAAGCCCATGCCGAGAACGGTCCCGTCCAGCAAGCCGTGCGGGCGATAAAGAGTACATGGCCGGAACTCACCGTTATGACCGACGTGTGTCTTTGCGAGTACACCAGCCACGGTCATTGCGGCATTCTCGAAGGTGACGAGGTGCTAAACGACGCGACCCTTGAGGTACTTGTCGAGGTGGCCCTTTCACACGCCAGGGCGGGCGCCGACGTCATCGCCCCTTCGGACATGATGGACGGCCGCGTGGCTGCTATCCGGGATGCGCTCGACGAAAACGGGTTCGAAGACGTAGCCATCCTCGCCTATTCGGCCAAGTACTGCTCCAGCTTCTACGGGCCTTTCCGGGAGGCGGCGGATTCGGCGCCTAAATTCGGCGACCGGCGAGCCTACCAGATGGACGTCTGCAACGCGCAGGAAGCGATCAGGGAAGTATCCCTCGATATAGAAGAGGGGGCTGATATGGTCATGGTCAAACCGGCATTGGCCTACCTGGACGTAATTTGGCGCATAAGGCAGGAATTCGACAGACCCGTAGCGGCATATAACGTGAGTGGAGAATACTCCATGGTGAAAGCCGCCGCTGCAAACGGCTGGATCGATGGGGACCGGATGATGATGGAAATTTTGACCTCGATCGTCCGCGCCGGGGCCAGCCTGGTAATAACCTACTTTGCAAAGGACGCCGCCAGGCTGCTCGGGAAATAGCCACGGATTCCATGCGCCGCGAGGTGTCGTTAAATGAACACGAATAAACCCGAAATTAAAAGTTCCGGCCACTGTGCATCGACGGGGGCAGCTCTTTCAGGCGAATCTGCGCCTGGTGGCCTGGGAGCTTACGCGCTCCTGCAATCTCGCGTGCGTTCACTGCCGCGCTGCCGCCCAGGACCGCCCATACGAGGGTGAACTTAGCGAGGCCGAGTGCCGGAAGGTGATGGACCAAATCGCCGAAGTCGCCAAGCCTATTGTCATTTTGACGGGTGGAGAGCCACTGCTTCGCCCCGATGTTTTCGACCTGGCGCGCTACGGCAGTGAGTTGGGCTTCCGGATGACCATGGCCACCAACGGTACACTGCTTACGCGGCAAGTCGTGCAAAGGATTATAGACTCGGGCATTCAGCGGATAAGCGTCAGTCTCGACGGGGCCGGGGCCGAGTCTCACGATGCGTTCAGAAAGGTGCAGGGGGCCTTTGAGGGCGCCCTGCGCGGGATTGCGTTCGCCAGGGAAGCAAAACTGGATTTCCAGATCAATACGACCATTACGGATGCGAACATCGAGGAATTCCCCAAAATCCACGAACTCGCCGTTTCGCTTGGCGCCGTTGCGCACCATATCTTTATGCTGGTCCCGATGGGAAGAGGAAAAGACCTGGCCGAAGAGGGCATAAGCGCCGAAAAATACGAAAAAGCCCTCCACTGGTTCTACGAACGCAGAGACAAAGCGCCTATTCAGCTCAAGGCCACCTGCGCCCCTCATTACTACCGGATTCTGCGCCAGAGAGCAAAGTCCGAGGGAAAGGAAATAAATTTCCAGACCTTTGGACTCGACGGTGTGACGCGCGGCTGCCTGGGGGGAAGCAGCTTTGCATTCATATCCCACGTTGGCCAGGTGCAGCCCTGCGGATACCTGGAGGTGGACTCCGGAAACGTAAGGGAAGAACCGTTTAATCAGATCTGGGAGAATTCGCCGGTTTTCCGTAACCTCAGGGACCTTAAGCGCTACGAGGGTAAATGCGGAAAATGCGAGTATATTGGTGTGTGCGGCGGATGCCGCGCCAGGGCTTATGAAGCCACGGGTAACTACCTGGCAGAGGAGCCGCTCTGCCTTTATCGGCCTCGGTCGATTGCCGGAGGGTGCTGACACCGGCGGCTTTGCACATCGGGAACGGCTCCTGTGAGACCCGTAGGATGGGTGGAGCGGAGCGCAACCCATCAACTCTTTTCGCGTAACAGCATCAGGCTCCTGTGAGGGCAAGTGGTCTGCTGGCCGTGGAATTTTATCCCTCGAGATTTCAGAATCGTATGAAAACCGCTAATCGCAACGAAAAAATAATAGAGGCCCTTTGGCAAGCCGCCCTGATTATTTTGTTGGCAGTCGCACTTTCACTGGGGGTGAACCATTTCCGGCGCGCAGGGCTGCCGCTCTCGGGGGAGCGTTCATCCAATTCGAGCGCAGCCGGCACAAGGTTCGAGGAGCCGGTCGTATCCATCGAGGAAGCGCGGGCGCTTTTTCTTACAGACGGGGCCGTGTTTTGCGACGCCAGGCCCGAGGAAGCCTATAGATACGGCCATATCCAGGGCGCCCTGAATTTGCCCGCGGACAATCTCGATGCGTTGCTTCCGGATATTATCGCGAAAATTCCGCTGGATTCGGTCATCATTGCTTACTGCGACGGGCAAAATTGTCACCTGAGCCAAGAGGTTGCCTTGCAGTTATCGGCCAGAGGGTACTCACACGTCGAGGTTTTGGTTAATGGATGGACCGCGTGGCGGGAGGCCGGGTTGCCCACCGAGACAACCGGCAATGGCGGGCAGTGACCGGTTTACGCCGCCATGGGAGACGGCGCTGCCGGTGCGCGTTTGACCCTGTGGTTTGTTAGGGGGCGTCTTTTGCCTCTTCCATGAACGGCAGCGGCTGTCCCTTTCTGTAAACCAGGGCCACACACGTTGCGATCAGTTCCCCGCGCTCGTCGTGAACCTTTATGTCGTAGGAAGCGGTTTTTCGAGTAAGGCTCAGCTCGCGTGCTTCGGCCGTCAGAGTGCTTCCCAGTTGTGGCGGAGCAATGAAGGTAACATTCATGTTGAGCGCCACAGAGAGGGTCCCGTGCGAGTTGCCTGCGGTCTCGAAGGCCTCGTCGATAAGAGCGAACAGCGCTCCTCCATGGGCCATGCCGAACAGGTTCTCCATGTCCGGGCGAAATTTCATTTCCACCTTGGAGTAGCCATCCCCGATCGCAAGCAGTTTTAGCCCGAATTTTGTGGCGAAAGGCTCCCTTTCGACCCTGGAATGGAAAGCCTGCCTTAGTCCTTCGTCCATGCTTTTGCCCCGCCTTTTTAAATGAGTTCAATCCACAGATGAGAGCATTGCTGAAAAACCTGAAAAGAAAAGAAAAGAAAAGAAAAAGAGAAACCGCCATCCGCAGATGACGCAGATGACACAGATGTTAGAGCCAAAAAAGACAAGGGAAACCGCGGATCTCGCAGATGGGCGCGGATAGAACTGCAATAATCCACGGATGAAGGCAATCCGTGTTCAGTCCCTTGACCTGGCCTTTTCTCTTTATCCGCGCTCATCCGTGCCATCCACGGTAAGTGTTTGCGGTTGTTTCTTCTTGCTGTCCCCGGCAAGTGTTTCGCCTTTGTCTTTTCTTCTTATCCGCGGTCCGCGTGAAACTCTTTTCGTCTGGACCCATGTATATCGTCCCGGAACGCTCGAGTGATATCCATCGACTCAGGTAAAAATCAAAAAATGAACTTATGCCAAAGAACAATAAAAATCAATTGCTTGTGGCTATGACTTCAATTTTGGCCCCAATCCGGTAATATCCCGATTGTGCATTTATATATTTGTCTGTGAAATAATTCTTGACACGTATAAGCACCATGCGTATCCTTTGAACCTATTAAAGTTCCATGTATGACATAAATGACTGGATTTTTGCTTCCGAAGACAAGATGGAAACCTTCGCATCGTCGGAAAAGGGGCGCAAGCCGATGCCATGTTCGACGAAATTACGGCTAAGCCAGGCGACCGAGCTAAGGCCTCTCCCGCGTGAGCAGGAATCGGATCACAAGAGATCTCTTCGCATCTCTGAAGATAAGTTTGCAGGCGGCAAAAGCTTCATTCCCGTTCCCCCGGCCCTTGAGGAAGCTCCGTACGATCACTTGGCCTATAGCCCCCTGCTGGAACAGATCACAGGATTTTTTGAGTTGTCGAACGGATCACGGCAGTTAGGGCGATGGGTTGCGCTCCGTTCCACCCATCCTACGGACTGTGGATTATTGCGGCCCTTATCCGCGAAATCCGCGGTTTATTCTGTCATTTCTCTTTTTGAAGCATCTGCGGTGAACTGCGTCATCTGCGGATTGCTTGAAAAAATAACCCAGGGGTACTTTGCCGGCGCACTCTCTTTTTTATGGGGACCGGGAAGCCCTAATCAGGAACCTGCGAGGGCGTAATCGGGGCTTTTTTGGCTCCGCGGCCTTTCGCCCAGACTTTACTCAAAGATTGTCAGGGAGGATACGAAGAAGAGCGACTAAGTAAATCCTGACAACTTTTCCGTCCCGCCCAGCTAGCGGTTGATGGAGCCAATATCGAGAGAGCCCTATTCCTTGCGCAAGGGGGATGGGGCTTTCTCTATTGGCGAGCCCACGGGGGGAGAAAGGAGTGTGGAAGCAGACGCAGCGCCGTTCAGGCGTGACCCGGAATGGGGCCGGGACACGGATGGACAGCGATAAGTGAGAAACAGGATGGGTGACACGGATGGACACGAGACACGGATGGACACAGATAAAAGAGAAACAGGATGAGCACAGATTCCGGACGGATGATGCAGTCCATCCATGTTTATCCTGTCTTGCATTCATTCATGTTCATCCGTGTTCCAGATGGATGACGTAATTCATCCGCGTTTATACTGTCTTGAATTCTATCCGTGTCTGGAAATGGAAGAGACATGATGGCCCGGCGTATCTATCCGTGTCCATCCGTGTCCAGCCTTAGATAAAGCCAAAACCCGGGCAACCGGGTGACGGAAAGCCACGGGTCCGGATGTTCCGGGCGGCTGGGCTGCCTGGGGAGAATTCGACTTTTTCTTTCTAGGAGGAAAGTAATGAAGAAGTTTCTTGTAGTTTTGGCGGCCGGACTGTTGGTGGCCGGCTTGTGCGGTCAGGCGAACGCGTTTTTTTACTACGGGACCAGCCAAACCGATCTTATCCGCGTCGTCTATGAGAGTTCGGCAAACGGCGGTGTTTATGAAGAAGCGACCGACCTCGGGACCGTTGCTTCGGTGGAACAAGGCTCTTTTACCAACAATGCGTACGATTTAACACAAGGCGCCGGAGGGGTCTATAACCTCGCGGGAGCTTCCGCCTCTAACCTCAACGTCGCTTATTTTGCATCGAACGGTAGTCTTCCCACCAACGCTACTGAGTATTGGACCAGTGGCAGCGCTACCGGGACGCAAACAAACAATGGAGGTGCTCACTTTACTGGCCCAACTTGGCAAGGAACCAACAGCGTGCTCAAGTACTATACAAATACCACTCAAGGCGCAGGTACGGCAAATGTCTGGGCGGCAATAAGCGCTCCTTACAGCTTCTATAAGTCATTGAACGGCACCTATTCCGGCTATCTTCTCCAAGGCTCAGGCTCGGCTGCTCTGACCAACGGCTCTGCAACCCAGGGTCTTTACGACTGGTCCCCGGCAGGGACGTCTCAGACTATTGGCCCCGAGTATCAAATTGTGACCAGCTATCAGCTTAACCCCCAAACCGGCGACTACATAGTCTCGACCCAGGTCACGCCATTAGCCTCCCCCACGCCCATTCCGCCCAGCGTACTTCTTCTCGGTTCGGGTCTTCTCGGGCTGATCGGAATCAAAAGAAGGGAACTTTTTGGACACTGATAGACACGGGACGCGGATGGACACGAGACACGGATGGACACGAGACACGGATGGACACGAGACACGGATGGACACGAGACACGGATGGACACGAGACACGGATGGACACGAGACACGGATGGACACGGATAAAAGAGAAACAGGATGGACACAGATTCCGGACGGATGATGCAGTCCATCCATGTTTATCCTGTCTTGTACTCATTCATGTTCATCCGTGTTCCAGATGGATTATGTAATTCATCCGTATTTATCCTGTCTTGAATTTTATCCGTGTCCATCCGTGTCTAGCCTTAGATAAAGCCAAAACCCGGGCAACCGGGTGACGGAAAGCCACGGGCCCGGATGTTCCGGGCGGCTGGGCTGCCTGGGGAGAATTCAACTCTTCTTCAGGAGGAAAAAAGTGAAAAAGTTTCTTGTGGTACTGGCGGCTGCTGTGTTGGTGGCCGGCTTGTGCGGCCAGGCGAACGCGTTTTTTTACTACGGGACCAGCCAAACCGATCTTATCCGCGTCGTCTATCAGACTACGGCGAGCGGTGGTACCTATGAAGAAGCGACCGACTTGGGGTCCATTACTGCGATCGAACAAGATCCCGGCTCCTTAAAAGACACAGGGTACGATTTGACCGCGGGCGCCGGAGGAGCCTATAGTTTCCCATCGGCGGTTTCTGCCTCCAACCTCTATGTAGCTTATTTTGCGACGAACGGTTCTAACCCCACCACCGGTACAGAATATTGGACCAGTGGTCCCAGTACCGGGACGTTAACAAACAACGGAGGTGCTGGCTATAGAAACAACGTTTGGCCAACAACTCAGAGCGTGCTGACATACTATGAAAACACCACCACAGGCGCAGGCACGGCAAATGTCTGGGCGTCATTAAGCGTTGGTCACAGCTTCTATAAGGGTCTGGGCGGGACCTACGATGGCTATCTCCTGAATGGTGGCCTTGGCACAGCTTCCCTGCCAACGGCACTCCGCAACCCAGGGCCTGTACGCCTGGAATCCGGGATCAACGTCCGCGACCATTGCGCCCGAACTCAAACTCGTGACCAGCTATCTGGCTAACCCCCAAACCGGCGACTACATAGTCTCGACCCAGGTCGAGCCGTTTGCGTCCCCCACGCCCATTCCGCCGACAGCGCTGCTTTTCGGTTCGGGTCTGCTCGGGCTGATCGGGATCAAGAGAAGGGAACTTTTCAATCGTTAAAAACCTCACCGCGGAGACTTTAGAGAGCAGATCGTCAATTCCGGCGATCTTGTATGTGTTCGCGGGGTTTGCAGCCGATCTTTAGAGAAAACCCGGAACCAGCAAATTGTGGTTCTGAGTTTTCGTACTCGAAACTAAGTGAACAGGGCAGGAAGGCGGGTTCGCCCCGCATCCTGCCTCGCCTCGATGCGTACCGGTTAGTGTGAAACCCATCGCGTTTCGGACCCCGGGAGCCTTATGAAATTACCGGGGTCCGAAAAAAGGTGGATTCCAACAGGAAATGGAAGAGACATGATGGCCCGGCGGATCTATCAGTGTCCATCCGTGTCTGGCCTTAGATAAAGCCAAAACCCGGGCAACCGGGTGACGGAAAGCCACGGGTCCGGATGTTCCGGGCGGCCGGGCTGCCTGGGGAGAATTCGACTTTTTCTTTCTAGGAGGAAAGTAATGAAGAAGTATCTTGTAGTTTTGGCGGCCGGGCTGTTGGTGGCCGGTCTGTGCGGCCAGGCGCATGCGTTTTTTTACGACGTGAGCAACGGTACAGCTGATCTTATCCGCGTCGTCTACCAGACTACGGCAAGCGGAGGTTCCCTGGAAGAAGCGACCGACCTCGGTTCCATTACCGCGATCGAACAAAATCCGGCCTCGCTTAATGACTCGGGGTACGATTTGACCGCAGGCACGCAAGCCGATAATTTCTCGGGAGTTCCCGGCTCTAACCTCATGGTCGCTTATTTTGCGTCGAATGGTAAGACCGGCTCCTCTACAGATGAGTATTGGACCAGCGGCCCCACTACCGGGACGCAAAGCAATAGTAGGAATGCGAGTAATTGGTTTGCTAGCCAGGTTTGGCCATTGATTCCCAGGATCTTGGCAAGCTGCTTGGCCGCCTCGGTCTTCCCGACCCCCGTGGGACCGATGAGAAGAAAGGATCCCATAGGTTTTTCAGGAATCCGCAGGCCGGCCCGCGACCGTTTGATCGCTTTTACCAGCATCTCAATGGCCTTGTTCTGCCCGAACACGACTCTTTTAAGCTCATCTTCGAGGCCCTGGAGCCTGATCTGATCGGTCGAGGTGACGCTTCGGGCGGGGATCCTGGCTATCCTGGCAACCACCGTCTCGATATCGCGCACCGCGACAATCCTGCGAACTCTTTTGTCCTTTTTGAGCCGCAGGCTCGCTCCGGTTTCGTCGATCACGTCGATGGCCTTGTCAGGCAAGTACCTGTCATTTATATACCTGCCCGCCAGTTCGGCCGCCGCCTTGAGGGCGCCGTCCGTGTACCTCACCCCGTGATGCTCCTCATAGTAGGGGCGCAAACCCTGCAGTATCCGGTAGGTCTCATCGACCGAGGGCTCGCGGACCTCCACTTTCTGAAACCGGCGGCTGAGCGCCCTGTCCTTTTCAAAGTGGTTCTTGTACTCCTCGTAGGTGGTCGAACCTATACAGCGGAGTCCACCCGTCACCAGTACCGGCTTCAGGATGTTGGATGCGTCCATGGAGCCGCCGCTCGTAGCGCCGGCGCCAACCACGGTGTGGATTTCATCGATAAAAAGGATTGCCCCGCGCTTTCTTTTGAGTTCCTGGATAACACCCTTGAGACGGGCTTCGAAGTCGCCTCGAAACTTTGTCCCGGCGAGCAGCGCTCCCATATCGAGGGCGAAAATCTCAATATCGAAAAAAGACGCAGGGACCTCTTTTTTATGGATTTTAAGCGCAAGTCCCTCCGCTATGGCGGTCTTGCCCACCCCGGGGTCCCCTACGAAAATAGGGTTGTTCTTGGTACGCCGGCCGAGTATCTGCAGCGTCCTCAGGATTTCTTCATCGCGTCCGATAAGAGGATCGATCCGTCCCTCGGCCGCTTTCTGTATCAGGTCGACGGTAAAGCTGTCCAGGGCGCCTGTCTTTCGGTTCGGCTGGTCCTGTGAAGAGGAAAGCGACTGAAATTCGGATTCCTCCGGATCGGAAACCTTGGAAATGCCGTGCGAGATAAAGCTGAGAACGTCGAGCCTCGATATGCCCTGGGATTTCAAAAAATAAGCGGCATACGAGTTCTCTTCAAAGAAGATGGCCGCTAGAATATCGCCCGCGTCAACTTCCCTTTTCTCGGCCCCCTGCACGTGCATCATCGCACGCTGCAAAACGCGCTGCACGGCCAAGGTCTGGATCGGGTCCTGCTCGACCCCTTCGGGCAGCTTTTCCGAACGCTCGTCGAAGTACTTTTCGAGGCGCTCTTTGAGCTGGTCCAGGTCGGACCCACAATGGTACAGGATGCGCCTGCCCGTTACGTCATGGAGAATGGCGTACAGGATATGCTCTAAAGTGAAAAACTCGTGCCTGCGTTGTTTGGCTTCCTTAATGGCAGCGGCAAATGTGAGTTCAAGTTCTTTATTTATCATTTTAGGCTTCTTCCATTGTGCACCTCAGTGGAAATCCGCTCTTCCTGGCCAGATGGTGCACGATTTCTACTTTAGTTTCAGCTACATCTTCTGTAAAAATACCGCAGACTCCGGATCCCGTCTTGTGGACAAGGAGCATTATCCGGGTGGCTTCAGCGGCATTTTTGTGAAAAACCTTCTGAAGAACTTCGACGACAAATTCCATCGTCGTGTAGTCGTCGTTATGAAGCAGGACTTTATACATCGGAGGAAGTTCAACTTCGTGTTCGACCTGTTGTTCCAAGTCCTCCATGTAGTCAGGATGATAATCATCCATCCTTATTTCCTCCAATTAAATGAAAGGTAACCCTTCGGAGCCTTTTCACACGACTTTATTATAATATAATGAGTAAGTTTTTGCAGGGGTGACTTCACTTAAAACGGAGAGATAACTTTGGCAGGCAATAGTTTTGGACGCTTTTTTTCGGTAACCACGTGGGGAGAATCGCACGGACCGGCCCTGGGCGCTGTCATCGACGGCTGTCCGCCGGCAATACCGCTTACCCCTGAAGACATTCAAAAAGATCTGGAGAGGCGCCGGCCCGGAAAATCTTTCACCTCGCCCCGGGCGGAAGCCGACAGGGTCGAAATTCTTTCAGGGGTTTTCGAAGGCCTGACCACCGGGACCCCCATCGGCCTGCTCATACATAATCGCGACGTGCGAAGCATGGATTACTCGGAAATCTCGCGGCTCTACCGGCCGGGACACGCCGACAGGACGTACGAGCAAAAATACGGGATAAGAGACTGGCGCGGCGGCGGCAGGAGTTCGGCCCGGGAGACCGCGGCAAGAGTGGCCGCAGGGGCCGTCGCAAGAAAATTTCTGGATGCTCGGGGAATTTCAGTGCAAGCCTGTACTGTTGCCCTTGCGGGCATTGAATGCCGCGGCTTCGACTTCGACGAAATAGAGAAAAACCCCTTTTACTGCCCGGACTCGGAAGCTGCGGAAAAAATGATGGTCCGTGTGAATGAACTTCGGGCGGCCGGGGATTCGGCTGGAGGAATCGTCGAAATCCGCGCTAAAGGGTGTCCTGCCGGCCTCGGTGAACCCGTATTCGACAAGCTGGACGCCCGGTTGGCCGCCGCAATCATGTCCATAGGCGCCGTCAAAGGGGTGGAGATAGGTGAAGGGTTCAGGGCTGCCGGCATGCTGGGCAGCGAAAACAACGATCCGATAACGCCGGATGGTTACGAATCAAATCACGCGGGCGGAATCCTGGGGGGCATCTCCACGGGTATGGACATCGTTATCAGGGCCGCGGTAAAGCCTATCCCATCGATCTCGAAGTCCCAGCGCACGGTGGACGCCGAAGGCGAACCCGCGCGGATAAGTATAAAAGGCCGTCATGACATCTCCGCGATTCCAAGGATCGTCCCGGTGTGTGAGGCGATGACCCTGCTGGTGCTGGCCGACTTTATGCTCCATCCGCAGCCGATGCGGGCATAAAAATTCCCGCCTCCCGCGGCGGCGCAAAATGGATAAACGGACGGTAGGCGCCGCGCTACCTACTTCGGGAGGCACTTTCGCGCTTCGGTTGCCACCATGGTTGGAACGGACTTGCTTCGAGAGATATTTCGGAGGTCTTGAAGATTGAGAGTTGGGAGCAGTCTTCTGGAAACGGCGATCGGGGTTTTGGGATTTGTCGCAATGGCCAGGCGAACGGGGTAGAGTCTTATCCATTCCTTCTCGGCGGCGATCCTGCGCAGGACCTCTTCATCCACCTGCCTCGAGCAGGCTATGGCCGCCACTTCACCCTCGGTTATCTTGGGATTGCACATTACGGCTACCTGGATTATTCGATTGCTGTCCCGGATCAGGATACTCCGGGTCTCCTTGTCCGCTCTCATGGCAAGTTTGATTTTTTCAGACATTTTCTTTTTCTGCACTTTTTGGAGCACAGATTCGGTCCGGTTTTTGGCCTTGTGTTCGTCGATTGCCTCCGAGGCTTCATCGAGAGCGCGCATGACTTCGATGAGCAGATGCTCCCATGGCTCGTCTATTGTGGCATCGCCCGCCATGGAGCCTGTGCGCGTCACGAAGCTTCCGCTCCGGGCCTTGAGTATCTCGAAGAAGGCCTCCTTGCCCACGGAATCGCCGATTTGCGCGTGACAGACCTGTCCCGCCCGGATGTGAATCGTTCCATTAAGGGTCTCTAAGCCAACCTCGACAATGCGGTCGACGTTGTCCAGGCAGATCAACTGGACCAGGTCGGTCAACGCGATCTCTTTTATGGTGCCCCAAAAGCCGCGCGAGGGGCCTCGATTTGCGGGGCCTTCGCTTTCAGCGCTCACTTCGTCCGACGGCAGGCGAATCGCCTGGATGAGCAGATATTCCCACGGCCGGTTTATTGAAACTGCCACATTCTCGGGAAGGGGCAGTGTTTCAAAATGGCCTCTCTCCCATTGGAGCAGTTCGAAAAAAACTTCCTCCCCGGTCCGCTCGCCCGACTCCGCGTGAACCACATTGCCGGACTCTATATAGACCCTGCCGGTTGCGCCGGGGGATTCCACTTCGATCATGTGGCTCAACTTGGCAAGGCACGAAACCTGGATCAAATCGATCAATCGGATGTATTCTATCGTTCCGCTGAAGCCGCGGCTGACTGGCTGACATTGTCCATATAGCGTCCGTTCCGATCCGGTCTTCAGGTTGCCTGATCCGGATAGCCCAGGAAACCCACCCCTTGCTGTTGCTCGCTATCAAGATAGACCTGAAGGTATTGTCCCGTCGTGCAGGAGGGAACGTCTATGACGCGCGCGATGCCGTCGTTTTGAAGTTCCGGGTCCAGCGAGGCCAGGGCGTTTGGGCACTGAAGGAAAAACTCCTCTTTAAAAACCGCCCCGGGGCTGTCGGGATAAATCGCCAGGGGAACGATGTTTGCTTCGACCAGGTCGTTGAAAAAATGGGTGCCGAAGGAAGGCTCCGGGAGGGCCCCAAGCTCTTTCATGGCTATTTCGGCCAGGACCCGCGTATGGTTGAAGTCTTCATAGCCCACCCGGACACCCATTGTCACATCGTTGGTCCCCCACCTCCCCGGTCCAAAGAGCGCAAATGTCTTGTCCTTTAGAAGGCGGTTGATCTTTCTTACCAGGCGGCCCACCCCGAGCCGCTCCTCGAGTGTGGATAACCTCGCGTAAGCCCTGGGGTCGATGTATACGATGTATTCGATATTTCTGACCGCGCTGCTGAAAAGGACGCTGCTGCATGTGAATAGAACTTTTTCGGGCGAAATGTTTCCTGGGACGGCAACTTTTTCGACAAGCTTGCTCGCGGCGAGTGCGCGGCACTGGAGAATATAAAGTTTCCCATCGTCCCAGGCGAATTCGACTTCCACCGCCCCGCCGTATGCCTTTTCCAGTTGATTCAGGATTTTTTTCATAAGGCCTGCCACGGGCGTCTTGGAAAGAAGGTTGTCGAAAGTTATGCAGGCGCGGGCCCTGTCAATTTCCCGGTTTTTGAAAAGAGGGGCTGAAAGATGCCCTTCGTCGTCGACCGAGACGATATGGTAGAGGTCCGGATGATCGATTGCCCGGAAAAGGTCTGCGGCTGGAACCGTCAGAACGGAGTTTGAACTCATGTCGAGAACGTCGACCAGCTTCTGAGAATATTTCCTGATTTCTTCGGCACTTGCCTCCGGGCGAAGAAGAGGATGGCTGAGAGGAACCATCCGGGGGTAATCGGGCCCTACGCGTTCGACCGCGCGCGTGCCAAGGCCGAAGACCATTCTCATGAGCCCGTCCGACCTGACTATCCGTGGGGTCCAGGCGTACATATTCTGCGAGAAGGCAACACCCGCGGCAGCCGGGAAGAAAAAATTCCCGAACTCCCTTCCGACCACTTTCTGAACGAGAACGCTCATCCGTTCGTCGAAATCGAGCAGGTGATGGTCCTGGCGGTAAAGAATGGCCCGCGAACTGAAGACGCTGGTGAGGACCTGCTTCAGTGCGCGCGTGAATTCGTCGAGCCGGATTTCGATGTCGCCCCGGTTTGCGATGAAAACCGAGTCGTACTTGCCCGAAAAAGTATACCCGAAGTTGTCTTCGAGCAGGCTGGATGAACGGATTATGAGCGGATGCTGCCCTATATTGTTCAGAAATTCCCTGGACTGCGCCATTACGTCGGGTGGGAAGGAGGCTTTTTGGATTGTTTCCGATATCTGGCCGAATTCCTCCTCGAGTTTTTCCCCGCTCTTGTACTTTTGAGAGTGCAGTGAAAAAAGATGGTTGAAGTCGAGGAAATCGGTCAGTAAACCCGAAGTAAAATAGTGCGATTCGGGAATCGTAACGTATTTTTCAAATTCCGGGTCCCTTTCCCCGAGCAGCGGTAAAACGATCTTGTAGGCCAGGAACATGCCGGCCGATTTACCGCCGATTCGTCCTCCTCGCCTCGGGTTCCGGATAATTCGCTCCATCAGTTCGTCCATGTCCCGGACGGTGATGTGATTCTTCGCGGCCCCCAGGAAGGGGAGTTGGTTGGAAATGAAGCGGCTGATCAGGGCGACGCGCACGCCCATTGTGCCGCCGGGAGGCAGGTGCAGGCTGCCCTTCGGGATCGAGCAAAGCTCTCTTACGGCCTCACGGATCTGGTCGTGGGTGGCTCCCTCGGAGTTGAGCACCTCGTCGAGACTGCGGAAAGCCTCGCGTTTTCTGACCAGGTTTATGTAGTTTTCGATATCTTCGAATGTAAAATGCCGTGCAAAATAGATATCGGTAAGTATTTCTACGAACTCGGCGATTGCCTGCTCCGTGACGGGTTCGCCGCGTTCCTCCAGTTCCCTGAGAGCGTCCCGCCGGATTGATTCCGCGCAGACGATCCCTTTCTCGCAGAGAAGCGACAGGAAAAGCTTTCGAATTTCGCCCAGCAGGTGAGGAAAAGGGACCATCTTGTGATAGAGGCGGTAGGCGCGAATCAGGTCCGACGCGCCTATGTCCGCCAAAGTGAAGTATGTTTTACCAATTTGGTCCATCACAAAATCCGTAAGCAAAAGACTGAAAGCGATTCACCAACGAGCAACCAAAAAGCGATTCACCACAGAGGCACAGAGAGCACAGAGAAAAGCTTCTCAAAAAAGAATTCTGGACACAGGGTCTCGAATTACTTGTCACGGTTTTCCCCAGCTTTTTTAATTGGTGTCTCTGTGTCCTCTGTGCCTCTGTGGTGAATGCCCTTGCCCTTGCTCTTTAGACCCATCCCCTGAGTTTGCAGGCCTCTGCCACTCTGGCAATTGCTACCAGGTAGGCGGCCTCCCTGAGGTCTGTTTTGTTGCGCAGACTCATCTCGCGTACGGCCTCGAAAGCCTGGGACATCCTCTTGTCAAGTCTCCAGTGGACCTCCTGGAGTTCCCAATACAGGTTGTAGGCATTCTGTACCTGCTCGAAATAGGATACGGTCACACCACCCGCGTTGGCAAGGAAGTCGGGCAATACAATTATACCCTTGTCATCGAGAATTCGGTCGGCCTCGGGGCTGGTTGGCCCATTTGCCAGTTCGCAGCAGATCTTGCATTTTACATTTGCCGCGTTGTCGGCGCGAATCACGTTTTCGAGGGCGGACGGGAAAAGAACTGTTACCGGCAGGGCGAGAAGCTCCTCGTTTGTTATGGCCTCAGTGCCCGGAAAGCCGTTAAGGGTCCCGTTTTTTATCTTGTAATCGACCAGGGCCGCCGAGTCGATCCCGCTGGGGTTATAGACGCCTCCCCTGGAATCGGAAGCTGCCACAAGCTTTAGG
This sequence comes from uncultured delta proteobacterium, assembly GCA_963826655.1. Classification (GTDB taxonomy): domain Bacteria; phylum Desulfobacterota; class Syntrophobacteria; order Syntrophobacterales; family Syntrophobacteraceae; genus SbD1. The sequence continues at coordinate 36,776 of CAWGZP010000180.1, forward strand.
TGCAATATCTCCTCGCCCAGGAGTGCGGCGTTTTGGCCCGCGTTTCCAAACCCCTGGACGGACATTGTGGCGCCCTCCAGGTCGATGGAGGCAGCAGCAGCGGCTTCGCGAGTGACATAGATGCCGCCTCGCGCAGTGGCGTCCCCCCGGCCCCTGGACCCGCCCAGGGCCAGCGGCTTGCCGGTTATGACGCCGGGATGGTTCTCCCCGATAATCGTTTCATACTCATCCATCATCCAGGCCATAATCTGCGGCGTGGTATATACGTCGGGGGCCGGGACGTCCTTTGTGACCCCTAGCGACCTGGCCATCGCGCGCATATAGGCCCTGGCCAGGCGTTCCTTTTCGGCTTCGGAGAGTTCCTTGGGATTGCAGACGACGCCTCCCTTGCCTCCTCCAAGCGGCAGATCCACGACGGCGGTCTTCCATGTCATCCAGGCGGCCAGGGCGCGGACCGTGTCAATCGTTTCGAGAGGATGCCACCTGAGCCCCCCTTTGGCCGGACCGCGCGCGGTATTGTACTGGATTCTGAATGCATGAAAAATCTTGGTCGAACCGTCATCGAGTTTGACCGGCAGGGTCGCCTTGATCTCCTTCATGGGCCACCGCAGCAGCTCACGGGTTGCATCGTCGAGTTCCAGCTTTTCGGCCGCTCTATCTATCTGCTGCTGAGCAATGGCAAACGGGTTGAAGGACTCTGTCGTCATGAAAAACTCCGTGGTCGGGGGTTGTTTTTGAATCTTTTTATCCGCTTATCCGCGCTAATCTAAAGATCGACTGTAGCCTCTTGCAACAGATTACAGGATTTTTCGAATTGCCGAACGCAATCCGCGGTAAATGTTTTGCCCTCGTCTGGCTCTCATCTCTCTTAAGTTTCGCAATCTGCGTTTCCTGGCCCACCGATAGCGCGTATTCGTCAATCCTTAACAATAGCTTTGAGCAAGCAAAAGCGCAACAATTCGGTGAAGTGTGAATGGTTTCATTGCAAATACCAGACAAATTCAATGCTCAGGTTCGGAAGCAATGAGCAAGAGCCATCCGTTCGACAATCCCCAAAGTTCTGTAACCTGCCGCAAGGGGCTAAAGTCGATCTTTAGATTTACATAGATGAAAGTCTAGCATGAAGCGGGGAGGGAAGGGGCAGTTTAAAGGGAAGAGCGGGTTCACGCGGGTGGCCCGGATACTCGTATCCGGGCGCGAAGCGCAAGAGGTTCACGATAAAGCGACAATTTCGATTCCAACAGATCGTTTCAGGTACCACCTTGCCTAACCGTATCACCACTCCAGGGCATATGCTGCAAGCCCCTTCTTGACGGGATTGTTGTGGGCTTTGAACGGGTGCGGACGCCAATTCCGAGGATGCCGATGCTTCGTATCCGAAGAATGTGGCATTTGCCGCCACCCATAATGGATGGCTCCGTCTCTGGTGGTGGGCACTATCGGATGCGGCTCATGGGGCATTTGATAGTCTGGAAGCTTTCTCGTTGCTATTTCCCCCTGTTATTAAAAGGGGCGTACGGTATTCCCTCGAAATTTTGTCCAATTCCGTAGCGGCCAAGGAGAAGCGCCCAATCGGGTTTTTCCATGAAGTTCATTAGGGCGACATTGATTTTGGTCCTCCAGGGACTGTCCTTCGGAAGCCCATAGGCAAAGGAGAATCTTCTCAAGTTCGTGGGATAGACAGTAATCTTCTCCTTATAGTCTTTGTCGCTGTAATAGCGAAGCGTGATCTCATCGTAGAGGTAGCCCTCAACCTCTTTATCGGATATCGCCTTCAGGGCATCTTCCTCCGTGTTGTACAGGACATAGGATGTCGCATTCATTCTTTCCAGCGCGGTGGCTTCCGCGCTGCCCTTGATTCCCGCAATGCGCATATGTCGAAGCGTTTCTTCACTCACGGTGCTTGCCATGTTCTTGCTCGCGCTGAGAGAAGTGGTGAGCGATGCGGTAAGAGCGCTGAACAACAGGGCACACATCAGCATCCAGGCTAGCCCCAGGCTCCTGGCCGCCAACGACTTCAGGCTAATCCCAAAGCAGGACCCGGAAGCCAGGGTAGAGCCGACCCAGTAAATCCCCGATCCGATCCCGTGTATGAATCCGCCCCCGAAGTGTTCAGGGTTGTGTCCACGCTCTATGTACCAGAGAAGAAAACCCAGCAGGCAAAGAGTAATAAGCAGTAAAGCGATGATCTTCATGATTCCCCAGGAAAAGAAAATCTTTAAGGCCGCTATCCAGGGATGGTCCAGTTTATCGGGTAAGGTCGCCACGGCAAGGCGGGTACTGCCGAAAGGGACTGTGTAGTCCATGTATTTTTCACGCTCCGCCAACAGAAAGAAACCATCGATTGCAACATCGATCTCGTTATCTTTCAGGGAGTCGAGAAGCTTGGAAAACTTCATCTCCTTGAACTCATAAGGGACTTTAAGCTCTTTAGCTACGGCATCCCAAAGGTCGACGCTAAAACCGGTCCATTCACCGTCCTTGCCCTTCATGAGATAAGGGGGATCATTCACAACGCCGACAACAAGTTTACCACCCGCCGGAAGATTCGGGCCATCTTGCCCGAAAGCCGGAAAGGAAACAGGCTGAAGCATTGCGAATAGAACGAGAAATAGTAGAAATCTTTTCACGATGGGTCTTCCTGTCCGAGCTTGCAGATCGGTGTCCGATTTGCTGCCGCCCGGAACAAAAGCTGGATTGCTGCAGGGGGTTGCTCCAGCGTCAGAGGCGTCGGATTACGGAGTTGGGCGAACACGGTAAATTTGTTCTACCGCAGAGGCGCAGAGGACGCTGAGAAAAGAATATGGGCTGTTTTCTCTGCGCTCTCAGCCTTGTCTGCGGCTAATGTTGTGAATTTTCAAGCAGAATTCGAGGCGCGTTTCTGTTTCTTCGCGTCTTTCTTTTCACCCCTATCGCCCTTCTCTACGATCTCTGCGTAGCTGCGGTGGATTCAGGGGTACGCAGAGGATGTTGAGGCCGCACTGGTGCTGTCCTCCTCCAACCGTGGTCTATCGCGATCGAACAGCCCATTTCCCGTCAATCCGCGCAGGCGACGAGGTCGCTTCGCGAACGTTTCAGCTTGTTCTTTCTACTCGGCATAATCATCATTTTTCATGAACCGGAATTCAAACAGCGGCGGTCAGATCGTGTTTTTTGCGGGGTAGGCAAACACAATCATAAAAAGGCTATAATTGACAGGGTAAACCTCCTGCTCTGCCGGCGGTCTATCGCAGAGTTCGACATTCCCGGGAATGTTACGAAGTTTTACCTTAATGGCAGCTTGAAGCTCCACGAAAGGTCAGGCTCCGACGTCGTCATTCCGGCGGTGCTTTTAGGCCGGAACCCAGTGTCATTAACCGTCCTAAGCCTTAAGGACGCTGGACCCCGGCTCAAAAGCACCGCCAGGGGCAATTCGGAAATTCTTCGACAAAATCCGATGGGGCCAATTTCTACTTCCCCCTTTTGTAAAGGGGGATCGAGGTGGATCGAGGGGGATTTTAAAGTATTAGATGACATCGGAGAATCACTGTCCCCCTGCTTCCCCTTAAGAAAGGGAGAGAACACGAAAAATATTGCGTTTGCGACACAGTCTTGGAGCGCAACCCGTCGAGTCTTTCCGAACCAGGGGACAGCGGAGAGTGGACAGACGGAGAACGGGGGAGAAAATCCCTAAGTCCCTCAATCGATTTCAGTTCGAGCCCTTGTATCTTGTATGTTATGATCATATACACAATTATAAGTTCTCCGACCAATTAGATGGAGAGACTGTGGATCTGGAACAGTTGGCTGGGAGCAGTGGCTTTGAGTGGGACGAAGAGAATTCTGAGAAAAATTGGGCCAACCATCGTGTAACGCGCTCGGAGTGTGAGCAGGTTTTTTTCAATCTGCCATTTGTGGTCGCGGATGATCAAAAGCATTCACATGACGAGTCGCGCTACTACACCTTAGGCCAGACCGACAGGGGATGGAAGCTGTTTGTAGTGTTCACGGTCCGGGGCAGTCTGATCCGTGTGATCTCGGCCCGAAATATGAGTCGGGCTGAGAGAAGGATATACGATGAAAAAGAAAATTCCGAAATTCGAGAGTGAGGATCAGGAGCGGGACTTTTGGTCGAACCGGGACTCAGTTGAGCATATCGATTGGGGAAAGGCGAAGCGGTTGTCATTTCCCAAGTTGAAGCCATCCACTAAGACAATCTCGGTCAGGCTCCCAGAATCCATGCTCGACGATCTGAGGATGCTGGCGAACAAAAAAGACGTCCCGTATCAGTCGTTGCTGAAAGTCTTCCTGGCGGAACGCATCAAGGAAGAGTTTATGTCGGAAAAAGGCTGAATCCCTTTCCGGCGGACCGCGGTATGAGATGCCGCGTGCCACAGTCCTCGGCTCAGTGAGCAGTGGACAGTAGATAGTGATCTCACATGGAGTCGCGGAGACGCAGAGAAAAAAAAGGGGACAGTGAAGAGTAGACAGGCGGAAAGCAGGTGAGAAAATCCCTCAATCCCTCAATTACATAATGGATTTGGCACTATTTTTGTTTGGTTTGTGCTTGCACATACTTACGCAATACGGCGTTCATCATGGTTTGGTAACCTTTGCCACTTTTCTTGAAAAAATCGATCACGTCAGGGTCGAGCCTTAACGTTGTCTGTTGCTTGTGCGTTGGCCAAGATACTGCTTCGGCGAAAAAATCATCACCCAATTCCGGATTGTCGGAATAGTCGATTGCATCGTCCTTCATCGCGTCAATGCGTGTCCAATCGGTTTGTGATGGCTTTTTCATATTGCTTTTTCTCATTTTTGTTGGCCTTCCTCAAAGAGATGATTCGGACAATGTCCTGGTCCCTCTCTGCAAAAACTATAACCACCGTGCGCCCTTGTGACACTCCAATGCCCTGCCAACGATCTTCGTCATATTCCTCCCGGCTGTCGATTCGAGCTATCAAGGCGTTTTGGAAAATTTCCCGGGCGGTCGGCAAAATCGAAACCGTGTTTGCGGATATTCTGCTCGTTCTTCTCTTCGTCCCACCTGGAATCTAACCCTGATGTAACGCCAAATGTAGTTACTTCCAATAATCTCGTATTCCCCAGGAAAAGAAAAGCAAACGCTCGCTTGAAGACGGAGGACAGAAGGTGGAAGATGGAGAAGCGGGAGAGAAAACCTCCAAATCCCTCAATTCTTGCAATGACCATTTCGAAAAAAGGTGCTTCTAAGGTGTGCCGGCTTCTCTGGGGCATTTTATGACAAAATCTGTGTCTGATGACCTTGGCTGAGGAAGCCCACCCGGTGTGATAAGTATTATGAAATAAACGGTGAACCACTTGGTGCGTGACAACAACTATCGCTAACGGTAGATTATTTTCCGTTTTGAGCAATTCAAGTTTGAACTTTGCCGCGACATGAGCGAGAGGTACGTGCGATAGATATGGAAACACTTGACGTGCTAACTATCCAGGAATTAACAGCCCTGAAGATTTCAAAGTCCACCTTTATAAACTGTTCAGGGAGGGCAAAGTCCTATCCCGAAAAATCGGACGCCACTGGCCGTTCCGTAAAAGGACCATTGACCGTAGGTTTGACGAAACGTGTGTGAGTTGGCTTTACCCAAGGGGAAATCAGTAATGGCTGAGCAACTTGCAGATAGAATTATCCAGATGATCGTACAAGCGGTCGCCCTCTACCACCGCCTTGTATTGGTGGCGGCTCCAGCCGGAGCAGGCAAGACTGCCGCGCTTCGGCATGTCAGCGAACGCACAAATGCCCCACTGGTAAATGTCAATCTTGAATTGTCGCGACGTATGCTGGATCTCACGGAACGCCAACGGACACTTCAATTGCCTCGCCTGCTGTCCGAGATCGTAAATTCACAACAGGGCGAGGTTGTTCTTCTAGATAACATAGAAGTGCTATTCGATGTTTTTCTCAAACAAGATCCGCTCAGGCTGCTGCAGGGGATTTCTCGCAACAGGACAATCGTCGCAGCTTGGAGTGGGTCCGCTGGCGGCGAATACATTAACTATGCAACGCCAGGCCACCCTGAATACAGACGATATTCAGTACGAGATTTGCTCATAGTCAGCCCGGAGGCTGTGTTATGAACAATTCCGCATGGGGACAACCATAATGAAGTATGGAGACCTGATCCAGTTCGAACCTATCGAGTCCGTGGTTCAGTTGCGGGATGCCGACGAGGCTGCTGCTGCCCGGCAACTTGTCCAGACCTACGTCATCTCCGAGGAGATGGCTGAAAAGCTGGTCAATCTAGTCATACCTCAGCTCCAGTTCGAGCAATCCATGGATAACAAGGGGCTGCTGGTCGTCGGCAACTACGGCACTGGTAAGTCGCACCTCATGTCAGTGATCTCCGCTCTGGCCGAAAATGGCAATCTATCGACCCTCCTGAACGACAAGAGCGTGGCGAGTGCCGCAGCCAAGATCAGTGGCCGCTTCAAGGTTGTCCGCACCGAAATCGGCGCCACGACCATGTCACTGCGCGACATTCTCGTGGCCGAACTGGAAGAGTACCTGGCTGCAATTGGCGCGTCTTATTCCTTCCCGCCTGCGGACAAGGTGATCAACAACAAAGGCGCCTTTGAAGATATGATGACCGCCTTCCACCAGGAGTATCCCGACGATGGCCTGCTCCTGGTGGTGGACGAGTTGCTCGATTATCTGCGCACGCGCAAAGATCAAGAGTTGATCCTCGACCTCAATTTCCTTCGCGAAATCGGCGAGGTCTGCAAAGACCTGCGGTTCCGCTTTATCGCCGGAGTACAAGAAGCCATTTTTGACAGTCCTCGCTTTTCTTTCGTGGCCGACAGCATTCGCCGGGTGAAGGACCGCTTCGAGCAAGTTCTTATCGCTCGTAAGGACGTTAAATTCGTTGTGGCAGAGCGCTTGCTGAAGAAGACTGGAGAACAACAGGTGAAAATCCGGGAGTATCTGACTCCCTTCGCCAAGTTCTACGGTCGCATGAACGAGCGCATGGACGAGTTCGTGCGCCTCTTTCCCGTGCATCCGGACTATATCGATACCTTTGAGCGGGTCACCGCAGTGGAAAAACGCGAGGTGCTCAAGACTCTGTCTTTGGCCATGAAGAAACTCCTCGGCCAGAACGTTCCCGAGGACCGGCCAGGGGTGATCGCCTATGATGGCTACTGGACGACCCTGCGCGAAAACCCGTCGTTCCGAGCGGTGCCGGACATCAAGGCGGTCATCGACTGCAGCCAGGTGCTCGAATCGCGCATCCAGCAGGCTTTCACGCGTCCGGCCTACAAGCCCATGGCGGTGCAGCTCATCCACGCGCTTTCGGTCCACCGGCTCACCACCGGCGACATCTACGCCACCTTGGGCGCAACGGCTGAGGAACTGCGCGACGGCCTGTGCCTCTTCCAACCCGGCATTGAGGAGCTGGGCGGCGATCCGGCCGACGACCTGCTCTCCCAGGTGGAGACCGTTCTGCGCGAAATCCACAAGACAGTGAGCGGCCAATTCATCTCTTCCAACCCGGACAACCGCCAGTACTACCTGGACCTCAAGAAGACCGACGATTTCGACGCCTTGATCGAGAAGCGGGCCGAAAGCCTCGATTCCTCGCAGCTCGACCGCTACTACTACGAGGCCCTGAAACGGGTCATGGAGTGCACCGACCAGACCTACGTCACCGGCTACAAAATCTGGCAGCACGAGCTCGAATGGCTGGAGCGCAAGGCCGCGCGTCTTGGATACCTGTTCTTCGGCGCGCCCAACGAACGCTCCACGGTTGTACCGCCGCGGGATTTCTACGTCTACTTTATCCAACCCTTCGACGCGCCGCACTTCAAGGATGAGAAGAAACCCGACGAGCTGTTCCTGCGACTGACGAACGCGGACGAGGAATTCCGGAGCCGCAGTCAAGAGCTACGCCGCAGCCCTGGACCTTGCTTCCACCGCCTCAGGCAACGCCAAGTCCACTTACGAATCCAAGGCATCCGAACTTCCTGCGCGACCTGGTGCAATGGCTGCAGAAGAATATGACCACGGCTTTCGAGGTCACCTACCAGGGGCGCGCCAAGTCCCTGACTGAATGGGCCAAGGGCAAGTCCATCCGCGAGCTTTCGGGAATCGGCTCCCATGAGCGCATCAACTTCCGCGACCTGGTGAACACCATCTCCGGCCTCTGTCTTGGGACCCATTTCCAGGACCAGGCCCCGGAGTACCCGTTCTTCTCAGTGCTCATCACCGGTTCGAATCGGGCCCAGGCCGCGCAGGACGCCCTCCGCGCCATAGCCGGACAGACTCGTACCAAGCAGGCAACGGCTGTGCTCGACGCGCTTGAACTCCTCGACGGCGAGCGGCTCGATCCCTACCGGTCCAAGTACGCCAAGCACATCCTCGGCGTCGCAAAGAAGAAGGGCCACGGTCAGGTGGTCAACCGCTCCGAGCTGATTCAGGACGTCCTCGGCGTGGAGTACCTCGCACCGCAATCCCTCCGGCTCGAACCCGAATGGGCCGTGGTGGTGCTGGCCGCGCTGCTATATGTCGGCGAAGTAGTCCTCTCGATTCCCGGCAAGAAGTTTGATGCCACGGGTCTGCCGCAACTGGCCGGGACCGGGATCGACGAACTGGCCCAGTTCAAACACATCGAACGGCCCAAGGACTGGAACCTCCCGGCGCTCAGGGCGCTCTTCGAACTACTCGGGCTCACACCTGGAATGGCCCAACTGGTCACTCAGGGCAAGGACGAGCCGGTTCAGGAACTGCAGAAGGCCGTCACCACCACAGTGGAACGGCTCGTGCTTGTTCAGCAGAGCTTGCAGACCGGGCTGTTCTTCTGGGGCCGCAGCCTGCTGGCCGAGGACGAAATCAAGAAACTGCGCGCCAGGCTTGATGGGACCAAGACCTTCCTCGAATCCCTGCAGGCCTACACCACGACCGGCAAGCTCAAGAACTTCCGCTACGACGCCTCGGAGGTAACGGCGCATCGGGACGGGCTCAATTCCCTTGCCGAGATCAAAGCGCTCGAGGAACTGGTGGTCGACCTCGGGTCCACAGCCGCGTACCTCTCCACTGCCGAGGCGGTTCTGCCCACCGGCCACGAGTGGATTGACAAGATGAAGACTGAGCGGGACGAGGTCCTCGCCCAGATCTGCGACCCGGCCAAGCGTAGCGCTACGGCATTCCGCCAGCAGACCCAGCGCCGACTCGGGGATCTCAAGAAGGCCTACCTGCCGGCATACCTCGCCATGCATGTAAAAGCGCGCCTGGGTGTGAACGAGGACAAGCGCAAGGCCCAGCTAATGTGCGACGAGCGGCTCAAGGACCTGCAGAAGCTCTCCACTATCGACCTGATGCCGCGTCAGCACCTTTCCGATTTCCAGAACCGGCTCGCCGGCCTGAAGAGCTGCTTCGCGCTCACCGAGCAGGAACTGGAGGCCTCGCCGGTCTGCCCGCACTGCAACTTCAAACCGGCCGCGGAACCGCCCACGGCTCCCGCGGCGACGATGCTGGACGCCTTGGACGGCGAACTCGATAAGTTGGTCGAAAACTGGACGCAGACGCTGCTCACCAACCTTGAAGACCCGACCACCAAGGGCAACCTGAGCCTGCTCAGGCCCGAGCCGCGAAAGCTGGTTGACGGCTTCATCAAGAAGCGGACCCTGCCGGACGACTTGGACCAGGACTTCATCCACGCACTGCAGGAGGTGCTTTCCGGGCTCACCAAGGTCTCAGTCAAGATCGCGGACCTGCGCGACGCCCTTCTTTCTGGCGGCTCACCGGCCACGCCGGTGGAGATGAGGAAACGGTTCGAGGAATATCTGGACGGGCTCACCAAGGGCAAGGAGCCAGGCAAAGTGCGGATCGTGTTGGAGTAAACATGGATACAAACGGACTTACGCAGCCGAAGGGCAACGATCTATTTGATCGCGTTGTTTCTATTCTTGAACAAGCGCGCGCCAATGTTGTGCGGTCTGTCAACAACAATATGGTCATCGCCTATTGGCTCATCGGGCGTGAAATAGTTCAGGAGCTTCAGGGCGGGGATGAGCGTGCCGAATACGGCAAGCAGGTGATAGAACAGCTTTCCGCTAAGTTGAGCCATAAGTACGGGCGCGGTTTTTCCACAACCAACTTGCGCTACTTCCGAACTTTTTACACGGTCTATTCCGACCGTATCCCTGAGATTCGCCACATCGCCGGTGGCGAATTCAAAGCCTCCGGAAAACGCCACCATCAAAGTGGCGTTTTGGATGTCATGGCGCTGGCAGTCGAACAAGCCGGCGCCGAGCGAGGGTTCTCGCCCAATTTGGGCTGGTCACATTATCGGACCTTGATGAGTGTCACGAATCAAAATGAACGTCTTTTCTATGAGATCGAAGCAGAGAATGAAGGATGGGATGTCGAACACCTCAACCGTCAGATACATACCTTCCTCTTTGCAAGGCTTCTCAAGAGCCGTGACAAAGCGGGAGTTATGGAACTTGCTTGTCAGGGACAGAAAATAGGCATTCCCTCCGACACTATTAAGAATCCTTATATTCTTGATTTTCTTGGATTACCGGATTCTGACGTTCTGCATGAGTCGGAAATCGAAAAGGCGATTATTGATAACCTTCAGTCGTTTTTACTTGAACTCGGCAAGGGCTTCGCTTTCGTCGGTCGACAGAAACGCATGCAGTTCGATGAGGACTATTTTTATATCGATCTGGTTTTCTACAACTGTATTCTGAAATGCTACCTGTTGATTGACCTCAAGATTGGCGAGTTGACGCATCAGGATGTCGGACAGATGGACAGCTATATCCGGATGTTCGATGACAAATACCTCACGGAAGGCGACAACCCGACCATCGGCCTTATTCTCTGCGCAAAGAAAAACGAAACCATCGCTCGTTATTCCGTGCTGAACGAAAGCAAACAGCTTTTTGCTTCCAAGTACATGCTCTATCTGCCGACCGAAGAGGAACTCCGGCTCGAACTGGAGCGGGAACGACGGTTGATTGAAGAGAGACAGCGTCCGGAGGACAACAGAGACCAAGATAGTGACTAAGTTCTGCCCCGCCCAAGCGTCAACTTGGTCACTTTGTCTGTGACCAGGTTGCGGGTTCTGAGTTGAGGGAAATCAAGGGCAGCAATACAGAGCTTTGAGGAAATAGAAGCGTGGCGGAAAAAAGGATGACCCAACAGCGCCTGTTTAACATGGGTAGGAGAGGCTTTATTTGAGTTCTTTTCTTCCCTTTCCCCAGCCACAGTACAAAGCTGTTTTTCTGGAGCGACCTCAACGCTTTTTGGCGGACATGGTCTTGGCCGATGGCACTGAGAACTCTCGCCTACTGCGCGAATCCCGGATCTCTAGCCGGTTGTCTACAGACAGGCAGCCCAGCTCTGCTCTGGGATAGTAGGGATCCCAAGCGGAAGCGACGCTATACCTTGAGAGCCGTTGAGCTAAATGGTCTTTGGATAGGGACTGATACAAATTTTTCGAACCTCCTTGCAGAAGAAGTCCTCCGCAAGCGCCTGGTGCCCGGGCTGGATAACTATGAGACACTGGAGAGGGAGCGGCGTCGTCGAAGAGGGTTTGCGCGTTGATTTTGTGCTTACCGGACCGGAGGGAAATTGTTTTGTGGAAGTGAAGAGCGCCACGGTTGTTGAAGAAGGAGTTGCCCGTTTTCCTGATTCAGTCACACCTCGTAGTGTAAAGCAACTTGGGTGGTTGGCTCGCAGAGCTGCCGCCGGAGAGCGGGCCGTGTTGCTCTTCGTTGCGCAGCGGGGGGACGCGGAAGCCTTCACCATCAATTGGAAGCATTCCCGAGCCTATGCCGAAGCTTTCAAAGAAGCTTTTGCCGCAGGCGTTGAGGTTTTCGCGTTGTCGCAGGAGTTCGGGCCAAAGGTTTTGAGAGGCCCAAGCTTTTGCCGTTTCGCTATTAGCGTTTCTCTTGGACCACAGAGGAAAAGAATCAATGGACAACCTACCTCACAGACAAGTTGACCTGTTTTCCACGGGTGACCAGAGCGCCTCATTGTCTCGCCCAGTCCAATGCCTGGGTCTTACCTTTGCCAACGATGAGGAGCGCCGCAAGTATTTCACCGAGAAACTGAGCGAGAAACTCCAGGACCCGGAGTTCCGCACGAGCGAAGGCTTCCCGTTCGGGACAGACGAGGACATTCTCGCTCTATCCGATCCTCCCTACTACACCGCCTGCCCGAATCCCTGGCTTGGTGATTTTATCAGGGAGTGGGAAGCGCAGAAGTTGGAGAACCCGCAAGCTGTCCTTACCACCGTGAGCCGTTTGCGGTCGATGCCAGCGAGGGCAAAACCCATGCCACTTTACAAGGCGCATTCCTATCACACGAAAGTACCTCATCTTGGCTATAGTGCCATCCATTCTCCATTACACCGAACCGGGCGACTTGGTGTTTGACGGCTTCTGCGGCTCGGGAATGACCGGTGTTGCAGCCCAGTGGTGCGGCGCTGCATCGGGCGAGTACCGTCGCAATTTGGAAGCGGAATGGGCTAAGGAAGGGCGGGGAAAACCCCAATGGGGTAGCCCGACGCGTTGTACTCAATGACTTATCACCGGCAGCCACCTTCATCGCGGCCAACTATAACCTGCCCTTTGATGTCCAGGCTTTTGCCCAAGCCGGCAAACGTCTTCTTGACGAAGTCGAGCAGGAACTGGGCTGGATGTACGAGACCCTCCACACCGATGGCAAGACTAAAGGCCGCATTGAATACACCGTCTGGAGCGAGGTTTTCACTTGCCCTGACTGCGCAGGCGAGGTGATCTTTTTGAAGGAGGCGCTGGACGCGGACACCAAGCGAGTCAAGGACATCTTCGCATGTCCCCATTGTGACAGCGAACTGACTAAGCAGCGCATGGACCGATGTTACGTTACCACCTTAGACCAAGCATTAAACAAAGCCATTCAAACCCCTAAACGCAAGCCGGCATTAATCTGCTACAGCGTGGCCGGAAGACGCTATGAAAAGGCGCCGGATACATTCGATCTCGAAATCCTTGAACGAATCGCAGCAATGCCTCTCCCGCCGGAAGTTCCGACCACTGAAATTCCGCCAATGCACATGACGCACGAGCGAGCACGGATGGACAAAGCAGGAATTACTCATATCCACCACTTCTTTCTTCCCCGCGCCTGCCAAGCACTGGCAGTCTTGTGGCGAAAGGCGAATGCCCACCCAGAGCCTCACATCCGGTTCATGCTTCTGTTTCTTGTGGAGCAGGCGATTTGGGGGTTGTCAGTACTGAACCGTTACCAGCCCATAATGCATGGGAGGCCAGGAGGCTCACAGGTCAATAGACAAATGACAGGTGTCTATTATGTTGCTTCCCAGCATGCCGAATGCAGCCCTTGGTATAACCTTGACAACAAGGTTGGACGGCTTGTAAAGGCGTTCACCGCCAGGTATGCACCAACTCATAACGTTGCGGTAGCCACGGGGACCGCACAA